>NZ_JBEXDG010000067.1:0-55088 GCF_040605635.1 Dactylosporangium sp. NPDC005555
CGACAGCATGTGTAACGGGAGCTTCGTTGCTGCGCAAGCCGCCACGCGGCATCGACAACCCTCGACGCAAATCCTTAACTCACCGGCATTGCGCCGTGGCAGCACGAAGTCTTCCGGATCATGGAAACCCGCGCGGCGGGCGACACGGCGCCTGTGACGGGGGCGGGCCCGCTACTGTGGCAGGGTGGATCTGCCGGTGATGCCGCCCGTTGAGCCGATGCTGGCCAAGAGCATTCCCAGCCTGCCGAGCGCGGAGGGGATGAGCTTCGAGCCGAAGTGGGACGGGTTCCGTTGCATCGTGTTCCGTGACGGCGGCGAGGTCGAGCTGGCCAGCCGGGGTGGCAAGACGCTGACGCGCTATTTCCCCGAGGTCGTCGCCCAGGCCCTGGCGCAGCTGCCGGAGCGGTGCGTGGTCGACGGGGAGATCATCGTGATCCGGCGCGGTGAGGGCGAGCCGAAGCTCGACTTCGAGCTGCTCGGGCAGCGGATCCATCCGGCCGCGTCGCGGGTGAACATGCTGGCGGAGCAGACGCCGGCGTCGTTCGTCGCGTTCGACCTCCTGGCGATCGGTGACGAGTCGCTGGTCGAGGTGGGGTATGCACAGCGCAGAGCCAGGCTGGAGGACGCCCTCGAGCACGTCCGGCCGCCGGTGCACGTGACGCCGGTGACCACGGACATCGAGGTAGCGCGGGACTGGTTCGAGCGGTTCGAGGGCGCCGGGCTGGACGGGGTCATCGCGAAGCCCGCCGCAGGCGCCTACGAGCCGGGCAAACGCACCATGTACAAGATCAAGCACGCGAGGACCGCTGACGCCGTCGTGGCCGGGTTCCGGTGGCACAAGGACGGGCCGATCGTCGGGTCGTTGCTGCTGGGGTTGTACGACGAGGAGGGCCGCCTGCACCACGTGGGGGTCGCCGCGTCGTTCACCAGGGAACGCCGGGCCGAGCTGGTCGAGGAGCTCGCGGCGTACCGCGAGGACATCGTCGACCATCCGTGGAACTGGGCGGGTCAGGTGCCCGGCGCGGCCGCCGCGAGTCTCGACGCGGTCCCCGCCGGCGACGCCGCGACGAGGCTGCCGGGCGGGCTGAGCCGTTGGTCGGGCAAGAAGGACCTGTCGTTCGTGCCGCTGCGTCCCGAGCTCGTCGTCGAGGTCGGCTACGACGCCATGGAAGGCGACCGCTTCCGGCACACCGCGCAGTTCAAGCGCTGGCGGCCGGACCGGGAGCCGCTCTCGTGCACCTACGACCAGCTCGACCGCCCGATCCGCTTCGACGTCGAGTCCGTGCTGGCAGGGCGGCCTTGAGAAAGGCGCTGGCGGTCCTGCTCGTCGCGGCGACATTGGGGGGTTGCACGCTCCCTGCGGACCCGGCGCAGGAGGGCCGTCGGCTGGCCGAGCCGTCGGCGAGCGCGTCGACGGCCGACGGCGTCAAGGTCGACCCGGCGCAGTGGAAGTCGTGCCCCGACGTCTACAAGGGGATCTTCGCCAGCCCGCCGCAGAACGTGAAGTACGACTGCGCGACGGTGAAGGTCCCGCAGGACTGGCACAACCCGGAAGGGTCCGGCACGTTCGACGTCGCGCTGGTCCGGGGCCGGTCGACGACACAGCGGGACCGGGTCGGTTCGCTGTTCATCAACCCGGGCGGGCCCGGTGCGTCAGGGTTCGACTACGCCGTCTACCGGTCGGTGTACCTGCCTGCGGAGGTCGTGCGGCGCTTCGACGTGATCGGGTTCGACCCGCGCGGCATCGGCCGGTCGTCGCCGGTGAAATGTTTCTCCGACGCCGACCTCGACGCCAACTTCGGCATCGACCCCGACCCGCAGACGGACGCGGCGTTCGGCGAGTCGGTCGCGTTGACCCGGAAGCTGGCGCAGAGCTGCGGCGACAAGTACGGCGACACCCTGCGGTACTTCTCCACCGAGCAGACGGCCCGGGACATGGACGCGATGCGCGCCGCGGTCGGAGAGCGGCAGCTGACGTACCTCGGCTACAGCTACGGCACGCTGCTCGGCGCCGTGTACGCGCAGCTGTTCCCGAAGAACGTCCGCGCGCTCGTCCTCGACGGGGCGGTCGACCCGACGCTGTCGATGCGGGACTCGGCGGAGAAGCAGGCCGCCGGGTTCGAGCACGCCTTCGACAACTTCAGCACCTGGTGCAAGGCCAACGCGGGCTCCTGCCCGATCGGCCCCGATCCGCGGGCCGTCGTGACGAAGGCGATCGCGGACGCGCGGACGAGTCCCGTGCAGGGCAAAGGGCGCAGCGCGACCACCGGCTGGGTCTTCACCGCGGTGGTGTCGTCGCTGTACAGCGAGTCGAGCTGGCGGTCGCTGGCCACTGCGATGCAGGACCTGCGCGCGGGGAAGCCGGAGAAGATGTTCCAGCTCGCCGACTCGTACGCGGAACGGGACCCGCAGGGCAAATACACCAACATGTTCGACGCCAACGCGGCCGTCGGCTGCGCGGACAGCGACGACACCCCGACGGTCGAGCAGGCCAAGGCGCTGCAGCCGCAGTGGCGGCAGAAGTACCCGCTGTTCGGCGGGGCGCTCGCACTGAACCTCATCTGCGCGCAGTGGCCCGGCAAGCGCGACCCGTACCCGGCCGGCGGGGCGACCGGTTCGGCGCCGATCGTCGTCATCGGCACGCTCGGCGACCCGGCCACCCCGTACGAGCAGGCGCCGGCCCTGGCGAAGATGTTGGGCGTCGGCACGCTGGTCACGTGGAAGGGCGAAGGCCACACGGCCTATCCCAAGACCGGCTGCGTGATCGACGCCGTGAACCGCTACCTGATCGACCTGCGCGTCCCGGCGACGAACCTCACCTGCGACAAGTAGCCGCTACTCGACGGGGCGGGCCCGGCTCGGCTGGACCCGCATCGGCTCGCCCGGCATCTTCGGATACTCCGGCGGATACGGCATGTCGCCCTCGCCGTTCGCGGCGTCGCGCTCCGCCCACTCCAGCAGCGGCGTGATGTCGTGCGCGACGTCGTCGATGCCGGCGTGCGCGTCACCGAGCTTCGCGATCCGCTGCGGCACGGTGCGCAGGTCGAAGTCGTCGGGCTCGACGTCGGGCAGCTCCTCCCAGCGCAGCGGCGTCGACGCCGTCGCCCGGGCGTTGGCCCGCAGCGAGTACGCGCACGCGATCGTGCGGTCCCGCGCCATCTGGTTGAAGTCGACGAAGACCCGCTCGCCGCGCTCCTCCTTCCACCACTTGGTGGTGACGAGGTCCGGCCGGCGGCGCTCGACCTCGCGCGCCAGCGCGATCACGGCCCGCCGTGCCTCGACGAACGTCCAGTTCGGCTGGATCCGCACGTACACGTGGACGCCGCGGCCGCCGCTGGTCTTCGGCCAGCCCTTCCAGCCGAGCTCGTCGAGCACCGCCCTCAGCTCGCCCGCGACGACGGCCGCGTCGGCGAAGTCCGTGCCCGGCTGCGGGTCCAGGTCGATGCGCAGCTCGTCGGGGTGGTCGGCGTGCTCCCTGCGCACCGGCCACGGGTGGAACACGATCGTGCCCATCTGCGCCGCCCACGCCACGTGCGCGAGGTCGACGGGGCACAGCTCGTCGGCCTTGCGCCCGCTGGGGAACGCGATCTGCGCCGTCTCCAGCCACGGCGGGACCCCCTTGGCGGGGACCCGCTTCTGGAAGAACGTCTCGCCGGCGAGCCCCTCCGGGAACCGCTGCAAGGTCGTCGGCCGGTTGCCCAGCGCCCGCATGATGCCGTCGCCGACCGCGACGTAATACTCGAACACGTCGCGCTTGGTGAACCCGCGCTCCGGGAACATCACCTTGTCGGGACTGGTCAGCCGGACCTTCCGTCCTGCGACCTCGATCTCCAACACACTGGCGGCCATGCCAAGCACCCTACGCGCCGGTCACCGCCGTGGTGCCCCACGACACCGTCATGACCGCCGGGTCGCCTGCGGGCTCGGCCTGCGCCGCGGCATCGGCGCCGCCGGCCGGGCCGGGGTCCTGGGGGTGCGCTGCCGGGTCGGCTCGTCGCCCTTGTCGCCGAGCCGGGTCAGGTACAGGATGCCGGCCCCGCCGATGATGAACGCGAACCCGACCGTCGTCATCAGCGACGACGTGCCGGTCACGGGCAGGGTGCCGGTGGCCGTGGCGGTGCCGGTCGCCGCACCCGCCCCGGATCCGGCCGGGACGCCGGGCACTCCAGGACCACCGCTGCCCGAGCCTGTTCCGCCGGGTGTTGTGCCACCGTTCGCGTTGCCACCGCCGCCGCCGGGTGTTGTGCCACCGTTGCCGTTGCCGTTCCCGCCGCCACCGCCGGGCGTCGCGCCGCCCGGGGTCGACCCGCCCCCGCCACCGGGTGTGGTGCCACCGTTGCCGTTGCCACCGCCGCCACCGGGGGTCGTGCCGCCGTTGCCGGTACCGCCGCCGCCACCAGGTGTGGTGCCACCGTTGCCGTGCCCGTTGCCGCCACCGCCGCCGTTGTGCGAGCCACCCGGTCCGCCGTAGCCGCCGCCGTTGCCATGGCCGCCGTTGCCGCCGTGCCCGGAGCCGCCGCCGTTGCCCGAGCCGTGACCGCCGTTGCCGTGGCCGCCGTTACCCGAGCCGTGACCGCCGTTACCGTAGCCACCGTTACCCGAGCCGTGACCGCCGTTACCGTAGCCACCGTTACCCGAGCCGTGGCCGCCGTTACCGTAGCCACCGTTACCCGAGCCGTGGCCGCCGTGGCCGCTGCCGTAGCCGGGGGCGTCGTCGTCGCCGGTGCCGTGGCCCGCGTACAACGGGCCGCCCGTGCCGGCGGTGGTCGGGCTGTCGTACTGCCAGTCGTTCGTGTCGCTCGGGCCGTAGCCGGCGGGGCCGGTGCCCGGGTGGGACGTCTCGCCGTCGGCGCAGAGTTCGAGGTTGCCGCTCCGCGAGTCCCAAGACGTCCCGCAGCCGTCCACCCGCAGCTCGTGTGCCGCGAGTCCGGCGTGCGCCGCGGTGGCCAGTGGCGTGATGCCCGCGGCACCGGCCGCGCCGACCGCAACGGCCTTGTAGAGCAGCCTCATCGTTGTCGTACCCCGTCCATTCGACCGATGTGCCATGAAAAGTCCGAATCACGGCTTTCGTCGGTCCAACGAGGCGGCGGCGGAGACGTCGCGCGCGCAGCACAGAAATCGTGTTCGCGGGCCGTAATGGTCGCCCCGCCCCGCGCCGCCTACCGTTGAGGCATGACCGAGCCAGTTGTCGACCTGCCCACCACCGATGCCGAGTGGCGCGTGCGGCTGTCCCCGGACGAGTTCCGGGTCCTGCGCCGCGCGGGCACCGAGGCGCCGTGGAGCGGGGAATACGTCAGCACCAAGACCGAGGGTGTCTACAACTGCCGCGCGTGCGGCGCCCAGCTCTTCGAGAGCACCTCGAAGTTCGACTCGCACTGCGGCTGGCCGAGCTTCGACGACGCGATCCCCGGCACCGTGAAGGAGATCGAGGACCGCAGCATGGGCATGGCCCGCACCGAGATCCGTTGCGCCCGGTGCGACTCGCACCTGGGCCACGTGTTCCGGGGCGAGCGGATGACCGACAAGAACACCCGCCACTGCGTCAACAGCCTGTCGATCAAGCTGGATCCGGCATCCAGCTAGACATGCACGGATCCGTCATGACCACCGCGCGCTCCGGAGATCGACCGGGCCAGGTGGTCATGGCGATCCCGGCTAACCGCGGGTTTTGGCACGGAAGAGCAGGGCCGTCGCGGCCACCGACACCACCATGATCGCCAGGCACCACGCGACCGCCTTCCACGGCGCGGAGCCGACCGGCTGGTCGAGCAGCAGTCCCCGCAGACTCTCGGTGATCGGCGTGACCGGCTGGTTGCCGGCGAATCCGCGCAGCCACGAGGGCATGGTGTCGATCGGGACGAAGGCGCTGCTGGCGTACGGCAGGAAGGTGATCCCGAAGGTGTAGCCGCTGGCCGCCTCGGGTGAGGACGCGAACAGCCCGAGCGCCGCCGACAGCCACGACACGGCGGCGATCGTCAGCACCAGGATCCCGGCGGCGGCGAGCCACTGGGCCGCCGAGGCGTGCGGCCGGAACCCGATGGCGAACGCGACCCCGAAGACCAGGGCGCTGGAGAACACGTTACGGGCGATGCTCGCGGCGACGTGACCGGCGAGGATGGCCGGCCCGCCGACGTCGAGGGACCGCAGCCGGTCGATGATGCCGCCGGTCATGTCGTTGGCGACGGAGCCCGCGGTCATCGCCGAGCCGAACGTGACGCACAGCAGCATGACGCCGGGCACGACGTAGGTGACGTACGCGGTGCCGGTGTCGATGGCGCCGCCGAAGAGGTACACGAAGACGACCATCAGCATCACGGGCAGCACCAGCGACATGATCAGCGCCTCGACGTTGCGCCGGCCGAGCCGCAGCGAACGGCTGCCCATGGTGAGCCACTGGACGGGAGCGGTGGCGATGTCAGACATTGACGGACTCCTTCAGGACGGGAGTGGTCAGGGCGAGGAACACGTCGTCGAGCGTGGCGCTGTGCAGGGAGAAGCGGCGCACGGCGACGCGCTGCGGGTCGATCTCGTCGAGGACGGCGCGGACGTGCGCCGCGCTGCCGTCCGTGGTGACGCCGATGGTCAGCCGGTCGGGGTCGGACTGCACGACGCGCGCACCGAGCAGGGTGATCACGGCGTCGAACCGGGTCCGGTCGGCGAGCTCCAGGTCGAGGCGCTGGTCGCCGAACCGCCGCTTCAGCTCGGCCGGGGTGCCGGAGGCGACGACCCTGCCGTGGTCGACGACGGCGATGCGGTCGGCGAGCCGGTCCGCCTCCTCCAGGTATTGCGTCGTCAGGAACACGGTCACGCCGGTGCTGACCAGGCCGGTGATCACCTGCCACATCGCCTGCCGGCTGGTGAGGTCCAGACCGGTGGTCGGCTCGTCCAGGAAGATCACCTGCGGGGTGCCGACGAGCCCGGCGGCGAGGTCGAGGCGGCGGCGCATCCCGCCGGAGTAGGTGCCCGCCCGCCGGTTCCCGGCGCCGGTGAGGTCGAAGCGTTCGAGCAGCTCGGCGGCCTTGCGGGTGGCGGCGGCCGCGCCGAGGCCGTTGAGCCGGCCCATCATGCGCAGGTTCTCCGCGCCGGTCTGCAGGTCGTCGACCGCCGCATACTGCCCCGTGAGGCTGATCGCGCCGCGGACCTGCCGGCGCTGACGGACGACGTCGTGGCCGGCGACGCGGGCCTGGCCGCCGTCGGGGCGCAGCAGCGTCGCGAGGATGCGCACCGTGGTGGTCTTGCCCGCGCCGTTGGGCCCGAGCAGGGAGAACACGGTGCCCGCGGGCACCGCGAGGTCGACGCCGGTGAGGACGTCGAGTTTGCCGTACGACTTCGTGAGGCCGACGGCCTCGACGGCGAGAGGCATGAGCCACGCTCCAAGATTCTTTATTGCGTATGACGTACGCTCTACTGCGTAAGTTATACGCAGAAGTAGGATCTGAGTCAATGGAGAACGAGCTGCCCGCCGTCCTCGCCACCGCCTGGGGTCTGCGCACCCGCCCGGGCAAGGGGCCGCGACCTGGGCTGACCCTGGATCGGATCGTCGCGGCGGGCGTGCACGTGGCCGGGACGGAGGGCCTCGGCGCGGTGTCGATGAGCCGGGTCGCCGCCGAGCTCGGTGCGGCCACGATGTCGCTGTACCGCTACGTCGCGGCCAAGAACGAGCTGCTCGACCTGATGGTCGACGCGGCGGTCGGGCCGCCGCCGGCCCTGCCGCCGGGCGAGGACTGGCGCGCGGGGATGCTGCGTTTCGGTCGCATGCACCTGGGCATCCTGCGCCGGCACTCTTGGATCGTGCGGGTGCCGATCACCACGCCGCCGCTGACGCCCAACCAGGTCGGCTGGATGGACCACGGCCTCGAGATCCTCGCCGGGACCACCCTGGAGGAATATGAGAAGCTCTCCACGATCATGACCGTGAGCGGCATCACCCGGAACTGGGCACTGCTGACCGCCGACATCACCGCGGCGGCGCAGGCGTCCGGGACGACCGCCGACGAGGCGATGCTCACCTACGGTCAGTTACTCGGCAAGCTGGTCGACCCCCGCCGGTTCCCCGCCATCGGCAGACTCCTGGCGACCGGCATACTCGATGTGCCGGACGACGTGCCCGACGCCGACTTCGAGTTCGGGTTGGCGCGCGTCCTGGACGGCATAGCGACCTTGATCGACCGAAGAGCGAGCGGCACGCGCGCCCCCAACTGACAGTGACGCGTTGATAGGGTGCGACGGTCATCTCACAGGAACGGCGGATCACGTGGCAGTAACCGTGGAACAGCCCACGTCAGCGGCACCGACGTCGGCCCCGGCCCGGCGAAAGCCGCCCGCTTGGGCGCCGCCGGCCGTGCTCGGCGTATTGATCTTCATCGGCCTCGCGTTCTACGGCGTACCGGTCTGGACGACCGCGATCTTCGCCGGATACGTCGCCCTGGGGCTCATCCTGCCGGGCATGCTCATCTGGCGGGCGGTCCGCGGGCGGCCCGGCTGGTTCGTCGAGGACGTCGCCGCGGGCCTCGCCGTGGGCTACTCCTGCGAGGTCATGATCTACATCGGCGCGCGGGCGATCGGCGCGCCGTTGCTCAACGTAGCGTTCCCGATCGTCACGATCGCCGTCTTCGCGGCCGTGCCCGGGCTGCGGCGGCACTGGCGCGGCACCGACCGCGCCGAGGAGCGGACCCCGCTCTGGTTCTCCTCGATCCTGTCGGGCTCCGCGCTCGTGCTCTTCTACTGGAGCATCATCCGGTTCTTCCGGACGCACGACCTCGCCGAGCCCGGCATGCTGAGCCCCGACGGCGACTCCCCGTTCCACCTGGCATTGCTCGGCGACGCGAAGCACCACATGCCGCTCGCCTCGCCGTGGCTGCCGGAGCAGCCGGTGCTCTACCACTGGTTCGTCTACGCCGAGATGGCCTCCACGTCCTGGGTCACCGGGATCGAGCCGCAGGTGCTGCTGCTGCGCCTGTCGCCGCTGCCGATGGTCTTCGGCTTCCTCATGCTCATGGCGGTCCTCGGCAAGCGGCTCACCGGCAAGTGGTGGGCGGGCGCCGCGGCCGCCGTCACGACCTACTTCGTGCTCACCCCGACGCCCTACCAGTGGCGCCTCGGTGGCTGGTTCTCCACCTTCGGCACCAACGCCTACGAGGACGGCTCCTCGCTGCGGGCGCAGATGTGGACGAGCCCGACGCAGACGTTCGGCGCCATCCTGTTCGCCGGCCTCGCGCTGGTACTGGTCGACGTGCTCACCGACCGCAACCGCAAGCGCTGGGCCCTGGTGATCCTGCTGACCGCGGCGGTCACCGGCGGCAAGGCGACGTTCCTGCCGATGCTGCTCGCCGGGCTGCTGCTGGTCGTCGCCGTGCGCATGCTGACCCGCAAGCGGGTCCACCCGGCGGCGCTGATCACCTCCGGCATCGCCTTCCTCGCGGTGCTGTTCGCGCAGTTCGTGCTGTTCGGCGGCGCCGCGCAGGGCCTGGCGATCGAGCCGCTGCACTTCGCCCGGATCTCCGGCGCGCCCTACACGGCCACGTTCGCGCTGCCCGGCCTCGGCGGGCCGTGGCGGCTGCTGCTGGTCACCGCGATCACGTTCGTCTGCTGGGCCTGCATCTGGCCCGGCCTGCTCGGCCTGTCGAAGCTCGCGAAGCGCCGCCGACCGGACCTGAAGATCGCCGCCGACCCGGTCATCCTGATGTTCGGCATCGGCCTGTCCGGCATCGGCGCGCTGCTGATCTTCGGCCACGAGGGCGGTGCCGAGGGCTGGTTCATGGTCTCCGGCCGGCCCTACCTGTCCCTCGCCGCCGTGGTCGGCCTGGCGATGATCACGCCCAACGACGTCCCGACCGGACGGATGCTGAAGTGGGTGTACGGCGCGATCGGCACCGGCGCCGCGATCCTCATCGTGGTCCACGAGCTCAACCCGAAGTGGACCCCGCGACCGGGCCGGGTCGGCGGGGCGGCGCAGACCGCGTTCCACCTGGTGTGGCCGTATCTGGCGGTGTTCGCGCTGCTGGCGGTCGCCGTGTGGGTGGTGCGCCGCTCGTCGTTCCCGGCCAAGGGCACCGTCTATGCGAGCCTCCTCGCCGGGATCTGCCTGGTCACCACGCTGCTGCACCTGTTCGAGACGACCCGTGAGGCCAACCAGACCGGCTGGCGCGGCGTCCAGCAGTACGAGGCCTTCATCCCCGAGGGCACGAAGGACGCCGGCCGCTGGCTGCGCGACCACTCGAAGCCCAGCGACCTGGTGGCCACGAACGCGCACTGCGTCGTCGCCAGCGACACCCCGCCCGGCGTCTGCGACAACCGGCACTTCGCCTTCGCCGCCTACACCGAGCGCCGCTTCCTCATCGAGGGCTGGGGCTTCACCAACCGCACCCACGTGGTGGCCGCCGAGACCGGCACCAACGCCGTCTGGGCGCCGTACTGGAACCAGCAGCTGCTCACGGACAACGACCAGGCCTTCGCGCAGCCGTCGGCGGCGACGGTCGGTAAGCTGCGCGACCAGTACGGTGTGCGGTGGCTGTTCGTGTACGAGGCACCGGACCCGGACGACGCCCCTCTCGCGCCGACACTGGGCGACTTCGCGCAGTTCAGGCACCGTGCCGGGCAGATCGCTGTCTACGAGATCCGCTGAGGGATGATGAACGACACTGTGACTGACGCCCCCGTGACCGAGCCGGCGGCAGCGGGCCGCCAGGCCCGCCTCGCCGAGGTCCTCTCCTGTCCGGAGTGCCGCACGCCGCTGCGGCTCGACGGCGGCGAGACGATCACCTGCCCGGCCTGCGGCCACACGGGCAAGCGGCGCGGCGGTCAGCTGAAGTTCGGCGGGTTCGACTCCGACGAGCTCACCGCCGACGCGCTGAACCGGATCAAGGAGTTCGTCAAGAAGCGGTTCAACAAGGTGTATCCGACGGCGATCAAGGTCCTGTCGCCGGTCATGGACCGCAACCTGATCATGCCGTTCCTGCGCGGCTTCGACCTCGACAAGGACCTCGTCGCCGACTTCGGCTGCGGCACCCACCGCCGCGACCAGCGGGTCATCTGCATGGACGGCGGCACCTACCCCAACGTCGACATCGTCACCGACCTGCGCAACGTGCCCCTGGCCGAGGGCAGCCTCGCCGGCGGGATCAGCATCGCCGTCCTGGAGCACGTGCCGGACCCGGCCGCGCACATCGCCGAGATGCACCGCCTGCTGCGCCCCGGCGGCCGGATGCTGGTGTTCGTGCCGTTCATGCAGCCGTTCCACGCCTCGCCGTACGACTTCCAGCGCTACACCGAGGTCGGGCTGCGCGAGCAGTTCCCGCAGTTCGAGGTGCTCAGCGTCAAGGTCGGCGCCGGACCGACGTCGGGCATGCTCTGGACGCTGCAGGAGTGGCTGGCGATGCTGCTGTCGTTCGGCAGCATGCGGCTGTACCGGGCGATCCTCCCCCTCACCTGGATCCTGTCCCCGTTGAAGCTGCTCGACCTGCTGCTGGCGCACCACCCGGCGGCCGCCGTGACCGCGAGCGGCTTCGTCATCGAGGTCCGCAAGCCCTCATGACGATGAGGGACGCACGACTGTTCGGCGGGTCCGGCGGCGACCTGACCGCCAACCCGTTCCGCGCCGACCGTGACCGGATCGTCGCGTCGCCGTTCTTCGCCCGCCTCGGCGGCGTCACCCAGGTGATCAGCCCCGGCGGGTCCGGTCTGCTGGTGCACAACCGGCTCACCCACAGCCTCAAGGTCGCCAGCGTCGCCCGCGGCATCGTCGAGCGCCTGTGCTCCCCCACCACCGGGTCGCAGGCGCTGCTGGACAAGCTCGGCGGCTGCGACGCCGACGTCGTGGAGGCGGCGGCGCTCGCGCACGACCTCGGGCACCCGCCGTTCGGGCACCTCGGCGAGCAGGTGCTGGACCGGCTCGCCCGGCAGCGGCTCGGGCTCCCCGACGGGTTCGAGGGCAACGCGCAGTCGTACCGCATCGTCACGAGCACCGAGATCAGCGGCTCCACGGTCGGGCTGGACCTGACCGCCGCGGTCCGGGCGGCCATGGCGAAGTATCCGTGGACGCGGAGGACCTACCCGTCGCCGCACGTACACCTGATGCGTCCGACACCGCGTGGTGCCGGCGTCGACCCCGGGGACCCCGCGGTCGGGTCGCTGAAGTTCGGCGCCTACGTCACCGAGCTCGCCGACCTGCGGCAGGCCCGGGCGCCGTTCGACGGGCTGCTCGCGCAGTGGCAGCAGACCGCGGAGGCGTCGGTGATGGACACCGCCGATGACATCGCCTACGCCATCCACGACCTCGAGGACTTCCACCGCGTCGGGGTCCTGCAGCAGGGCACCGTCGCCACCGAGCTGATGGCGTGGCAGCGCGACGCGACCGTGCTGCGCGACCTGGACCTTCCTGAGTTGCGCGGTTCCGCGCGCCGGCCGGGGCGGTCGGTGGAGCTGCTGCGCCGCGACCTGTTCCGCAAGGACGGCTGGATCAGCAGCGACGACGCGTTCTGGGCGGCGGTCGAGCACGTGCGGCAGGAGCTCGTCGACGGGCTGCTCGCGGCGCCGTTCGACGGCTCGATCGAGGCGGAGCAGAGCGTCGCGCGCTTCTCCGCCCGGTGGACGCGGCGGCTCATCGACGCCATCAACGTGCTCCAGGACCCGCCGATGCGCGCCGGGCACGTGGCGCTCGGCACCGCCCAGTGGCACGAGGTGCAGGTGCTGAAGTTCGTGCACCACCGGTTCGTCCTGGAGCGGCCCGACCTGGCCCTGCACCAGCGGGGGCAGGCACGGCTGCTGAGCGCGCTCGTCGAGGCGCTGCACGCGTGGCTGGTCGACCCCGACGAGGCGGCGCGCCTCCCGCGGCGGCTGCACGACCTGGTCGACATGGCGTACGCGGAGCTCGTCGACCTCTCGGCGGCGGACTACGGCCTCGCGTCGGGCGACCTCGACCGGATGGCGATGGCCCGCGGCCGGGCGATCGTGGACTTCGTCGCCGCGCTCACCGACGGGCAGGCGGCCGGCCTGCTCGACGCGCTGTCGGGGCGGTCGCGGCAGCTGTGGACCGACGCCTTCGTATTGTGAGCGTCATGCTCACACTCCGTCCGCTGACCCGGTCCGAGTTCGATGTCCGGATCGCCGCGCTCAAGGCGCTGTACGCCGTCGACGAGGTCCAGGCGGGGCGCGGCTCGCCGACCGAGGTCGAGGCGCGGATCGAGCGGCAGTTCGCGACGCTGCTGCCCGACGGCCTCGCCACCGAGGGACAGCTGCTGCTGGCCGGCGAGGCCGAGGGTGAGGTCGTCGGGTTCCTGTGGATCGGGCTGCCGACACCCGAACGGCCGCAGGCGTGGATCTTCGAGATCACCGTCGACGAGGCGCACCGCCGCCGCGGCCACGGCCGGGCGCTGATGCTCGCCGCCGAGGCCGAGCTGCGCGCCCGTGGCGTCACCCGGCTCGGCCTGAACGTCTTCGGGCACAATCCCGGGGCGCTGCGCCTGTACGAATCGTTGGGGTTCGAGACGACTTCGCGGCAGATGTCGAAGGCACTTCCGTAAACATGTGTATCAATAGGTGGACAACGTCACTCCTGTACCACTAGAAAGGTTCGGTGACCACCGAGAGTGATCTTCCGGCGACAGGGCGGCGCGCGGACCGGCGCGGCTTGCACTGGGGGCCGATCGGCGTGGCGGTCGCCGGCGTCGCAACGGTGGCACTGACCGCGATCCTCGTCTATCCGTTGACACAGCCCGGACACCGGACGTCGGCGGACGGCCTGACGCCCGAGCAGCGCCGCTCCGCGGAACGGGCCGGCCTGCCCGGCTCCGGGGTCTCGCCGGCACCGTCGCTTCCGCCGTCACCGTCACCCTCGGTGTCCGCCGGCGCGTCGCCGTCGGTCGCACCGCGGGTCGCGTCGCGCAGCGGCGGCAAGCCGGTCGCGGCCAACACGGGCGTGATCGCCGGGACCACGCTGACGGTGCTCAACGGCGACCAGACGCTGTCCGCCGACAACGCGGTCATCGCCAATGCCGACATTCGCGGATATGTCCGCATCATCGGGAAGAACGTGACGATCCGCAACTCGATAGTGCGCGGCGGGGCGGCCCGCTGCCCGGCCGCGGTCATCCAGGTCGAGGGCAGCGCCGTCATCGAGGACGTGGAGATCGCCCCGGCCAGTCCCAACGCGTGCCTCGACGGCGTCTGGGCCGGCGCCACCACCCTGACCCGGGTCAACATCCACGGCACCGTCGACGGCGTGAAGGCCGGCAACGACGTCGTCGTCCAGGACTCCTGGATCCACGACCTGACGTATTACCGCACCGGCGCACCCGGCGGCGGCGAGACCGTCAACGACGCCGTCGACACCCGCGGCAGACGCCGGGTCACCCTGCGGCACAACGTGCTCCACCCGGGCGCGAACGCCAACGCCGCCTACCAGGTCACCCAGGAGGGCGGCGCCAGCGGCGACGTGCGGGTGGAGAACAACTGGCTCGACGGCGGCCACTGCGTGCTCAACTTCGCCCACCGCGGCGGCGGACCCACCCCGATGACCGGTATCGCCGTGGTGAACAACCGCTTCGGCCGCAGCAGCATGTTCGTCTGCCCCATCCTCATCAGTACGCAGACGACGCTGAGCGCGAATTCCGGAAACGTCTGGGACGACACCGGCGCCGCCATCCCGGCACCCGACAGACACGATTAAATGATCGGGTGACTTCTTCCTCCGGATCCCCCGAGCGTCTGGTCGTCATCGGCGGCGACGCCGCGGGCATGAGCGCCGCCTCCCAGGCCCGCCGCCGCCGCCCGGTCGGCGACCTGCGGATCGTGGCGTTCGAGAAGGGCCGGCACGTCTCCTATTCCGCGTGCGGCATCCCGTACCTGGTGGCCGGCGACGTGAGCTCCCCCGACGACCTGGTCGCCCGCACCCCGGAGCAGTTCCGCGAGCTCGACATCGACCTGCGCCTCGCCAGCGAGGTCACCGCGATCTCCCTCGACTCGCGCTCGGTGACCGTGGCTTCGCAGGGCAGTTCCTACACCGAGCCCTTCGACCAGCTCGTCATCGCCACCGGCGGCACCCCGGCCCGCCCCGACGTCCCGGGCGCCGACGCGGCCGGCATCCACGGCGTGCAGACCCTGGAGGACGGGATCCGGCTGCTGTCGTACCTCGACCGGCACAACCCCCGCAGGGCGGTCGTCGTCGGCGCCGGGTACATCGGCCTCGAGATGGCCGAGGCGATGATCAGCCGCGGGCTCGAGGTCGCCCTCATCGACGCCGCCGACCAGCCGATGCGCACCCTCGACCCCGACATGGCCTCCCTCGTCTCCGACGCGCTGCGCGGCCTCGGCGTCGACCTGCGCCTGTCCACCCCCTTCACCGGCTTCGCGTCCTCCGGCGGCCGGGTCACCGGCGTGCACGTCCCGGACGGGACGCTGCCCGCCGACATCGTCATCCTCGGCCTCGGCACCCGGCCCAACAGCGCCCTCGCCGCCGACGCAGGGATCACGGTCGGCGCGACCGGCGGCATCGTCGTCGACCGCCGCCTGCGCACCTCCGCCGAGGGTGTCTGGGCCGCCGGCGACTGCGTCGAGGTCTTCCACCGCGTCTCACAGCGCCCGGCGGCGATCGCCCTCGGCACCCACGCCAACAAGCAGGGCCGCGCGGCCGGCATCAACATCGGCGGCGGCTACGCCACCTTCCCCGGCGTCGTCGGCACCGCCGTGTCGAAGATCTGCTCGCACGAGGTCGCCCGCACCGGCCTCACCACCGCCGAGGCGCTCTCCGCCGGCTTCGCCACCTTCTCCACCGTCACCGAGTCCACCACCCGCGCCGGCTACTATCCCGGCGCCCTCCCCATCACCACGAAGATCATCGCCGAGCGCACCACCGGCCGCCTCCTCGGCGCCCAGATCGTCGGCCAGGAAGGCGCCGCGAAGCGCATCGACGCCCTCGCCGTCGCCCTCTGGCACGGCATGACCGTCGAGGAGATGACCGGCCTGGACCTGTCATACGCTCCCCCGTTCGCCCCCGTCTGGGACCCGGTCCTCATCGCCGCCCGCAGGGCCGCCGAGCAGCTGGCTACGCTCAGGCCGTGACCACGCACAGCGCCCCGTTCGCCTCCCTGGACGTCTTCACCCTGTACGCCGTGCTCCGCCTCCGCAGCGACGTCTTCGTCGTCGAACAAGCCTGTCCCTACCCGGACATCGACGGCCGCGACACCGAACCGGGCACGGTGCACGTGTGGCTCACGGACGCTTCGGGCACCGTGATCGCCTACCTGCGCGTCCTCACCGAACCCGACGGCACCGCCCGCGTCGGCCGCGTCGTCACCGCCCGCGCGCAGCGGGGCCGGGGCCTGGCGGGCCGCCTCCTGGCGGAGGCGGTCTCGATCGTCGGCGCTCGCGCGTCGGTCCTGGACGCGCAGACCACCGCGGTGCGGGTGTACGAGCGGTTCGGCTACGCACCGTCCGGCCCGACGTTCATGGAGGACGGCATCGAACACATCCCCATGCACCGGCCCGCGCTGACGCCCTGAGCCGCCCTCGGCCGATCCGCGAGGAGTTCGGGGGTGACGCTGACGGTTCCCCGGCCCAGGTGCGGGCGGCCGAACGGCACCCGGGGCGCGCCGAGGAGGACCGGTCCAGCGGATGACCGTGCGCGGATGACCGTGCGGCGGGCGGCGGGCGGGGTTACGGGAGGTTGGCGATCAGGTCGGCGAGGTCGCGGCGGCGGCCCGTGTAGAACGGGACCTCCTCGCGGACGTGGCGGCGGGCCGTCGAGGCCCGGAGGTCGCGCATCAGGTCGACGATGCGGTGCAGGTCGTCGGCCTCGAAGGCGAGCATCCACTCATAGTCGCCGAGCGCGAAGCTGGCGACCGTGTTGGCGCGGACATCCGCATAGCCGCGGGCCATCTTGCCGTGTTCGGCGAGCATGGCGCGGCGCTCCTCGTCGGGCAGGAGATACCACTCATACGACCGGACGAACGGATAGACGCAGACCCAGGCGCGGGCGTGCTCGTCGGCCAGGAACGCCGGGATGTGGCTCTTGTTGAACTCCGCCGGGCGGTGCAGCGCCAGCTGGGACCAGACGGGGGCGAGGTGGGCGCCCAGCGCGGTGCGGCGCAGTGCGGCATACGCCTCCTGGAGGGCCTCGGCGCTCGGGGCGTGCCACCAGATCATGAGGTCGGCGTCGGCGCGCAGACCGGCGACGTCATAGGTGCCGCGGACCACGACGTCCTTCGCGGCGAGGTCGGCGAGGAACGCGGTCGCCTCGGCGGTGGTCTCGGCACGGGTGGCGGGGTCGAGCGGGGTCTTCGCCTGGAAGACCGACCACATCGTGTAGCGGATCGAGTCATTGAGCTCACGGATGCGTGCCGCGTTGCTCGTCCCGGTCTCGTCGGAGCTCGTCATGTCGTCATCCTTCCAGGGCGTCCAGGAGCGTGTCGGCGGCGGTCTGCCCCGATGTGACGCAGGCGGGGATGCCCACGCCGTCATAGGCGGCGCCGGCGACCGTGAGCGGTGGGTGGGCGGTGAGCGCGGCGCGCAGGGCGGCGACGCGGTCGCGGTGGTGCGGCTCATACTGCGGCAGGCCGCCACCCCACCGGAACACCGCCGCGTCGACCGGGTCGGGGAGGCGGTCGACCCCGAGCAGCCGGGCGACCTCGTCGCGGACCAGGTCGAGCAGGTCGGCGTCGGCGCGCTGCAGCTGCTGCTCCTCGCCGGCCCGGCCGACCGAGGCGCGGATCAGGGTGAGGCCGGGGCGGCGCAGGTGTGACCACTTCTGGTCGAAGAACGTGACGGCCTTGACCGCGAACCCTTCCGTCGCCGGCACCAGGAACCCCGACAGTTCCGGCAGCTTCGTCGGCGGCAGGGCGAGGCCGACGAGCGCGACGCTGGCGTAGTCGAGCGGCACGCCCGTCACCCCGTCCACTGTGGACAGCAGGCGGGCGGCGGGGGCGGCGGGCACGGCGAGGACCACGCCGTCGGCGTCCACTGTGGACGGGTCGCGGGTCGAGCCGACGGTGAGCCGCCAGCCGGTGCCGTGGCGGCGCAGCTCGCGGACGGGCAGCCCGAGCCTGACGTCGGGCAGCGTGGCGGCGACCGCGTCGACGAGCCGGCTCATGCCGCCCCGCACCGCGCTGAACACCGGCGTGCCAGGGGTGCTCCGCCGGGCGGCCAGGGCCGCGCGAACGGCATCGGTGAGCGTGTCGGAGTGCTCGGCGGCGTCGGCGAGCGCGGGCAGCGCCATGCGCAGCGACAGGCGGTCGGCGCGGCCGGCATAGACCCCGCCGAGCAGCGGCTCCACGAACCGGTCGACGACGAGGTCACCGCGCCGCGGCCGCACGAGCGCGCCGACGGTCACGTCCTGCCCGGCCCGCAGCAACGGACCGCTTCCGGGAGGCTCCGCGGAGCCCAGAACGGGAATGCCCATCAGGGTGCCGGCCGGCAGGTCGTGCAGGGCGCCGCCGAACGCCACCGCGGCCTTCCCCGTCGCGGGGTGCACCAGCTCGAGCCCCATCGCCCCGGCCAGCCGCACCGCGGCGCTCGGTCCACCCGAAGGATCGCCGGACAGGAACGACTCGGCGCCGCGCTCCACAGGGCCACCGGCCAGGGAGACGGTGCGCAGCTTGCCGCCGGGACGGTCGCTCCGGTCGATCAGGACCACGTCGAGGTGCGGGGCGCGCTCCACGAGCCGGTGCGCCGCGGCAAGACCGGCGATGCCACCCCCGACCACCACGACCCGTCCCATGCCCCGAGTCTATGGTCGCCATATGACAGAAACGCGAGTGGCCGTCGTCACCGGCGCGGCGCAGGGGATCGGGCGCAGGATCGCCGAGCTGCTGGCCGAGGAGGGGTATCAGCTGGCGGTCATCGACGCGCAGCCGGTCGACCTCGAGGGGCTCATGTTCACCGGCGACGTGTCCGACGAGGCGTCGGTGGCGCGTTTCGTGGCGGAGGTCGAGTCGGTGTACGGCGGCTGCGACGTCCTCGTGAACAACGCCGGCATCGCCTCGATCGCGCCGGCCGAGGACACGGACGCGGCGCAGTGGCGGCGGGTCCTGGACGTGAACCTGACCGGGCCGTTCCTGCTGTGCCGGGCCTTCGGGCGGCGGATGCTCGTGCGCGGGACGGGCTCGATCGTCAACATCGCCTCCGTCGCCGGGCTGATGGGCGTCGCGGACCGGGTGGCGTACAACGCGAGCAAACACGGCCTGATCGGCCTGACCCGCACCCTCGCGGTCGAATGGGGCGGCCGGGGCGTCCGGGTCAACGCGGTCTGCCCCGGCTGGGTGAAGACGGAGATGGACGACGCGTCGCAGGCGTCGGGCGCGTACGAGGACACCGACATCACCGAGCACGTGCCGATGGCGCGGTTCGCCCAGCCGGAGGACATCGCCCGGGCGGTGGCCTTCCTCGCCGACCCGGAGAAGTCCGGATTCGTCAACGGGGCAACACTCTCCGTCGATGGCGGCTGGGCGGCGGACGGCTCGTGGCAGTCGCTGCGGCTGAACAGCCGAGGGCGCTGAACCCCCCGACGCACACCCGGAGTACGTCGATATGTCGTCGGGTCGGGCGATTCTGACCAGGGGGATGTCCATCTGTGGGACGAACCCCTCTGGAACATCTCGCCCGAGGCGAGCACACTCTCTCGGATGAGCGACCTTGCGTCCTCCCGACCGTCACCGGACGAGCCGAACGACCGCGCGCTGAATCCCGGCGCCGGCGGCGGTCACGCGCCGTGGACCGCCGAACCCTGGACGACCGACCCGTGGCAGATCGGTGCCGGGCAGACGGGGGACGGCTACGGGGCGGATCCGCTCGCCGACGTCATCGCGGACCTGGCCGACCTGGCGGCCGACCCGGACGACCCGGCCGACCCGGCGGCGGCTGCGGCGGCTGCCGCGGCAGCGGCAGCGGCGAGGGCGGCACCGGTCGACGACGTGGAGCCGACCGCGCGGACCATCTCCGCGCTGCTCGCCGACACGGCCACGTCACCGGCGGAGCTCGCCGACGCGGTCGCCTGGTGTTACGACGACGAGGCGCTGCCGCTGCTGCTGCCGCTGATCCACCACGCCGACGCCCGGGTCCGGCGGGCCGTCGCGCAGGCGTTGCCGAGCGTCCTGGGTGAGGCCGCGCCCGACGACACGGTCCGGGCGCTGCTGGTGCTGAGCAACGACCCCGACGACGACGTGCGCGACTGGGCGTGTTTCGCGCTCGGCACCCAGCTGTCCGAGGTGGACGCGCCGGTGCTGCGCGACGCCCTCGTCGTGCGCCTGGACGACCCGCACGACGACACCCGGTGCGAGGCGCTGCTCGGCCTGGCCCGGCGCCGCGACGGGCGCATCCTGCCGGTGCTGCAGGAGCGGCTGGCCCGCGACAACGTGTTCTCGCTGGAGATCGACGCGGCCGGTGCGCTGGGGCACCCGTCGCTGCACACGCTGGTCCGCGGGCACCTGTCGGGCTGGGACGACGACGTGGTCGCCCGGGTCTGCGCGGCGCTGCGGCTCACCGACCCCGACGGCGTCGGCGACGACCTGCTCGACGGGCTCGCCGAGTGGTTCGTCTGCGGTGCGCCGCACGCCAGCGACGAGGACCGCTACTGGTGGACGGTGACGCTGCAGCTGCTGGAGCACGCCGAGTACCGCGCGCCGGAGATCGCCGAGCTGGTGCACGGCCGCCTCGCCGGCGAGACCCGGGCGACGTCGCTGATGCTCGGCTCGCGACTGGCCCAGCTCGCCGGCGACCACGGCTGGTGGCGCTGGACCCCGACGTACTAGAGCGAGTGCACGAGCGAGACGACCCTGGTCAGCACGTCCGGCGAAGTCTCCGGCATGACGCCGTGACCGAGGTTGAAGATGTGCCCGGGCGCCTTGCGGCCCTCGGCGACCACCCGGCGCACCTCGGACTCCACGACGTCCCACGGCGCGAACAGCACGCACGGGTCGAGGTTGCCCTGCAGGGCCTTGCCGGGGACCCGCCCGGCGGCCACATCGAGGGGCGTGCGCCAGTCGACGCCGACCACGTCCGCGCCGGCCTCGGCCATGGCGGGCAGGAGCTCGCCGGTGCCGACGCCGAAGTGGATGCGGGGAAGACCGGCGACGCCGTCCAGGACGTGCCGGGAGTGCGGCAGGACGTATCGGCGGTAGTCCGCCTCCGACAGCGCCCCGGCCCACGAGTCGAACAGCTGCACCGCATGCACGCCCGCCCCGGCCTGGACCTGCAGGAAGGTCAGGGTGATGTCGGCGAGCTTGGCGCACAGGGCGTGCCAGACGTCGGGTGCGCCGTACATGAGCGCCTTCGTCTTCACGTGATGCCGTGACGGCCCGCCCTCGACGAGGTAGCTGGCCAGGGTGAACGGCGCCCCGGCGAAGCCGATGAGCGCGGTCTGCCCCAGCTCGGCGAGCAGCAGCCGGATCGACTCGGCGACGAACCCGACGGCTTCGGGATGCAGCGGCGGCAGCGCGTCGACGTCGGCCATCGTGGCGACGGGCGAGGCGACGACGGGCCCCGTCCCGGCGACGATGTCCAGGTCCACGCCCGCGGCCTGCAGCGGCACGACGATGTCGCTGAAGAGGATCGCCGCGTCGACGTGGTGGCGGCGGACCGGCTGGAGGGTGATCTCGCAGACCAGGTCGGGCCGGCGGCACGACTCCAGCATGCCGATGCCGGCCCGCAGCGCGCGGTATTCGGGCAGGGAACGACCGGCCTGGCGCATGAACCAGACGGGAGGGTGCGGCACCGCCTGACCGCGGGCGGCACGCAGCAACAAGTTGTCAGTCATAGCGAAGTCATCGTTTCACTGCGTGCACAACGGCGGCGCGGCGGCACCCCCCACGTGGGTTTGCGCCTTACTCTTCCGGTATGGCGCCATCGACCGCGACTCCCCCAACGTTCACCCGGGCGGTGGAGGAGCTGCGCGCGTTCACGGCGCGGCCCGAGATCGAGCTCGAGGAGATGCCGGCGCCGCAGCGGCTGGCGCCGTTCGCGCACGCGATGAGCGGCACGGTGCTGCGCGACGGCGACGAGGTCGCGACGGGGCGCCTGATCCTGCTGCACGACCCGGCCGGGCACGAGGCGTGGGACGGCACGATGCGGCTCGTCACCTACGTCACGGCGGAGCTGGAGGCGGAGCTCGCCGCGGACCCGCTGCTGCCGGTCGTCGGCTGGAGCTGGCTGACCGACGCCCTCGAAAGCCACGGCGCGTCCTACACGGCGATCGGCGGGACGGTCACGCAGACGCTGTCGACCCGCTTCGGCGACCTCGCGCTCACCGGCCCGCCGACGGCGGCCGACCTGGAGATCCGGGCGTCGTGGACGCCGACGGACGAGGACATGCAGGCCCACGTGCACGCGTGGTGCGCGCTGCTGGCCTCGACGGCGGGGCTGCCCCCGCCCGGGGTCACCGCCCTGCACTGACAGGCGGAGCGGCGACCCACGAGCAGGACATGAGCGGGATCAGGTTCCGAGCAGGACCTCAGCCTCGTCGCACGGCTTCTTCATCTCGGTGAGCTTGCTCTGCAGCGTCGTCTTGTCGCCGCTGCTGGACGCGTCGAGCGCCTCGATCAGCAGCGTCAGGCACTTGCCGATGACGTCCCGCTGGCGCTTCGCCTCGGTGCTGTCGGCGGTGACGCCACGCAGCTCCTGCTGGGCCTTGGTGAGCTCGTCGGCCTTGGACTTGAGGTCGGTCTTGGTCTTGTCGAGCTCGCCCTGGGTCGCGGTCAGGCTGTCCTGGCGCTGCGAAGCGAGCTTCTCCGACTTGTCGAGCTTGCCGCTCTTGTCGACGTACAGGCCGACGAACACGCCGGCCGCGATGATCGCGAGGGCCAGGACGCTGGCGAGAATCGGCACCGCGACGCTCTTCTTCGGCGCCGGGCCGGGGGTCTGGTAGCCGCCCTGGGCGTATCCGGGCGGGCCGGACACCGGGCCGTACGCAACCGGCGGACCGGACATCGGCGGACCGGACATCGGCGGGGCCGACATCGGCGGGTGCGCCATCATCGGCGAGGTCGGCGGCGCGGAGACCGACGGCTCCAGGTTGTAGGCGGCCGGGGGCTGCTCGCCGTACACGGGCAGCTGCGCGGTGCCCTGGTCGTACGGGTTCGCCGGCGGCTGGCCGTAGCCCTGGTCGTGGGTGGGCGCCGGCTGCTGCGGCACGGGGGCGCCGTACGGGTTCGGCGGCGGGAAGGCCCCCTGCGGCGCGTTCGGGTCGGGGTAGCCGTAGCCCTCGTTCGGGTTCCCCTGGGGGTTACCGGGATATGTCATCTGTTTTCTTCCTCCTGAGAATCCCTCCGGGCAACGCCCCGGGCGGGGGTGGTGGTGCGGCCGTCGCGACCGGGACGCGACGGCGTGGTGCGGTCCGTTTCGAGGGATCAGCAGATGCTGATCGTGGCGCAGACCACCGAGATCGGGATGGCCAGACCGATGCCTTCGGCCTCTCGCGCCTTCAGCGTCGCGACGCCGACGACCTCCTTCTTGGCGTTGAACACCGGGCCGCCGGAGTTGCCGGGGTTGATCGCCGCGTCGAACTGCATCAGCTCCTCGCCGCTGAGCGAGCGGAACGCGCTGACGACGCCGGTCGTGACGGTGTCCTCCAGGCCGAGCGGCGCGCCGACGACGAGGACGGGCTCGCCGACCTTCGGCACCTGCGCGGCGGCCACGAGCCGGGTGAACTCCTCGTCGGTGTGCAGCACGGCGAGGTCCTTGTCGGGGTGCGCCTCGATGATCTTCGCCGGGAAGCGCTGGTTGGTCCGCTCGATGCTGACCTCGCGCTCACCCTTCTCGTAGGCCTGCTGCACCACGTGGTAGTTCGTGATGAGGTTCGTGCCGCCGCCCGAGGGGGCCTTGCCGAGCGCGAAGGACGTGCCGGTGGCGTACTTGGTGGAGACGCGGAACACACTCGGGCGGACGCTCTCGGCGACGGCGGCGGCGTCGAGGTTGCCGCCGGTCTTGGCCTCGAGCTTGTCGGCGCGGTCCTCGACGGCCTTGAGCCGGCTCTCGTCGCTCTGCTTCGCGGCGGACGCGGCCTGCTCGGCCTTGTCGAGGCGGGACTCGAGCCGGATGATGAACGCCCCCTGCACGCCGGCGACGACCAGCAGGATCGCGGCGATGATCAGGGCGAGGACACCGCTGCGACCACGGCGCGCGGTCTCCTGCTGCGGCTGGTGAACGAGGTGCGGCGGCCCGCTGTGCGGCGGGGGCGGCCCCGCGGGCGCCGACACGGGCCAGGCGCTCGTCGGCTGGGCGGGGAAGGCTCCGGTGGACGGCGCGCCCGCGGGGGACACGCCGGCGGCCGGGAACGATCCGGTCTGGGTCATGCGTGGAGGAAGTGGACCGAGTCGCTCCGAGTCGTCGACGGACCGGTCCGCGTGGCGCGGACGATCGTACGAATCGGAGGTTCCGGAAGCCACCGGGTTCGAGGGGTCATACCCGGCCGTCATGCTTCTCGTTTTCCTTCCTGTCACAATTCCACCCGTTTTGTCCCCGAGGCACGGTGCGATGTGCGGCCTCGCGGTCGGCCTCACCCTAAACCGCCGGCACAAGCCCCGCGACCTCCGAGGCAACCACCGGACACAACCGGAAGTACCAGTTCGGCCCGTGCAGGCGACCGTACCGGGACGGCCGGTGTTTGTCCGTCCCGAAAAGGCCGTCCGGGCGCGTTCCGGACCACCGGAACACGGCTCGCCCGACCGCCGAAACCCGACGCGCCGGACGACCCGAAACCGGCGAGCCGGACCACCGGAAACCGGCGAGCCGGACCACCGGAAACCGACGCGCCGGACCCGGCTGCATCGGCGTACCGGTGCCGCAACGTACCGTGGTCCGGGTGACCGACGAACCCCCCGCGCGGCGTCGGGACGAGGAGCCAGACAGTCCGGACAAACCGGACGACAAGACCGAGCCCGTCCTGCTGACCGCCCCCCGAGACGGGACCCCCGAGCCGATCACCGACCGGGCCGAGCTCACGCGTGCCGTCGAGCGCTTCGCCCAGGGCAGCGGCCCCGTGGCCGTGGACGCCGAGCGCGCCTCCGGCTACCGGTACACGCATCGGGCGTATCTCGTGCAACTGCGCCGTGCCGGAGCCGGCACCGTCCTGATCGACCCCCTCCCCTTCGGCCAGCTACCAGAGCTCGACGAGGTGATCTCACCCACCGAATGGATCCTGCATGCCGCCAGCCAGGACCTGCCGTGCCTCACCGATCTCGGGCTGCGCCCCACCCGGCTGTTCGACACCGAGCTCGCGGCGCGGCTGTGCGGCTTCGAGCGGGTCGGGCTGGCCGCCCTGACCGAGTCGCTGCTCGGGTACACCCTGGAGAAGCACCACTCGGCGGCCGACTGGTCGACCAGGCCGCTGCCGACCTCCTGGCTGACCTACGCGGCGCTGGACGTCGAGCTGCTGCTCCAGCTGCGCGACACCCTCGTCGAGGAGCTGCACCAGCAGGGCAAGACGGAATGGGCGGCGCAGGAGTTCGCCGCGCTGGTCGCCTCCGCCGGCGACCCGCCGCGGGTGCGGGCCGACCCGTGGCGCCGCACGTCGGGCATCCACCGGGTCCGCGGCGCCAGGGCCCTCGCCCGGGTCCGCGCGCTGTGGCACGCCCGCGACGAGATCGCCGCCCGCCGGGACGCGAGCCCCGGCCGGGTCCTCGCCGACGCGGCGATCATCGCGGCCGCCGAGGCCGACCCGAAGGACGAGCGGACACTGCTGACACTCGCCGGGTTCGGCGGGCGGTCGGTGCGCCGGCTCGCGCCGACCTGGCTGGCCGCGCTGACCGACGCCAGGGCACTGCCGGACCGGGAGCTGCCGACCACCCCGCCGTCGGACGGGCCTCCCCCGCCGCACCGGTGGGCGGAGCGGGACCCCGTCGCGGCGGGCCGCCTCGCCCGCTCCCGCGAGGTGGTGACCGGCCTGGCCACCGCCAACCGGGTGCCGCCGGAGAACCTGATCACGCCGGACTCGGTGCGCCGCCTCGCCTGGTCTCCCCCGGAGGAGCTCACCGAGGAGGCCGTCGGCGCGGTGCTGTCCGGCTACGGCGCCCGCCCGTGGCAGGTCGCACTGGTGGCCCCCGGGCTCACCCAGGCACTGGAGGTACCGGCGGAATAGCGGAATGACGGGGTGTGGGCGGATCCACAGGCGCAGCGGACCTACTGGCGAGTAACATTGCCGGTAATTCGTCGCTAGGAGGACACCCGTGCCCCGTCCCGTCCGCGACGTCGTCTTCGTCGACGGCGTGCGCACCCCGTTCGGCAAGGCCGGTGGGATGTATGCCAACACCCGCGCCGACGACCTCGTCATCCGCTGTATCCGGGAGCTGCTGCAGCGCAATCCGCAGCTGCCCCCGGAGCGGGTCGACGAGGTCGCGATCGCGGCCACCACGCAGATCGGCGACCAGGGCCTGACCATCGGCCGGACCGCCGCCCTGCTGTCGGGTCTGCCCAAGACCGTCCCGGGCTACTCGATCGACCGCATGTGCGCCGGCGCCCTGACCGCGGTGACCACCGTCGCCGGCGGGATCGCCTTCGGCGCCTACGACGTCGCGATCGCCGGCGGCGTCGAGCACATGGGCCGCCACCCGATGGGCGAGGGCGTCGACCCCAACCCGCGGATCATCGCCGAGAAGCTCGTCGACCCGTCCGCGCTCGTCATGGGCGCCACCGCGGAGAACCTGCACGACCGGCTGCCCGGCATCACCAAGGAGCGGGCCGACCGGTTCGGCTACGCCTCCCAGGTGAAGACCGCCGCCGCGTACAAGGCGGGCAAGCTGCAGCCGGACCTGGTCAGCGTCGCCACCCGCGACCCCGGGGCGGGCTGGGGCCTGGCCACGGTCGACGAGGCGCCCCGCGACACCAGCCTGGAGAAGCTCGGCACGCTCAAGACCCCGTTCCGCCCGCACGGCAAGGTCACCGCGGGCAACGCCGCCGGGCTCAACGACGGCGCCACCGCCGCGATCATCGCCGCCGAGGACGTCGCCCGCGAGCTGGGCCTGCCCGTCGGCATGCGCCTGGTGTCCTACGGTTTCGTCGGCGTGGAGCCCGAGGTCATGGGCTACGGCCCGGTCCCGGCCACCGAGAAGGCGCTGCGCCTGGCCGGCCTCACCATCGCCGACATCGGCCTGTTCGAGCTCAACGAGGCCTTCGCCGTGCAGGTCCTGGCGTTCCTCGACCACTTCGGCATCGCCGACGACGACCCGCGGGTCAACCAGTGGGGCGGCGCGATCGCCGTCGGGCACCCCTTGGCGTCCTCCGGCGTGCGGCTCATGACGCAGCTGTCGCGGCAGTTCGCCGAGCACCCCGAGGTCCGCTACGGCCTCACCGCCATGTGCGTCGGCATCGGCATGGGCGCGTCCGTGATCTGGGAGAACCCGAACTGGGAGGGCGGCAAGTGAGCACGACCATCATCAACCCGAACGAGGTCGTGACCAAGGCGCTGCTGCGGTTCGTCACGCTGCCGTCGCGGGAGCGCGCCGCGCTCATCACCCTCGACAACGGCTTCGACCACACCAAGCCCAACTCGTTCGGCCCCGGCGGCCTGGCGAGCCTGGAGGCGGCGATCGACGAGGCCGTCGCGGCCGCGCCGAAGTTCATCGCGCTGACCGGCAAGCCGTACATCTTCTGCGTCGGCGCCGACATCACCGCCATGCCGCTGCTCACCGAGCGCGAGCAGGCTCTGCAACTGGGCCGCTACGGCCACCAGGTGTTCAAGAAGTTCAAGGATTCGCCGGTACCGACGTTCGCGTTCATCAACGGCGCGGCGATGGGCGGTGGCCTGGAGGTGGCGCTGCACTGCCACTACCGGACCGTGTCGTCCGGCGCGGTGGCGCTCGCGCTGCCCGAGGTCGCGATCGGGCTCGTGCCCGGCTGGGGCGGCACCCAGCTGCTGCCCAACCTCATCGGCATCGCCCCGGCGGCGCAGGTCATCATCCAGAACCCGCTGACCCAGAAGACGCTCAAGCCGGCGCAGGCCCGCGAGCTCGGCATCGCCGACGAGCTCTTCGAGCCGGCCGACTACCTGGAGCGGTCCCTCGCCTGGGCCGAGGGTGTCGTGGACGGCACGGTCACCGTCACCCGCCCGGAGATCGACCGGGACATGTGGGACGGCGTGCTGTTCTTCGCCAGGCATCAGCTCGACGAGCGGCTGCACGGCGCGGTCGACTCGGCGAACAAGGCCCTCGACCTGCTGGCCCTGGCGAAGTCGTCGACCTTCGACAACGGCACGGCAGCCGAGGACGAGGCGCTCGCCGACCTGCTCATGGGCGACCAGTCCCGGGCCAGTCTGTACGCGTTCGACCTCGTCCAGCGCCGCGCGAAGCGGCCCGCCGGCGCGCCCGACAAGGGCCTCGCCCGTGACGTCAACAAGGTCGGCATCGTCGGCGCCGGCCTGATGGCCTCGCAGCTGGCGCTGCTGTTCGTGCGCCGGCTCGAGGTCCCGGTCGTGCTCACCGACCTCGACCAGGCCCGCGCCGACAAGGGCGTCGGCTACGTCGTCGCCGAGATCGACAAGCTGGTGGCCAAGAAGCGCCTCGACCCGGGCAAGGCCGCCAAGTACAAGGGTCTCGTCAGCGGCTCGGCGGACAAGGCCGCGTTCGCCGACGCCGACCTGGTCCTCGAAGCCGTGTTCGAGGACCTCGGCGTCAAGCAACAGGTCTGGGCCGAGGTCGAGAAGATCGTCCGCGACGACTGCGTCCTGGCGACCAACACGTCCTCGCTGTCCGTCAGCGAGCAGGCCGCCGGGCTCGCCCACCCCGAGCGGGTCGTCGGGCTGCACTTCTTCAACCCGGTCGCGATGATGCCGCTGCTGGAGATCGTCCGCGCCGACCGTACCGACGACGCGACCCTCGCGACGGCCTTCGCGGTCGGCAAGGCGCTGAAGAAGTCCTCGGTGCTCGTCGCGGACCGGCCGGCGTTCGTGGTCAACCGGCTGCTGACCCGCTTCCTCGGCGTGGTCACCGCCGCCGTCGACAACGGCACGCCGATCGAGGTCGCCGACTCCGCCCTCGACCCGCTGGGCCTGCCGATGCGGCCGATGGCGCTGCTCACCATGGTCGGCCCGGCGGTCGCGCACCACGTGTCGGAGACGCTGCACACCGCGTTCCCCGACCGTTTCGGCGTCTCGGCCAACCTGGGCCGGGTCGTGGAGGCCGGCAAGCGCGGCTTCGTCGACGGCGAGGGCAACCCCGACCCGGAGGTCCTCGCGCTGCTGCGGGTCGGCGACTCCCCGTCGACCGCGGACGAGCTGCGCGACGAGGCGACCACCGCCCTGGCCCGCGAGATCCGCCTCATGCTCGACAAGGGCGTCGTGGCCGACCCCCGCGACATCGACCTGTGCATGATCCTCGGCGCGGGCTGGCCGATGCACCTCGGTGGCGTCACGCCGTACCTCGACCGCGAAGGCATCTCGGAGAAGGTGACCGGGGCACGGTTCCTGCCGCCGGGCGTGGCGAACGCGCCGTAGGTTCACTCGATCGAGCGGACATTTACAGAATGTCGGATACGAACCCCGTCAGCGCCTAGCGTTGGCGGGGTTCGCTCGCAGTCCCCCCGGCTGCACGGCTCACTCGTCCCCGGGGGTGCACCATGCGCAAAATCATGTCCGTCGCCGCGTTGCTGCTGGCGGTCCCGCTGTTGCCGGCACCCGCGCACGCGGCCCAGGCGGCGACCGTGGTCTCCCCGAAGCGCCCCCTGAACGTCCGGGCCGGCAGCGCCGTGTGGACGGTGCCGCTGCGGACCCTGCCGCACGGGTCGCCGGTCGCGATCGACTGCTGGGTCAAGGGTCAGCTGATCAACCAGGGCAGCGTCCGCGTCACCGACCAGTGGGACCGCCTCACCGACGGCTCCTACGTCTCCGACGCGTGGATCCGCCGCTCCGACGCCCCGATCCCCGCCTGCGGCGCGGCCGCCCCGGTCGCCCCCGCCGCCGTCGCGGCCGCCGCAGCGGTCACCACCACCGCCGGCACCGTCGCGTCCGGCGGCACGCCGCTGAAGGCCCGCACCGCGCCCGCGCACACCGCACCGCTGATCGCCGCCCTGCCCAACGGCACCGCACTGACCCTGGTCTGCCAGCAGCAGGGCGAGAACATCGCCGGCACCCAGCGGACCACCGCCATGTGGAACCGGCTGCCCGAGGGCACCTACGTCTCCGACGCGTACGTGCGCCGCGCCGCCACCCCACCGCCCTGCACCGCCGTGAACCAGCCGGTCGCCGCGCCCGCCGCACCCGCCACCGGCGGCGAATGGACCAGCCCGCTGCCCGGCTTCCGCGCCCGGCCCGGCTTCCGGACCGCGAACAACCCCAACCACATCGGCGCGGACATCATGTCCTTCACCGGCACCCCCATCCACGCCGCCTCCGCCGGCACCGTCACCGAGGTCGTCTGCAACATCGAGGCCGGCCACAGCTGCGACCAGACCGGCAGCCCCTCCATCGGCGGTTGCGGCTGGTACGTCAAGGTCCAACACTCCGGCGGCATCGCCACCCTGTACTGCCACATGGTCCGCAAGGCCATCGTCCAGCCGGGCCAGAAGGTCAAGGCCGGTCAGGTCATCGGCTACGTCGGCAGCTCAGGCAACTCCTCCGCCCCCCACCTGCACTTCGAGGTCCACATCAACGCCCCGCCGACAGGCCCCCAGAACGCCATCGACCCCATCCCCTTCATGCGCACCCACAACGCCTCCATCGGCTAGCTGTGCTGTTACCCGCATTTCGCCTTCGGCGATGGCTCGCTGCCCCACGCTTCGCGCGGGTCCCGCCGGGGGGATTCTCACCCCCGGAGCCCCCCAATGCGCCGCGAGCGGCGCACAGTCCGCGCGTGCCGCGCTGGCTGGGATCCGCTCACGCGGCATCCCAGGTGGCCGGCCGCCACCGCCCGCGAGGCTCCATGATCCGGAAGAGTTGTGGTCGCCAGAGAGCCTGTTGCGTTTTGGCGGAAAACTGTCTCGTCGACGGTCGTCGCGACCCTCGACGGCTACCGATCGGCCGCGACCGGCTCGCACAGCCGTGTTTTTCTCAGCACGGAACGTGAGACGGCCATTTCGCAACAGGCTCCAGAGCAGCAAAAGGTCTACCGGATCACGGAAACCAGCCGGACCGTCCGGCGGCCGGTCGGTGTAACTCGTGATCCGGAAGACTTTTGTGTAGCCCGGGGTGCACAAGGTCTACCGGATCACGGAAACCAGCCGGGTCGTCCGGCCGCTGGTCGGCGTGACTCATGATCCGGTAGAGATGTTGTCGCCCTGGCGACCAAGAGTCTTCCGGATCATGGAAAGCGCGGCGGGGGCCACGGTGATGCCACGCGCATGCGTGTGAGGCTGCCGCGCAAGCCGGCAGTGCGTCGCGGAGCGGCGCATTGGGGGGCTCCGGGGGTGAGAATCCCCCCGGCGGGACCCGCGCGAAGCGTGGGGCAGCGAGCCATGGCCGAAGGCCAAAGGCGGGAAACAGCACAGCTACGCGGCGCGGTGGCGGCCGGGGCGGTCCGGGCCGCGTTTTGCGGCGTACATGGCCTGGTCGGCGGTGCGGAGGACCTCGTCGGGGTCCTCGCCGGGGCCGGCCAGGTGGAGGCCGACGCTGGCGCCGATGCGGACCTCCTGGCCCGCGATGTCGAACGGGGAGGACAGCGAGTCGCGCAGGCGGGCCGCAAGGGCGTCCGCGTCCTCGCCGCCGACGACGCCCGGCAGGAGCAGGACGAACTCGTCGCCGCCGACGCGGGCGAGGACGTCGGTGGGGCGCAGGCAGGCCGAGAGGCGGTCGCCGACCTGGCGCAGGAGCTCGTCGCCGGCCTCGTGGCCGAGCTCGTCGTTGACGGGTTTGAAGCCGTCCAGGTCGACGAAGAGGACGCCGACGGGGGTGTGCTGCAGGGAGGCGGTGAGGCGTTCCTGCAGGCGGCGGCGGTTGGGCAGGCCGGTGAGCGGGTCGTGGTGGGCGTCGTGGGCGAGGCGGTCCTGCATCTCGCGGCTGTCGGTGATGTCGCGGGCGTTGATGACGACGCCGTCGAGGGCGGCGTTGTGCAGCTGGTTGGAGGCGGTGAAGTCGAACCAGCGGTGGTTGCCGTCGGCCTGCCGGACGCGGACCTGCATGCGCTCCAGGCCGCCCTTCTCGGCCAGCAGCGCGGCGAAGCGGTCCCGGACGTGCCGGCGGTCGTCGGGGTGCACCAGGTCGAAGACGGGCGAGCCGATGGCTATGAAGCCGAGGATGCGTTTGCCGCTGGGGCTGGAGTACACGACGCACCCGTCACCGTCCAGGACGGTGACGACGTCCGGGGCATGTTCGACGAGCGCGGCGAAGCGTTCCTCGGCCCGGCGGCGGACCAGCTGGGAGCGGTGGCCGAGCACGGCGATCCCGACGACGCCGACGAGGAGCATGGTCAGCAGCGCGAGGTTGATGGTGAGGCTGCGGTTGCGGACCGGGCCGTCGAAGGTGGCGGTGGACTGGGTCCGCACGTACGCCCAGCCGCCCGGCAGCCCCCCGTGCACGGCCGCGATCATGGATCTGCCGCCGGAGCGGTACGTGACGAACACCGACTCCTCGGAGCCGAGCTTCTTAATGATCTCGGAGTCGACGAGGGTGCCGACCGCGGCCGGGTCGCTCGACGCGCCGACGGTGCCGGCGGCGTCGACGACGAGTGAGAGGTGCGACGGGTCGCTGAGCTTCTCCAGGTACGCCTGGAGCTGCCCCTTCAGCACGGGGATGAAGCCGTAGGCGAGCGCGACGGGGTCGCTGCCCACGACGATCGGCACCGCGACCGCCTGGACCAGGGTGTCCTTGACCGTCATCAGGGAGGAGAACCCGGGCCTGCCCAGCGCCAGGCCGGAGATCAGCGGTTTCCAGCCGATCGCGGCCTGGTCGGGGAAGAAGTTCGCGGTCTTCGTGGCATTGATCGGGTTGCCGGTCAGGTCGGTGAGGACCACGCCGTAGGTGAAGAACGTCGACTTGTTCGAGTATTCGATGAGCGCGGCCCGGTCGCCGGTGTCACCGGGGGTCAGTGACAGCGGCCGGCTGGCGACGAAGTCGTTGAGCTCCTTCGCCGACACCAGGAGCAGCTGCTCGACGAGGCCGCCGTTGTTGGTGGCGAGGGCGAGGGTGTCGGCGCGGTGCACGGTCTCCGCGGCGCGCAGGGCGGAGCGGTTGACGGAGATGCCGACCGCCCCGATGGCGAGCAGCAGTGCGGCGCTGATGCTCACGACGAGCCAACTCCGCAGCCGCATCCGGTTTCCTCCGACTCGTCCTGTGGAGGTCTCATCGGCCGCGAAGGGGTCGGAACTGAGAAAGTGTGCCCGCCGTCACAAAGGTCAGGCAGTTCAGACAGGTCAGACGGGTTTCACGGGCGCGGAGCCGGTGAGCACCGGGGTGATCGCGGCCGCGGGGAGGCTGACGGTGACCTCCAGGCCGCCGCCGTCGAGGGCGACCGCGCTGGCGCCCCCGCCGTGCGCCTCGCAGACGGCGCGGACGATCGACAGCCCGAGCCCGGAGCCGCGGGCGCCCGTGCGTTCCCGGCCGCCGCGCCGGAAGGGCTCGAAGAGCACGGGCACGTCGGCGGGGTCGACCTCGAAGCCGGTGTTCCCGACGACGAGCCAGGCGAGGGTCTCGTCCGTGCCGGTGCGCACCCAGATGCGTCCGCCGAGGTGGTTGTACCGCACGGCGTTCTCGATCAGGTTGCCGGCGAGCCGTTCGAGGAGGCCGGGGTCGCCGACGACGTTCGCCGGCGCGAGGTCGGTCGTCACGCCGAGCGTGAGCCGTTTGATCTCCTTGCCCATCGCCGACATCGCGACCGTGACGCCGGTGGCCAGGTCGGTGGGGACCTTGCGGCCGAGCCGGCGGCCCGCCTGCGCCTCGGTGCGCGCGAGCAGCAGCAGCGACTCGACCAGCGCGTTGGCCCGCGTGGAAGCGTCGCGGACGACGTTGGACATGCGGCGGAACTCCTCGACGTCCGCCTCGGGGTCGTCGAGGGTCACGTCGACCTCGGTCCGCATCACGGCGAGGGGGGTCCGCAACTCGTGGGAGGCGTTGGCGACGAAGCGTTTCTGCGTCTCGAACGCCTCGCCTATTCGGTCGAGCATGGCGTCGAACGTCTTCGCCAGCTCCGACACCTCGTCGTCGGCGCCGTCGTAGTTGATCCGGGCGTCGAGGGTCTCCCCCGTCAGCCGCTGCGCGGTGGTGGTGACCCGATGCAGGGGGCGCAGCGCCCGGCCGGCGACGACGTAGGCGCCGGCGACCCCGACCGCGCCGATGAGCAGCAGCGCGAGGCTGCCGCGGGTGACGAGCTCCCATTCGGCGGCGTCGGCGAGCTCCGTCTGCCACTGGCGGGCGTCGACCTCGCTGCCGTCCTGCAGCACGATCCGGGTGCCGGGCTGCAGCTCGTCGGCGGGCCTGATCGCGCTGTCGACGAGGATGTACGCGAGGACGACGAGCACCAGCCCGGCCCCGACGAGCAGGATGCCGTTGAGCAGGGTGAGCCGCAGCCGCAGCGTCGGGCGGAACAGGGCCGCGCGGCGGGCGTCGTAGATGGTCATCGCAGCGGCCTCATTGTGGTGGCCTGGTCCTGTACCCGGCGCCGACGACGGTCTCGATGAGCGCCGGGTCGCCGAGCTTCTTGCGCAGCGTCATCATCGTGACCCGCACGGTCGTGGTGAAGGGGTCGGCGTTGGCGTCCCAGACCCGCTCCAGGAGCTCCTCGCTGGACACGACGGCGCCGCGGGCCTTGAGCAGCTCCTCCAGGAGGCCGAACTCCTTGCGGGTCAGGTCGAGCGGCTGCCCGCCCCGGCTCGCGACCCGCTTCGCCTGGTCGAGCACGAGGTCGCCGATGGTCAGCACCGGCGGCGCGGCGGGGGTGGCCCGGCGGCCGAGGGCCTGGACCCGGGCGACGAGCTCGTCGAAGGCGAACGGCTTCGGCAGGTAGTCGTCGGCGCCGATCTGCAGCCCTTCCACGCGGTCGGCGACGCTGCCGCTGGCGGTCAGCATCAGCACGCGGGTCAGCGCCCCGGACGCGACGAGGTCGGCGCAGATGTCGTCGCCGTGCACGCCGGGCAGGTCCCGGTCCAGCACGACCACGTCATACCGGGTGACCATGGCCATCTCGTGGCCCTCGGTGCCGTCGTACGAGACGTCGACGGCCATGCCCTGCCGGCGCAGCCCCCGCCCGATCGCGTCGGCGAGGCTCCGTTCGTCCTCGACCACCAGCACGCGCACGCCGCATCACCCCCACCCGGATCGGGCCAGTGTCGGGCACCGGCTGTGAAGTCCGCGTGAGCCAACGTATACCGCACCGTTGGCGACCATGGCCTTCGCCAGGCACCCTGATGTCGTGGAAGAGCGGCTGATCGACCTCGGTGTGGTCAACCATCATGCGGATCAGCTGGAGATCGGGCCGCCGCCACCGGCGCCGGGCAGGCGGCAGTGGCCGTTCGTGACGGTGCTCGCGCTCCTCGCCGCGTTCACCGGCGGCTCCGTCTCGGGCAGTTCGGTGGAGGTGCTCGGGGTCCTCGCCGAGCACACCGTGGGGTTCGTCGCCGACCGGGTCGCGCTGTACGCGCTGCGGGAGGAGCCGGCGGTCACCGCGTACGACTGGGGCACCGGCGAGGAGCGCTGGAGCCGCTCGATCCCGCCGAACGCGGGCCAGGTGTATCTCGCGGCGGACCGCGCCTACATCCGGCACCGCCCGTGCACCGACGCGACCGGCTGGAGCCTGGAGCGCCTCGACCCCGCCGACGGGCACCAGCAGTGGCTCGCCGCCGGCGCGCCGGTCGCGGTCCTGCGGGCCGGCCAGGAACCGGACAGCAGGCACCCGTTGCTGCTGCTCGTCGACGAGCGCGCGGCCACCTGCCCGCCGGCGGTGCCGCTGCGCAACAGCCCGCAGACGCCGGTACACCTGGCGGCCATCGACGCGGAGAGCGGCGTCGTGCGGTGGCAGTTCCAGATGCCGGCCGGCGGCCGGTTGGTCTCCCCCGACGTGCCCGGCAACGACTGGTTCGCGATCTGGTATCCGGGCGGGCACACCGAGGTCCGGGCCGCCGCGACCGGCGCCGTGATCAGCGCCGCCGAGGTGCCCGAGCTCGCCGACGGCCCGCCGCAGAGCGTCCGGATCGTCGGCGACATGCTCGTCATCGTCGCCGTCCAGCTCGACGGCGCGCTGATCACCAGCTATGGGCACGAGCCGCTGGTGTACCGGTGGCAGCGGCTCTTCCAGTCCGCGGAGCCGGTGCCGATCGCGGAGCTCGCCTACGGCCCGGTCGTCGTGGCGTGCGGCCCGATGGTGTGCGTGCCGAACTGGCGCGACATCGCGGTGCTCGACCCGAGGACCGGCGAGCAGCGCTGGCGCCGACCGATCCAGCTGGACGCGGTCGGCGCCGGCGTGCTCGTCGCCCGCGACCGGGAGGACTTCATGCGCATCCGCATCGTCGACTGGCAGACGGGCGTGGACCGCAGCGAGCTCGTCGGCTGGGGGCTCGTCCCGACGGCCACCGACGGCATCGACGACGCCGCCGGCACCGCCGCCACCGCCGGCGCGACGTGGGCGCTGGTGCAGAAGCCCGACGGGGGCTCGTCCCGGATCGCGCGGGTCAACCTGCACACCGGCGAGGTCGAGGTCCTCGGCCAGGTGAGCCCGATCCCGTCCCGGTGCGCGCTGCGCGGTCACCGCCTGTCTTGCCTGGCCGGCGGCGACAGCGTGCACCTGTGGAAGCTGTAGGAGCCCTGAGCCGTCGTGCGGCACCGGCGTCGCGGGCACCTTGATCACGAGCCGTCGGTGGGCGTGCGGGTGCCATGCCGACCGGTCAGGGAAGCCGCAACAGGACGACCTCGTCGGCGTCGGTACCGCAGGCGACGAGCACGACGTCGATCTCGCAGCTGACGAGGGTGCCGGGCACGGAGGCCGACGGCGTGGGCGCCGGACCGTCACCGGACCAGGCGAGCAGGGTGTCGCGGTCGGTCTGCAGCCCGAGCAGGACCCGGGGCCCGTCGGCGGCGAGGAACCGCCAGCCGGCCGGGACCGTGCGCCCGGTGTCCGCGGGCATCGTCAGCGCGCCGCCGGGCGCGACCGCCGGCCCTGACCGCGGCACGATCCACAGCAGCGCGCCGTCGGACACGCCGACCGCGGCGGTGCGCTCGCCGCTGACGCACAGCGCCGCATCGCACGGCAGGACGGTGAGCGGGCCGGCGGGACCGACCGGCACCTGCGCCTTCCAGCGCGGGACGAGGTCGCGGCCGTAGGCGGTGAGCCAGATGCTGCCGGTCGCCGCGTCCGACCGGCCGACGAGCAGCAGGTCGCCGACGGCCGCGACGAGGTCGTCGGCGGGCCCGGCGACGCCGGTGACGGGGGCGGTGCGCGCGCCGGTGGTGAGGTCGACGGTGCTCAGCCCGCCGTCGCCGTCGAGCAGGGCCGCCCAGGTGGCGCCGGTCCCGGCGGCGTCGACGGCGACGCGGGTGCCGGGCTCCACCGCGGTGTCCCAGCGCACCAGGCCGGCGGCGTCGATGAGCTGCCAGCGCAGCACCCCGGCGGTCGGGGTGTTGGTGGTGAGGGCGGTGCACCCGTCGGACCACAGGCTGCGCATGACGACGGTGCCGGTGCCGCCGGGCGGGGTGCGCACGGGCACGCCCACGGCGCGCCACTGCTCCCGCCCTGTCGCCCGGGTCACGGCGACGGTGGTGCCGGTGACCCCGGAGCGGCACAGGTCCGGGGACAGCACCGCGAGGTCGCCGCGGATGTCGACGTACGACAGCGAGGCCAGCCCCTCGGGCGTAAACGTCCATCGCAGCGAGCCGTCGGCGGCGGCGTAGGCCTCGACCGGGGTCGGGGTGCGGTCGCTGTCGAGCACGAACAGTGCCCCGCCGGCGAGGTGGAAGTCGCCGTTGCGCAGCGGCTGGCGGGTCACCTCGTGCGGGTGCCCCGGCAACGGCCCGGCGGAGACCAGGCTGAGCAGCATCGCCAGGACGGCGGCCAGGCCCCAGCCGCGGGGCAGGCCGACGGGGTCGTCGTCGACGCGGTCCCAGCCGTCGTCGATGACGCCCAGATCGATGGTGACCGTGCTCACCGGCACAGCCTCATTGTGCGCGGGTCAGTGCCGGTTCGGCAGTCTCCACACGGACAGGCCGCCGACGACGACGCAGGCGAGGGTGCTGCCGTCCACGGAGCATTCGGGGTTGCCGAACCAGTTCCCGGCCCGGGCGAAGACGGTGACCAGCCCGGTCGCCGGGTCGAGCTCGCCGAGCAGCGCGGTGCGCTTGTCCACCGCCCGCCACAGCAGCGGCCGGCTGCCGGCGGCCAGCACCCGCCAGCCCGTGAGGTCCTTGGCGACGGCGCCGGTGCGGCTGTCGACGACCGCGAGGAGTCCCGGCTCGGTGGGATCGGTGTAGGTGCCGGCGAGGAGGCGCTCACCGGCGAAGCTGAGGGCCATGTTGTGCCCGTCGAGGTGCCACCGGCGCTCGCCCGTGGTGCTGTCGACCGCGTTCAGGCCGCTGTCGTCGCCGCTGCAGAAGAGCGTGGCCGTGCAGCGGAACAGGGCGTGGCCGGACCCGTCCGGCCAGCGGAACAGCAGCCGGCCCGACGGCACGTCGTAGACGGCCGAGCCGGACCGGCCGTCGGGGTAGACGACGACCCGGTCGGCGGGCCGCCCGGAGCCGTCCAGCCAGCCGGCGTTGAACGCGGCCGGCACGCCCGACCAGGTGAGCTGGTGGGTCGCGACCACCTGGCCGGTCCGGGCGTCCCACCGGGTCAGCTGCCCGGTGCGGCTGAGCACGTCGAGCCGGTTGAGCCGCGACTGGTACATGCTGGACCAGCTGAAGTCGACCTCGGATCCCTGCGGGACGGTGATCTCCCACGCGGTCAGCCCGGTCCGCGCGGACAGTCCGAGGATGCGCCGCTCCGGCTGCGGCCCGGCGCGGTTGACGTCCGGGCCGTAGTCCTGGAAGACGTCCACCGTGTATTCGCCGGCCAGTGGCTCCTCGACGACGACCACACCGTCGGCGGTGCCGTCGAGCCTGACGGCAGCCCGCGTCCACAGCTCCCGGCCGGTGGCGGCGTCGAGGACGACGAGGGTGCTGGAGTCGCCGCGCCCGGTCCGGTCCTCGCTCATCAGGATCACCACGTCGGGCCCGCCGACCACCAGCTGCTGCTGCACCTCGGCCGGGCGCTGCCACAGCAGCCCGCCGTCGGCGAGGCCGTGTGCCTCGATCATCGGTCCGGGGTCGGTGCCCTGGTACCGGGCGAGGAAGAGCCGGCCGCCGGACGTCTGCGCCTTGAGGACCTGCTGGTCGAGTGTGTAGAGCAGGCCCGCGCCGGAGGACGGCCCGGCGGAGACGAGCACGCCGAGGGTCACGGCGAGGACCGCGGCGACGGCCACCCACCGGGCCCGCAGGCGGCGCCGGGGTGCGGGCGGCTCCGGCGGCTCCCACGCAACGCTGAGGTCCAGCTCGATCACGGTCTCCGGCACGGGGTTCAGCCTGCCACGACGGTCCTGCGGCGTCATCCGCGCCGGGCGGGCAGCTGCCAGACGGTCATCCTGCCGACCATGAGGCACGCGAGGGTGTCCCTGCCGGCGCTGCACTCGGGCGGCCCGTACCACTCGCCGGCCCGGCCGAAGACGGCGACCCGCCCGGTCACCGGGTCGAGCTCGCCGAGGATGCCGGTGACCGGGTCTGCGGCGCGCCACACCAGGATCCGCTCGCCGGACGCCTCCCGGATCAGCCGCCAGCCGTCGAGGTCGGTGACGAGGGCGCCGGTCCGCGCGTCGGCGATGCCGAGCGGAGCGGGCCGCGCGCTGCTGTAGTCGTACGTGCTGACGACGAGCCGGTCGCCGACGGACGCGACGATCTCCGTGAAGCCGGCCAGGCGCCACGCGGGTTTCCCGGTGGTGCTGTCGTAGGCGGCGAGACCGCGGTCGGTGGTAGAGCAGTAGAGGCCGGCGGCGCACGGGTACAGGCCGTCGTAGATCGCGACGTCGGTGGGGAACAGGGACCGCCCGTCGGCGAGGTCGAACACGATCCCGCCGCGCTGCCCGTCCGGGTAGACGACGGCCCTGTCCGGGACCCTGCCCGGGACGACCTGCCAGCCGGCGGTGGTGCTGAACATCGCGGGCCGCCCCGACCAGCGCAGCTGCACGGTCGAGCGCACCGCGCCGGTGCGGATGTCCCGGCGGGTCAGCAGCCCGGACGTCTCCAGCTGGTCGACGCCGGTGACCCGCCCGACCGGGAACCGGCCGTCCCAGCGGAAGTCGAGGACGGCGCCGTCCGGCGGGGTCATCTCCCAGACCGTGGTCCCGGTGCGCTCGTCGAGCACGCGCAGTGGCAGCGGTGGGACATCGGCGGCGTGGTTGACGGCCGGGTCCCGCTCCTCGCCGACGGGCAGGTCCACGACCTTCTCCGGCGCGCCCATCTCCTGCACGACGACCAGGCCGTCGCGGCTGCCGACGAACGCCGAGTTCTGCCGCGTCCACAGCTGCCGGCCGGTGTCCGGGTCGAGCACGGTGATGGTGCTGCTGAAGCCGCGGTCCTCGATGCCGTAGTGGACCAGGATCAGCGCGCCGGCGCCGGCGACCACCGGGTGCTGCTCCAGGCTGCCCTGGACGGCCCACAGCAGCGCGCCGTCGGAGCGCCGCCGCCCCTCGATCCGTGGATCGGTCACGGACTGCTGGAAGCGTTCGACGATCAGCTTGTCGCCGGCGACGGTGACCCCGCGGACCCGGTCGTCGATCATGTAGAGCGGCCCGGTGCGCGGTCTCGGGCCGGCGGCGGCCAGCACACCGGACGCGACGGCGAGCACCGCGCACACCGCGACCCAGCGGGCCCTCAGCCGCCGTCGCGGCGCGGGATGCTCCGGGGGCTCCCACGGGCTGCTGAGGTCGAGCTCGATCACCGTCTCGGGCACGTCAGTCAGAGTCGCACGCCCGGCGTCCGGTTGCGCGCCCGCGGCGGATCCCCTCGCGGGGATCCGCCGTCGTGTGCGGTGAGGTCTAGCGGCGGGCGCGCGCCGGGACCGCCGGCTGCTCGGCGTCCTCCAGGCGGCTGACCCACTCGGTGACCTGGCGGGACACGTCCTGCGCGGTCAGGCCGATCTCCGCCAGGATCTCGGCGCGGGTGCCGTGCGGGTGCCATGCCTGCGGGACGCCGAGGTCGCGCAGCGGCACCCACACATCGGCGTCGCGCAGCGACTTGGCGATCGCGTCGCCGACGCCGCCGGTGCGCACACCGTCCTCGATCGTGACGACGAGGCGGTGCTCGCGGGCCAGGCCGACCAGCTCGACCGGCACGGGACGGACCCAGCGCGGGTCGACGACGGTCACGCCGTAGCCCTGCTCGGCGAGGCGGGCGGCCGCGTCGACGGCCAGGTGCGCGAACGCGCCGACGCTGACCAGCAGCACGTCCTTGCGCTCGTGCTCGCTGAGCACGTCCACGCCGCCGAAGCCGTCGACGCCACCGACGCGGCGCACCGCCGGGAGGTCGGCGGGGACCGCACCGGTCGGGAAGCGCACGATCGTCGGGCCGTCCTCGATGCCGACGGCCTCGCGCAGCTCCTCGCGGACGGTCTGCGCGTCGCGGGGCGCGGCCAGGCGCAGGCCGGGGACCACGCCGAAGACCGCCATGTCCCAGATGCCGTAGTGCGACGGGCCGTCGGGGCCGGTGATGCCGGCCCGGTCGAGCACGAACGTCACCGGCAGCTTGTGCATCGCCACGTCCAGCAGGACCTGGTCGAACGCGCGGTTGAGGAACGTCGCGTAGACCGCGACGACGGGGTGGAAGCCGCCGATCGCGAGCCCGGCCGCCGACGTGGCGGCGTGCTGCTCGGCGATGCCCACGTCGTAGGCCCGCTCCGGGTATTTCTTCATGAGCTTCGCGATGCCGGTCGGCTCGGCCATGGCGGCGGTGATGCCGACGATGTCGGCGCGCTCGTCGGCGATCGCGACGAGCTCGTCGGCGAAGACGCCGGTCCACTTCACCGCGGCCGGGGCGAGCAGCTTGCCGGTCTCGATGTCGAAGGCGCTGCCGGGGCCGTGCAGGCAGTCGGCCTCGTCCTCCTCGGCGGGCCGGTAGCCGAAGCCCTTGCGGGTCACCGCGTGCACGATCACCGGGCCGCCGAAGGACTTCGCCTTGCGCAGCGCCGACTCGACCGCGGTCTGGTCGTGGCCGTCGACGGGACCGACGTACTTGATGCCCAGGTCCTCGAACATCGCCTGCGGCGCGACCGCGTCCTTGATGCCCTTCTTGACCGCGTGCAGCACCTCATACAGCGGCGGGCCGACCAGCGGCGTGCGGCCGAGGGAGTCCTTGACCAGGTCGAGGACCTTCTCGTAGCTCGGGTTGAGCCGCAGGTTGGACAGGTGGTCGGCGAGGCCGCCGATCGTCGGCGAATAGGACCGGCCGTTGTCGTTGACGACGATCACGAGGGGGTTCTTCGCGCCGGCGATGTTGTTGAGCGCCTCCCAGCACATGCCGCCGGTCAGCGCGCCGTCACCGACGACCGCGACGACGTGCCGGGGCTCGCCGCGCAGCGCGAACGCCTTCGCGAGACCGTCCGCATAGGACAGCGCGGTCGAGGCGTGCGAGTTCTCGATGACGTCGTGCTCGCTCTCGGCCTGGCTCGGGTAGCCGGTGAGACCCCCGCGCTGGCGGAGCAGGTCGAAGCCGTCCTGGCGACCGCTCACGATCTTGTGGACATAGGCCTGGTGGCCCGTGTCGAAGAGGATGCGGTCCTTCGGGGAGTCGAAGACCCGGTGCAGTGCGAGCGTCAGCTCGACCACACCGAGATTGGGGCCGAGATGGCCGCCGGTGCGGGAGACCTTGGCGACGAGGAAATCGCGGATCTCCGCCGCGAGCACCTCGAGCTGCTCCGCCGTGAGATCACGGAGGTCGCCCGGGTTGCGGATCGAGCTCAGCAGGGTGGCGGACTCGGTCTCTTCAGTGCTCATGGAGCCCAACTCTAACTGGGACGCGCATCAGTGCACGTCGGCCGGATGAATCTTGACAGCTTCCACACATGCTCGTTACCTGGTCACACCGTCCGCGAACTTGACGGTGTCACGATCCTGCACGAACAGGGCCAGTGCCGTGTCGATGGCGGCGCTGCGCTTCGTGCCGGCGACGACACCATGCGTGAGCGAGCCGACCACGCGGGTCGAGCTGTCGGTCCACTCGGCGATCGCGAGCGCGAGATAGCCGGTGTACTTCGACTTGTCGGCATCCAGCCGCGCCGGGACGGACCCCTTCTGCGGGTTGAACGCGTCCTGCCCGCTGACCGAGCCGCACTCGATCAGCCACTGCTCCGCGGCCCGCCGGTGCGGCGCCCCCCGCGGCAGCGTGAACGAGTCCGACAGGAAGTCGTAGACCTTCGCCGAGCCGGGGCTCGCCACCACCGAGTAGCCCTCCTGGAACACGAGCTTCCTGGTCCGCAGGTACGCGTCGGCCCAGTCGCCCATCACGTTGTAGGCGGCGGTCCCGGCGACGACCTTGTCCAGCGCGGGCTGCCAGTCACCGGCGGCGGTGGCGACGTCGGACTGGTCGAGGACCTTCACGAACAGCGCGAGCGCCTCCTGGACCGGCGCGCCCTTCCAGTCCGTCGCGCCGTCCCAGAGGCCGGTGTACCCGTCCGCGCCCAGCTCGCCGAGCAGCACGCACTCCAGCAGGTGCTTCTGCGTCCAGGCGGGCCCGATCGACAGCGGCAGGACGCCCTTCTCCCGCAGCGCCGCCGCCTGGGTCAGGAACTGCGACCAGCTGGCCGGCGGCGTCAGGCCGTGCGTCTTCAGCACCGCCGGGTTGAACCAGAGCAGGTTCGCCCGGTGGATGTTCACCGGCACCGAGTAGATCCTGCCGTCGAAGGTCAACGCCTCGACCAGGCCCTTCGGCAGCCGGTCCCGCCAGCGCTGCTGGTCGTACAGGTAGCGGACGTCCTCGACGTAGCCGGCCTCGATGTCGCTGTCGAGCTCGAGGCCGGCGTGCGTCTGATACGAGTCGGGCGGGTCGTCGTTCTCCAGCCTGGTCGCGAGCACGGTCTTGGCGATCGTGCCGGCCCCGCCCGCGACCGCGGCGTTGTCGAACTCGATGCCGGGGTTGCGCTGCCGGAAGTCGGCGACGAGCGCCTCCAGGCCTTCCTTCTCACCGGGCGCCGCCCACCAGGAGAAGACCTCCACCTTGCCGGCCCCGTCGTCGGCGGCCCCGTCGGCGCCGACCGCGCAGGCGGGCAGCCCGAGGACCGTCAGCCCACCGGCGATGAGCAGATTTCTCCGGCTATATCCCACTTTTTCAGTATCTTCGCCGTTCGCGGCGGCGTCAGCGGTTCGGCGGCATCCAGTCCTCGTCGCGCCCTTGTTCCGGCTGCTGCTGCTGTACCGGCTGCTGCTCCTGTACCGGCGGCTGCCCGGGCGCCCACTGCTGCTCCGGTGCCCACTGCCGCCCTGGCGCCGGCTGTCCTTGTGCCCACTGCTGCTGCTCTGGCGCCGGAGGCTGTCCTCGGAGCCCCGCCTCGTCGGCCAGGGTCGCCGTGGTGAGCGGCTCCGTGCGGGCCCGCAGGTCCGCGTACGCGGTCAGGGTCAGCGGCGCGGTCAGCACCGCCGCGGCCCGCGCGATCAGCTCCGCAAGCGCCGTGCCGACCACCAGCGCGACGACGTACCGGGTGTCGACCGTCCCCTGCCCGCCGAGCGTGACCGACGGGCCGCCCGCGGCCTGCACGATCGAGCTGATGACGAACCCGGCGACCCCGACGCCGATGCTGATCCCGGCGATCGTCGCGATCCGGCTGATCGACGAGCCCAGATCCCGGTGGAACAGCTTGAAGCAGCGGCTGATCGCCGACCAGCCCCGCTCGAACGTCACCACGACCGGCAGCAGCATGAACACCGCACTGAGGTAGATGACCGGCACGATGCACGCGCACAACCCGACCAGCATGATCAGCCCCGCCACGATCTGCCAGCCGATCAGCGGAAACACCCGCCGCACCGCCAGCCCCAGCGCCGCACCGAGCCGCGGCCGCAGCCCCGCCGCCACCGACACCGCCACGTGGTTGCACGCGATCGCCACCACGAACGTCGCCAGGATCGCGAGGAACCCCCCGACGAACGCCAACCCGAGCGTCGCGAGCACCGGCCCCAGATCCGGCGTGACCGCCTGCCCCGTCTCGGGGTCGACGGTGACCCCCGAGCTCGGCAGGTCCTTGGTCCAGTCCAGCACCAGCAGCGCCTGCGGCACACTGAACAGCAGCGACATCAGGAACCCGATGAACTGCAGCACCGCCAGCTGCCGCCACCCCTGCTTGACGACGGCGGTGCTCCGCCGCCACCAGCCCGGGTAGTCCGGACTGATCAGCGGGTCCCCGTCCCCGATCTGCCCCGGATACGACCCACCGGCCGGCGCAGCGGCCTGATAGATCGCGTACGCCTGCGACGGGTCGTACACCCCCGGATACCCCTGCGACTGGTCGTACCCACCCATCGGATACTGCGGCTGCCCCTGCGGCGCCGCCCCGTAGGCGCCTTGCGCCGGATACCCGGGCTGCTGCCCATACGGTGTGGCGGGCCCGGCCCCGTCCGCCGCCGGAGCCGCCGGCCTGATCCCGGGCAGCCCCCCGGCCCCGCCGGACGCGGCAGCGCCCTGCGGCGGCACGGCGGCAGCCGGCGGCGCAGGCTCCTCGGACGCGGCGCCGTCCTGCGGCGGCTCAGCGGCCGGCGACACGGCGGCGGGTGGAGCGGTGTCCTCCGGCGGTGCGGTCTTCCGCAACTGCCCGGGCTCCGCCGGTGGCACCGGCTCGGACGGCTGGGCCGGACCCGTGGACTCGTCGGGCCCCGGGGGCTGGGTCATGGTTCCTCCGTATCGCGGACTGCACCGGGCGGCACGACACAGAAGATAGGGCCACGCGGCCCGAAACGCCGCCCCCACCGGCAGCGAACCTTTCCCGGCGCTCACCCCGGACAGACGCAGGCCACCGCCCCCACCGCCCACCGAAGCCCGGCCCCGGCAGCCGCGAAACCCCGGCCCCACCAGCGGCGGACCTCCCCGCAGCCGGCCAGGCGGGGGTGAACCGTGGCTCCCACCAGCGGCGAGCCCGCCCGCCCGGCGGTCAACCGTGCAGGTCCGGAACACCGCCCCGTCGAAGGCGAACCTCTCCCGCGACAAGCCAGGCACCGCGGTCAGCGGTTGCCACGCCGTCCGACGGCGGGTGGCTGGTGCGCCGTGCGCGGACCCTCGGCGGACTTGATGATCCGGAAGAGTTTGTGCCGCTATGGAGCCTGTTGCGAAATGGCCGTCTCACGTTCCGTGCTGAGAAAAACACGGCTGTGCGAGCCGGTCGCGGCCGATCGGTAGCCGTCGAGGGTCGCGACGACCGTCGACGAGACAGTTTTCCGCCAGAACGCAACAGGCTCTATGGCGACACAAAGTCTTCCGGATCACGGGAAATGTGGACGCGAGGCGAGGCGGAGCGAGGCGAGGGTCAGCGGAGCAGTCCGGAGTAGACGATGGTCAGGACGAAGCCGGCGACCCACAGCCCGCCGCACCACCAGGTCAGCCGCACCTCGGTGGCCCTGTCGTCGGTGCGCAACGCCTTCACCGCGATGAGCGCGGCCGTCACCATGACCGCCAGGCTGGCGATCCAGACAACCCACGCGGCCGGCCCGCGCTCCACCTTCTGCCCGTCGTCGAGCCCCAGCACGAGCCGGATCAACGGCACCAGGAACAGCACCGTGAACGCGATCGTCACCTGCGCCACGGTCCGCCGCACCGGCCGCCACTGATCCCGCCGCGGCCGGTCCGCGAGCCCCTCCGAAGACTCAGCCGCAGACTCCGCCGAAGACCCTGCCGCAGACTCCGCCGCAGACCCTGCCGAGGAGCCTGCTGAAGCGTCGGCCGCAGGCCCCGCTGACCCCGCAGCGGCCGGATCCGTGAATCCGTCGTCCTGCCGGCCGGACGACGCGGAAGACGCTGACGCCTCTGAAGACTCCGATCGCTGCGAAGACGGCGACTGCGCCGCGGAGTCCGGCGGCGTCGGACGGGACGAGGGCCCGGGCTCGGTCGGCTCAGTCACCGGACTCACCGGATCCACCGGACCGCCGCCGGGCGAAGCGGGGCGAGAACAGCTCCAGCAGCCGCACCGTCTCCTCGAACGGTAGCTGCCCCGGCGCCGGGCGCCCGCCGATCGCCGAATAGGTGATCCGTGACCCGAGCACCGGCAGCATCAGCCGCGAAGCGGCCCCCTCGGCGCCCATCGCGATCGCGATCACGCCACGGTGCTGGTGGCGCAGGGTGAACTCCGTCAGGGTCCGCAGGTCGTCGGGGCCGTGCGCCATCGTGCTGACCTTGACCAGGTCGGCGCCGGCGGCGAAGCCCTCCTCGGCGAGCGCGTCGAGGCGCGCCGGGGAGGGCGTGGTCGTGAAGTCGTGGTGGGACAGGATGACGAGGGTGCCGTGCGCCCGGGCGGCGGCGACCACACCGGCGCGGATCTCGGTGGAGGCCAGCTCGACGTCGACGGCGTCGACCTCGGGCACGAGCGCCGCATAGAGCCGCAGCCGCGAAGGCTCGTCACCCGCCCAATAGCCCCCCTCGTCCTTGGACCGGACCGTGGCGAGGGTCGCCGCGCCCGCGAACGGCCGCACCTGGCGCAGCGCGTGCCCGGGATCGGTCGAGGCATACCAGTCGACGCGCAGCTCGGCGACGTCGACGCGCAGGTCACGGACGAGCGCCGCGTCCCGCCCGGCGTCCTCGTCGCCGAAGCTGACCGCGACCAGCGGCACCCCTTCGGCGAGCCGTTCCCGCAGCTTGGCCATCCCCAGCAACCCCCACTCGACGAGCGACTGGGGCGAGTCTACGTGCGAGGTACGACAAGCCGGCGCAGCGTCCGCTCGTAGTCCTGGAAGCGCGCCTTGGCGATCACCGACCGGTCCGGCGCCCGCAGCACGATCCCCTCGGCGCGGCCCGCGACCCCGTCCAGCCCGACCAGCGTGGCCGGCAGTGACGCGGTCAGCAGCTCGTGCATGTCCACGACCGCCGGGGGCAGCGACGCGCCGGGCCGGTGCCACAGCCGCGGGGTCAGCGACAGCCCGGCCGCCGCGGCGAGCGGCACCAGCGCGTCCTCGGGCACCCAGGGCTGACCGCCGGCCTCGCGCCACGCCGAGATCCGCGGCACGGGCCACGACAGCGGGTCCTGCCAGGCGGCCAGGTCGACCACGTCGAAGAGCCGCCATCCGAACTGCGTGGGATCGCCGGTGTACTGCTTGGCAGCCCCACCGACCTTGCCGCCGTAGAGCTCCATGAAGTACACGCGGATGCCGGCGCCGGCGGGCAGGCGCTCAGCGATCGGCCGGAGCTGTTCGACGATGCCGAGCGCCGGGTTCCCGATGAGGTCGCCCTTCGCGTACAGGAGCTCCTCCCGCGATCCGATGAGGTACGTGCCGTCGGGCAGCAGCACGACACGGCTGTTGGTCCCGTCGACCTTCTCCGTCGCGATGACGTCCCCGGGGAACACCGTGGCGGGGTCCGTCAGACCCCCGTTGCGGGGATCCAGGGTGTGGTACGTCGGAATCGACGGGTACTTGGTCAGCGAGTTGAGCAGCCGCGGATCGACGGCACGGACATCGAACATCGCCACATCATCGGGCCGGAAAATGGCGGGCGGCACGCGGATATCCGCTGCTACGGTTCCCGGCACAGATGTTCCGCCGTGGTGGCCCGGTGCGTAGGCGCCGGATACTTCGACTATGGATCGAGAGGTCGCGGGTTCGAATCCCGCCGTCCCGGCGCTTCGGGACGTAGCTCAGCGGACAGAGCACTTTGTGCCGGCGCCGCCTGGATCTCGGGTCACCACGACGGGACGTCTTTCTCTTTTTCGACAAGGGAAGGTGATCCCGGATGGCGAAGTTCAACCTGAAGACCGCAGGCACGAAGCGGCGCCCGGACGGTGTCACCTACCAGGGCGGCCCGGGCTACTCGCGCGACCTGAAGTCGGAGCTGTTCCTGCTCGCCGTGGCCAACATGGTCGGCGAGCAGACGTTCTACGAGTCTGCCGGCGGCCGCGACCGGCGTTTCCGGGAGCTCGTCGGCGGCGCCGCGATCAAGGATCCGCTGTGGACGGTCCGGTTCCTGCGCTGGCTGCGCAAGGACGCCAACCTGCGCAGCGCGTCGCTCGTCGGCGCCGCCGAGTACGTTCGGGCCCGCCTCGCCGCCGGCCTGGTCAACGGCACCGGCGAGCACCGCAGGGTCGTCGCCGACGTGCTGCAGCGCGCCGACGAGCCGGGTGAGCTCCTCGCGTACTGGACGTCGCGCTACGGCCGTGCCGTGCCGAAGCCGGTGAAGCGGGGCGTCGCCGACGCCGCGGTCCGGCTGTACAGCGAGCGCAACCTGCTCAAGTACGACACCGCCAGCCACGCGTTCCGCTTCGCCGACGTGCTCGACCTGACCCACCCGGCCCCGGCCGGCGCCGCGCAGGGCGACCTGTTCACGTTCGCGCTCGACCGCCGGCACAACCGGCCCGAGCCGCGCGTGGCGGAGTCGCTCACGATGGTCGCCGCCAACGCCGCCCTGCGCGCCGAGGCAACGACCGACCCGTCGGTGCTGCTCGACCCCGAGCGGCTCCGCGCGGCCGGCATGACCTGGGAGGACGCGCTGTCGCTGGGCGGCTCCCGCCTGCCCAAGGATCGCCTGTGGGAGGCCCTCATCCCGTCCATGGGCTACATGGCGCGGCTCAGGAACCTCCGGAATTTCGACCAGGCCGGCGTGTCCGACGCGGTCGCGGCGCAGGTGGCGGCACGGCTGGCGGACCCGGACGAGGTGGCGCGGTCGCGGCAGTTGCCGATGCGGTTCCTGTCGGCGTACCGGGCGGCGCCGTCGCTGCGCTGGGCGTGGGCCCTGGAGCGGGCGCTGAACCTCAGCCTCGCGGGCATCCCCGAGCTGCCCGGCAGCACGCTGATCCTGATCGACACGTCGGGCTCGATGCATTCGGCGTTCTCGAAGGACGGCACGCTCATGCGGTGGGACGCGGCGGTGATCTTCGGGCTGGCGCTCGCGCTGCGGTGCGAGCGGTCGAAGGTCGTGTCGTTCTCGACCCGGACCACCGTGTTTCCCGTGGAGCGGGGCGAGTCGCTGCTGCGCGGGATCGACCGGTTCAAGGCGAAGGGACACTTCCACAACGGGGGCACCAACACGGCGTCGGCGGTGCGGGCGCACTACCGCGAGCAGAGCCGGGTGGTGATCCTGACCGACGAGCAGGCCTCCTTCGACGGTGACGTCTCGACGTCGCTGCCGGAGCACGTGCCGCTGTTCACCTGGAACCTCGCCGGGTACCGGATGGGTCACACGCCGCAGGTGCGCAACCGCTGGACGTTCGGCGGCCTCACCGACGCGGGCTTCACCATGATCCCGCTGCTGGAGGCCGGCGAGCGCGGAGCGTGGCCGTTCTAACTCCGGACGAACAAGCCGATGGTCTCGAAGTGCTGGGTCATCGGGAAGCTGTCGAAGGCGCGGATCTGCGCCGGCGAATACCCGAGTCCCAGCAGGAAACCGGTGTCCCGGGCGAACGCGGCCGGGTCGCACGCGACATAGGCGATGGCGCGCGGCGACCTGGCCGCGATCGACGACACCACCTCGCGGCCCGCGCCCGCTCTGGGCGGGTCGAGGACGACCAGGTCGACGCTGCGCCAGCGCTGATTGCTCAACGCGGCGGCCACATCGTCGTTGACGAATCGGACGTTCGGCGTGTCGCGCAACGCCTTACGACCGGCGGCGACGGCCCGGCGGTCGCCTTCCACGACGGTGACGGGACCGCAGTGCGGCGCGAGGGTGGCCGCGAAGAGGCCGACGCCGCCGTACAGGTCCCAGGCCCGCTCCCCCGCCGCCGGTCGCAGCATCTCCAGCACCGTGCTGGTGAAGGTCTCGACGGCGTGCGGGTGGACCTGCCAGAACCCACCGGCGTCGATGCTCCAGTCGTGGCCGGCGGCGACCTCGCGGACGCGGACGGGCGGGCCGGTGAGCCTGCCGCTGCGGGCGGCGCGGGTCAGCACCGCGGTCTCGCCGCTGGACGCGGCGACGGCCTCGACGGCCGAGCCGGCCGGCCAGCGCTCGGACGTGACGGGCAGCGCCTGGATCGCCGGGTGCGCGATCCTGCACCGGTCGACGGGGATGACCTCGCCCGACCGGTGGCGGTGGAATCCGGCCCGTCCCTCGTCGTCGACGGCGTACTGCACCCTGGTCCGCCAGCCGAGCGGCCCGCCGGGCAGGGCTTCCACCGGCACCGACGCCGGAAACGACGCGAGCCGGGCCAGCTGCTCGGTGAGGACCTGCGTTTTCAACCTGCGCTGCGCGGCCGGGTCGGCGTGCTGCCAGTCGCAGCCGCCGCAGGCTCCGGGGCCGGAGAACGGGCACGGCGGGATGACCCGGTCCGGTGACGGCAGCAGGATCTCGACGGCGTCGGCGCGCAGGAAACCCTTGCGTTCGTCGGTGACGCGCGCGAGGACCCGCTCCCCCGGCAGTGCGTGCCGGACGAAGATCACTCTGCCGTCGTGCCGCGCGACGCAGTGCCCGCCGTGCGCGACCGCCCCGACCTCGAGTTCCAGGAGCGTCATTCGGCGGGTGGTTCCGGTGTACGGCGTGGGCCACGCTGCGGTCCGCGGGTGAACGCGGCGTCGAGCTTGGCGATGTCGACGTCGTCGATGGAGCTGAGCTGCCACGGGACGCTGGTGACCATGACGCCGGGCTCGAAGAGCAGCCGGCCCTTGAGCCGCAGCGCGCTCTGGTTGTGCAGCAGGTGCTCCCACCAGCGCCCGACGACGTATTCGGGGATGAAGACGGTGACCACGTCGCGGGGCGAGTCGCGCCGCTTCGACCGCACGAAGTCCAGGATCGGGCGGGTGATCTCGCGGTACGGGCTGTCGACGACCGTCAGCGGCGCGGGGATGCCGCGGCGTTCCCATTCCTGCTGCAGGTTGCGGGTGTCGTGGTCGTCGACGTTGACGGTGAGCGCGGTCAGCGAGTCGGGGCGGGTGGCCTGCGCGTAGGCGACGGCCCGCAGGGTCGGGCGGTGCACCTTGCTGACGAGGACGACGGCGTGGTTGCGCGACGGCAGGACGGGCCGGTCCTCCGACGGGGTCAGCTCGCGGGCGACCGTGTCGTAGTGCTTCTTGATGCCGACCATCAGGAAGTAGATGACGATCATCGCGATGATGGCGATGTACGCGCCGAGCAGGAACTTCGTGATGAGCACGATGACGAGCACGGTGGCGGTCATGCTCAGGCCGACCATGTTGATCGTGCGGGACCGGATCATGCGGGCGCGGACGCTCTTGTCGCGCACGGAGCGCAGCAGCCGGTTCCAGTGCAGGATCATGCCGGCCTGCGACAGCGTGAACGAGACGAACACGCCCACGATGTACAGCTGGATCAGCCGGGTGACCTCGCCCTGGAACCCGATGATGAGGACCATCGCGGCGAGCGCCAGCAGGATGATGCCGTTGGAGAACGCCAGCCGGTCGCCCCGGGTGTGCAGCTGGCGGGGCAGGTAGCGGTCCTGGGCGAGGATCGAGCCGAGCACCGGGAAGCCGTTGAAGGCGGTGTTGGCCGCGAGGAAGAGGATCAGCGCGGTGATGACGGCGACGACGTACAGCATGATCGAGCCGGACCCGAAGACCGTCTCGCCGAGCTGGGTGGTGACGGTCTTCTGCACGTAGTCCTGCGGCCCGGAGGTGATCTGGCGGGCGGGGTCCTCGACGTACTGCAGGCCGGTCTTGCCGGCCAGCAGGATGATGCCGAGCAGCATGGTGATCGAGATCGACCCGAGCAGCAGCAGGGTCGTCGCCGCGTTCTTGCTCTTCGGCTCCTTGAACGCGGGCACGCCGTTGGAGATCGCCTCGACACCGGTGAGCGCGGCGCAGCCGGAGGAGAAGGTGCGCAGCAGCAGGAACGCCATCGCCCAGCCGGTCAGGTTGGTCTGCTCGGCCTCGATGTGCAGCCCCGCGCTCGGCGCTCGCAGGTCGTCGCCCAGGACGAAGATCTTGAAGAAGCCGGTGAGGATCATGCCGATCATCACGATCATGAAGCCATACGTGGGGATCGCGAAGGCGCTGCCGGACTCCCGGATACCGCGCAGGTTGAGCGCGGTGAGGATGGCGATCGCGATGATCGCGATGGCGACCTTGTGGGTGGCGACCCACGGCACGACCGACCCGAGGTTCGCCACGCCGGACGCGGTCGACACGGCGACGGTCAGCACGTAGTCGACGAGCAGGGCGCTCGCGACCGCGACGCCGAACCGCGGCCCGAGATTGACCGAGGCCACCTCGTAGTCGCCGCCGCCGGACGGATACGCGTGCACGTTCTGCCGGTAGCTGGCGACGACCGTGAGCATCACCACAGCGACGGCCAGACCGACCCATGGAGAGATGAAGAACGCCCCCGCACCGGCGATCGACAGCGTCAGCAGGATCTCGTCGGGGGCGTAGGCGACCGATGACAGGGCGTCGGAGGCGAAGACCGGCAGGGCGATGCGCTTGGGCAGCAGCGTGTGTTTCAGCCGGTCCGAGCGGAACGGTCGGCCCAGGAGCAGCCGCTTCATCAGGGAGGTGGGACTGGCCACGACCGCTAAGCGTACGGGTCGCGCGCCTGCCGGGTGCACCGGTCCGGCCCGCGCATGGCATCCTCAACTCGAGTGCCGCACACATCGGAGGCGTTACGTGCACGTGGTGATCATGGGGTGCGGACGCGTGGGGTCGACCCTCGCGCTGAGCCTCGAACAGCGCGGACACTCGGTCGCCGTGATCGACTCCGACGCCGACGCCTTCCGGCGCCTCGGCGGGGACTTCACCGGCGCGACCGTCACCGGCATCGGCTTCGACCGCGACGTGCTGCTGTCCGCGGGCATCGAGCGGGCCGACGCCTTCGCCGCGGTGTCCTCCGGCGACAACTCCAACATCATCTCCGCCCGGGTCGCCCGCGAGACGTTCGGCGTCGAGCGGGTCGTCGCGCGCATCTACGACCCGAAGCGCGCCGAGGTGTACGAGCGGCTCGGCATCCCCACGGTCGCCACGGTCCGGTGGACGGCGGACCGCATGCTGCGCCACCTCGTGCCCGAGGGCAACGTGGAGATCTGGCGCGACCCGACCAGCACGGTCTCCATCATGGAGATCCCGATGCACCCCGACTGGATCGGCCGCTCGGTCGGCGACCTCGAGGCCCGCAGCGGCACGCGGCTGGCGTATCTGATGCGCTTCGGCCTGGCGATGCTGCCCACCGCGTCGACCGTGATCCAGGACGGCGACCTCCCGTTCATGCTCGTCACCGACGAGATGGTCGCCACCGTGACGAAGGTCACCGGCTCCGCTCCCGAAGGGGGACACTGACCATGCGGATCGCCATCGCCGGGGCCGGCAACGTCGGCCGCTCCATCGCCACCGAGCTCGTCGACAACGGCCACCAGGTCATGCTCATCGAGCGGGTCCCGCGCATGGTCCGCCCCGAGCGGGTCCCGGCCGCCGAGTGGATCCTCGCCGACGCGTGCGAGCTGTCCTCCCTGCAGGAGGCCGACCTCGCCTCCTGCGACGTGGTCGTGGCCGCCACCGGCGACGACAAGGTCAACCTCGTCGTGTCGCTGCTGGCGAAGACCGAGTTCGCGGTGCCGCGGGTCGTGGCCCGGATCAACCGCGCCGAGAACGAGTGGCTCTTCAACGAGCAGTGGGGCGTCGACGTCTCCGTCAGCAAGCCCAGGCTCATGGCCGCCCTCGTCGAGGAGGCCGTCTCCGTCGGTGACCTGGTCCGCCTGATGACCTTCCGCCAGTCGGAGGCCAACCTGGTGGAGATCACGTTGCCGGAGACCGCACCGTATGTCGGTCATCCCGTCCGCGACGTGCCGCTGCCGCACGACTCGGCGCTGGTCGCGATCCTGCGCGGCAAGCGGGTCCTCGTCCCGACGCCCGACGACCCCCTGGAGGCCGGCGACGAGCTGGTGTTCGTCGTCACGTCGGAGATGGAGGACTCGGTGCGCGCGGTGGTCCTCGGCGCCGACTCGGTGGAGAACACCCGCAAGAAGCGCGGCCCGCAGTTCTTCTGACCACTTTCCGTGATCCGGAAGAGTTTGTGCTGCCCTGGCGCAATGCCGGTGAGTTAAGCGTTCAGGGTGATGGATGGGGCTGGATGGTGACTGTGAAGGTTGCTGTCCAGCTTCGTTGTTTGCGGCCGGGTGGTT
>NZ_JBEXDG010000068.1:0-51726 GCF_040605635.1 Dactylosporangium sp. NPDC005555
CTACGACTGCAACGGCCAGGCCAACCAACGCTTCAGCCTCAACTGACCCGCCATGTCGCCGGTGGTCGAACGGCCACCGGCGGCATCTTCAACGGCAACGGCCACGACTACGTCACCGCGGCCGACCGGTACGGCCTCATCGTCGTGCTGTCCGAGGCGACGCGCAGCGGCAACTACTTCGACCTGTCGACGTCGGCGGCCCTGCGACGTAACGGCGGCAGCGACTCCACCGGCATCATGTCGATGGTCGCCTACACCCGCGCGAACCACCCGATCGACGCCTCGCAGCAGCGACAACGCCTTACGTCCACCGTCCGCGGCCGCGCGGGGAGCGTGGTGTAGTCGGCGGCGTCGTTGAGCGCGCCGGGGATGATCAGGATGTCCGGGCCGGTGCCGGTGGTGTGGTAGCTGATCGTGGTGCCGTCGGTGGAGTGGACGGTGCGCACGGTGGGCGTGGCGATCATGGTAAGGAAGGGCAGGGCCTTTGCGTAGTCGGTTGGCGGATGGCTGAGCTGGGCATATCCGGGTGTCTGTGTCGGGTCCGGGATGATGCAGGGCATGCGCGATCAACGCCGTTGCGCTCCGCGTTCGACCTGCCGAGCTCGGTCCCGTTGCGTCAGCAGTCGTAGCGACCGTTGGCGGACGTCGACGTAGCGCTCGTGCACCTCCGGGGTACCGGCGGTGGCTACCTCCTCGGCCGCGACAGGCCAGTGCGGCGGCTCGGCACCGCCGGACAGCGCCCAGGCCGCCTGACGTGCCGCGCCGAGCGCAACGTACTCGCCGGGGCTCGGCACGCTCACCGGCGCGTCGAACAGCGCCGGCGCGACCGCCCGTACCGCGCGGGACTTGGCCGCGCCGCCGATCAGCAGCACCCGGTTGACCGGGGTGCCCTGGGCGCGGAGCGCGTCGAGGGCGTCGGCGAGGCCGCCGAGCATGCCCTCCACCGCGGCCCGCGCCAGGTTCGCCGGCGACGCGTTCGCCCGGGTCAGCCCGGCGAGCAGACCGCGCGCGTCGGGCAGGTTGGGGGTACGTTCTCCGTCCAGGTACGGCAGGAGCGTCAACCCGCCCGCGCCCGGCGGCGCCGAGAGCGCCAACTCGTCGAGCTCGGCCAGCGACAGGCCCAGCAGGTCGGCGACCGTGCCCAGCACCCGGGCCGCGTTGAGCGTGCACACCAGCGGCAGGAACCGGCCGGTCGCGTCGGCGTAGCCGGCCACCAGCCCGCTCGCGTCGGCGGTCGGAACCTCGCTCACCCCGAACGCGCACCCCGAGGTGCCCAGTGACACCACCACGTCGCCGGGGCGCAGGCCGACGCCCAACGCCGCGGCCATGGTGTCACCGGTGCCGGCGGCGAGCACCGCGCCGGACGCGGTCTCGCCGACCGTCTCGGCGGGCCCGGCGACCCGGGGCACCGCCAGGTCCCGGCCGAAGGCGAGCTTCACCAGGTCCCGGCGGTACTCCCCGGTCGCCGGCGACCAGTACCCGGTACCGGAGGCCTCGCCGCGGTCGGTCGTCGGCTCGCCCCCGTCTGCGCGCAGCCGGTGGGTGAGCCAGTCGTGCGGCAGCAGCACTGTGGCGGTCCGGGCCGCGAGCTCCGGCTCGGCGCGGGCGAACCAGCGCAGCTTGGTGACCGTGAAGCTGGCCACCGGCACCAGCCCGACCGCGTCGGCCCACGCCTGCGGGCCGCCGAACTCGTCGGTGAGGTCGACCGCGGCGCGCGCCGAGCGGGTGTCGTTCCACAGCACAGCGGGACGCACCACTTCGCCGGCCTCGTCGAGGCAGATCATGCCCTGCTGCTGCCCGCCGACGCCGATCGCGGCGATACCGTCCAGCAGCCCGGCGCTGGCCTGCTCGTACGCGGCCCACCACAGGCGCGGATCGGCCTCGGTACCGTCGGGGTGCGGCGCGCGGCCCTCGCGGAGCACCTCGCCGGTGTCCGCGTCGCACACCACGACCTTGGTCGACTGGGTCGACGTGTCGACCCCGGCAACCAGGGTCATCGCACGCCCAGCAGGTGTTCCATAGTCAGTTGATCGAGACGCTCGAACGCCATGCCTGCGGCTTCGACCGGGTCGAGGGGGGCTCGGGTGGCGTCACCGAAGTCGTCGCGGGCGGACCAGCCGACCGTCCACAATCCCAACGAGAACTTGTGCTGCGGAGTAGGCGTGAAGCCACTCATGGCGGTGCCTCCGTTGTTCGCGGTTGAACCGACCTTACCCACACCAACCGGTTAGTTCAATATCCTTCCAAACCCCGTCTGGGCGTTGCCGATCCGAAAGATCAGGCACGGAAGACCCACCCGGCAGTACGTCTCGGAGTGCTGCAACGATCGCCCGATGCTGATGGTCCAGAACGGCACGGCGCCCGCCGTGACGAGCGGTGGCCTCAGTCCACGCCGGGCGAGCCCGTCGAGTATCTCGACGGCGAGGGTCCACTTCGGACGGTGCCCCTCTCCGGTACCGCCGACTTCCGGCGTCGCCGCGCTGCCTCAGTCACGCCCCCACATCGACCTCAGCATCAGTCGGCGCGGCCGGTGCCGCGGCCCGCCGGGCGTTGCTCAACGTCCTGCGCTGCTTGGCTTTGGCCGCCTTCACCGCCGCCGGGCTGGCCTTGACCGCATCCCACGGCTCCGGCAGGAACAACCGCCAGTCCAGGGGCATGACGCGGTATCGGTGGCCGCGTGGACGCTCACCCCGATCTGACAGTTGGCGACCTCCCGAGCGTGCCGGAGTACTGCCGGGCCACACCTGACGAGCCGATGCCGTCCTTCGGGAACCCGGTGTTGTCGATCACCCACGCGGCCGGCTGGACGAGGTCGACCGCCCGAACGGCCAGCCGCGCCCGCACCGCCGCCGTGTCCCACGTCGACGTCGTCACGACCTGCTGCAACCCGGGGGTCTTGACCTACCGACCCGACCGCTCCCGCGCGAAGCTGGTCTTTCAAACGAAAGCCGGCAGCTACAACACCGAAAGCCGAAACTGTCGGCCCGGGTTCGGGAGCCGAGCAGCAGCCCGGTAAACCCGCCATGGCCGCGGTTGCTCACGACGACGAGCCGTGCCCGCCGCGACCGGTCGCATAGCACGTCCGCCGCGTCGCCGGCGATGCCGTGGAACTCCCACGACACCTTCGGATGCCGCTGTCCCGCCGCAGCCACGTGCGCGGTCGCCGCTTCCGCCAGGGCACGGTGGGTCTCGGCCGTGTCGTACAGCAGCGGGGGCAGGCCCACGGCCGGCGGCCCGATCGGCCTCTCGATCGCCCGGACCGCGACCACGTCGCACTGCTGGCGGGCGGCCTCGGCAAGGCCAGCTCCAGCGCGGCATCGGCGGACGGCGACTCGTCGACACCGACGAGCACGCCACCGGACAGGTCGGGCCGGCCGCGAACGACCGCGACCGGGCAGGTGGCGTACACGGCCACCTGCTGGGCGACCGAGCCGAGCATCGCGCCGACGGCGTGGTGCCGGCCACGGGCGCCGACGACCAGCAGCGCCGCGTCGGCGCCGGCCCGGACCAGGACATCGGCACGGTGCCCGAGCACCGCCTCCGTGGTCACGCCGAGGCCCGGCTCGCCCGCCTCGGCGTCGCGGGCTACGTCGGCGGCGAGCATCTCGGCCAGCTGCTGCGCGGTCTCGGCGAGGTCTGCGCGCGGCATGAACATCGCCGGCACCTGCCAGTGGTAGGCGAGCACGACCCGCAGCGACGTGCCGCGCCGCTGGGCAGCGGCGGCGGCCCAACGCGCTGCCTCCAGCGACGGCGTCCCGCCGTCCACGCCGACCACGACCTGACCGCTCGTCATCACACGCCCTCGCCGATGGTTCTTCGCTCGGTGACGGTGACGGTGTCGGAGGCGGGCCGACGCGGACTGACCGGTGGCTCGGCTGTCTGTGCCAGCCCGAACCGCAGCACCAGCTGCGGTTGGCCGGGTGGCTGTAACAGGCTGCGGACCAGCGCTCGTGCGCCCGGGATTTCGATGACGTCACTCATCGGCGATCCCACCAGGCCCTGCGTGGTTGCCGTCAACCAGACCGCGCTGGTCGCCTCACCGGCGACCAGCCAGTCCACCGGCTCGTCGCTGACGGTGGCGACCACGAGGTAGACCGCGTCGGTGTCATCGCCGGTACCGGGCGGCAGCGCGGCTTCGTCGCCGAGGCCGAAGTCGCGCAACGGCACCGGCCGGTCGGCCGCCCCGGCCACCGTGCCAACCGGAACCCCGTCGGGTGCGTCCGCGCCGCGGTGCGTCCACCGGTGCAGCTCTGCGGCGGCACGCGCATCATGCGCGCCGACCGTGTGCGCGCCCTGGGCGGCATAGCCGAGGTACACCACGTCCTGCTGCTGCAACGGGTGCAGCCGAGCACCCTCGGCCTCAGCGGCTACCCGCAGTTGGGTGAGCACTTCGTCGGGCACCGGCATGCCGTCGGCGAACAGGCGCCGGTCCGTGTGCCGCAGCCGCATACTGCGGTACGCCGCCAGCCGTTCCTCCGTCGCAGGCCGCGCCCGGCGGTCGCGGATCCGGGCCAGCAGCGACGGCTGTCCCGCGTCCGGCATCCGGTCCACGGCTGGCTCGTAGCCGGCTGCGGCCAACGAGACCCGGGCGTGATGCAGCGCAATGCCACAACTGAGGATCATCAGCCGCCCGTGCGGGTCGACGTCCGGCAGCCGCCGGTCGGCATCGGCGTACAGGTCGAGCACGTCGTCGTACACCTGCCAGCGCCACGGCTGGGTGTTGAGGATCGACGGGGCCAGCCGAGCGTCCTGCGCCGCCTGATGCAGCACCGTGGTCACTGCGCGGTCCTCCTCGGCTCAGCTCGACACGTGTGGCGTGTCCGGCGTCAGGTGCCCTGCCCGGCCGTGCACGCTTCACGCACAGGACAGTGCGAAATCACCTCCGCCTTCCAGCATCGCCGTCGTCGGCCGACCGGTTGCCGGAGGCACCGTGCAGAGAGAAGCACCGTTGTCCGGCGGAGGGAATGTGCGACGGCCCACAGGTACGGGCCGGGGACCTGGCAGGAACCAGAGCATCGGTGGGGGCGTGCCGGAGCTGGGTCAGCTGTCCGCGACCGCCGGCCGGGAACTCGCCGGCGAGTTGCAGTCGTGGCGAGCGAAGTTCCCGGAGGCCCATGTGGAGGTCCATGCGCGTCGCGGATCTCCGGTGCCGGTGCTGCTCGAGGAGGCGCAGGCTCATGGTGATGCTCGGTGCCCGTGGCCGACGAAGCCTCCAGGGGCTGCAGCTCGGTGCGGTGACGCAGCAGATCCTCGAACACGCGACGGAACCAGTGCTCATCGCACGGCACGGCTGACCCGGTCCAGGGCGCGAAGACACACCAGACGAAGCGCTATCGGATCACCCGCCGTGCGCCGGCCTCATCCGGGTGCCGGGCGGTGCGCGAGCCGCGCGGTGAACCAGTTCCCGCTCAGGCCTGTCATCGCGGCCAGGGCGTCGCATTCCTGCAGCAGCCGGCCGCCGCCGCCGATCACAGCAAGCCGGCCATGAGGTGCGCGGCGTGGTCGTCGGTCACCGGCCGGAAATCGGTGTAGTGGTCGCCGAGGGTCGCGTCGTCGTCGACCGTGTCCAGGACCACCACCTCGTTGGCTGCCGCACGGAGCCGGTCCGCGCTCGACCGGGTCGCGGTCGGGACGGCGAGCACCAGGTGCGACGCGCCGGCTGCCCGGACGGCACGGCACGCGGCGAGCGCGGTCGCACCGCTGACCATCGCGTCGTCGACGATGACGACGCGACGGCGGGCCAGCGGCTGTGCCGGCCGGGCGGTTCGCAGCTGCCGGGCACGGTCGCCCCGACCGGTCCGGGCGCGGCGTTCCTCGGTCGCGAGCTCGTCGGCGTCGATGTCTGCGGCGGCAAGCACCGACGGGTTGACGGCCAGGGCGCCGCCGGGGCCGACAGCGCCCATGGCCAGCTCCGGCTGGAGCGGCACGCCCAGCTTCTGCACGACCATCAGGTCGAGCGGCAATGCCAGGGCGTCGGCGACCGCCATGGCGACTGGGACACCGCCACCCGCGAGGCCGAGGACCACCTCGGGCGGGCGCTGACGGCGCAGGCGCTCGCCCAGGCGACGGCCCGCCTCGGCGCGGTCGGTGCAGTGCATGGTGCCTGTCCCTTCGGTGGGGTCGCTTCCCTCCGGTAGGTTCGCTGCCTGCGGCCTACCCGGACGCGGCCGGTGCGTGCCGGTGGTGCGGGGTGAAGCCGGGTGAGCCTGCGCGAACCGCCCGCCGGCCTGCGGTGGCCGGGACTTCGGTGCACGGGGTGGTCGGCCCGGTCTGGAGGCGCGGTGCGCAGGGTGGTGGGAACGCGACGCCGGGTGGCGCGCCGCATCGAGGTCGGAGGCGTGGTGCAGGGTGCCGGTTTTCCCGGCCGTTCGTCTATTGCCTCGGCCGGGAACTGTGCCTGGACGGCCGGGTGCGCAACGACGGCGGTCTGGTGGGGGAAGCGGCCGTCGTCCGGCTGCGTTCCGCAAGCGCCGACCGGCCGAACCGTTCGCCGTGATGGCGGCCGACCTGGCCGCTGCGCGCCGCATGGCGCAGGTGGACTCGATGGAGGCGGGCCTGCTGGCGTCCGTCCCGCGTCCGATCGTGCTGCTGCGCGCCCGCCCGGGCCGCCCCGGGCCGTCTCCTGGTGGACCGCGTGGCGCCCGGCGCCGCCCGGCTCGGGACTGTTCCTGCCCGTCACTGCATCACCTGCTCCTGCACGATCTGGGCCGGCCGCTGGTGGTCACCAGGGGAAACCTCGCCGACGAGCCGATCGCGATCGACGAAGCGGCGATGCCGGCCCGCACGCTCGGCAGGCTCCCCGGATGCCTGGTTGTGTACGCCGTCGAGGCCCTCAACACGGATTCGGCGCACACCTGTGGCCACCAGGTCGACATCGCCGCCGACCTGGTGGCCGAGCAGGTCGCCGCCGAGGCCCGGGCAGTGAGCCGGCACGCCGGGACCAAAGTCCCTGAACGATCGCCGCCGCGACGGGGAGGGTTGGGATGAGAGGCCCCGCACCTGCGGACTCAGGAAGGAGGCGATGACGATGTCGACGATCACTGCGACGCCTTTGGCGCCCACACCGACAACCGACACCGCCGACACAGCGCTGCGCACGGCGTGCACAGAGCGGCGGATCACGGCGCTGACGGCCGCGGTCGTGCTGCTACTCGATCAGGCCACGACCCCGGCCCAGCGGGACGCTGCGGACATCGCCCGCGCGGCGCTACGCGAGGTCGGCCTGCCGTCCGGCTGAGCGCACGAACGTAGTCCCGAACTCAGGAGGAGCGATGCACGCCAAGGACATCATGAGTACCCCGGCGCGCACGGTGCGTGCTGATGCGCCGGTCGCGGCGGCGGTGGAACCGCTCGAACGGCAGTCGATCACCGCGGCCCCGGTCGTCGACGAGCGCGACGTGCTCGTCGGGCTGGTCAGTGAGGGGGATCTGCTGCGGCAGGAGGCGTCCGGCGCTGCGACGGCGCCGGACGCGGCCACGCGACGGGTGCGCGATGTGATGTCGGGCCTGCCGGTGATGGCGTGGCCGGACGCGGACGTCGCCGACCTGGCCGCGGTCATGGTCAGGCAGGATGCACACACCGTCCCGGTCGTCGTCGACCATCACGTCGTCGGCGTAGTCAGCCGCTGCGACGTGCTGCGGACGCTGCTGCCGACCGACGACGCCGCACAGCGTGAGGCCCAGCACCGGCTCGACGTCTACGCGGACGGGCAGCGCCGGTGGCCGGTGAGCGTCCACGACGCTGTTGCCACCGTCGACGGCAGATTCGACGACGACACGGAGCGCGCGGTCGTGGAGGCGCTGGTGCGGACCACGGCGGGTGTCACGTCGGTACGTGCCGCAACGCCGTCCGACTGAGCACGTTCGGCCCGCGGCAGGGCCGCGAGCAACAGAGTTGACGGGCCCGGACCGCGATCTCAGTGGTCTGCGGGGCTGGACGAGGCCCATCCCACGGCGTCGTCGAGTTCGTCGTACCCGAAATGCTGCACCTCGGCCCGCACGAAGTGCTTCGCGAGGTGCGGCAGCAGGTCGGCGAGCTTGCTGTCGGCCGCCAACGCAACCCTGGCGGCCCACCCCGCGGCTGGTCGACCGTGGGCTCTGTGGCAGGGCGGCCGTGGGCTGCGGGCCGGAGCCCGCGTCAGTGACGGGCCACCAGCACCGGTGCGGGCGCGTGGTCGAGGACCTGCTGCGTGACCGAGCCGAGGCGTAGGGCGCCGAAGCCGCCCGTGCCGCGAGGGCTGAGCACGACCATGAGCGCGGCACGCGCCTCGGTGAGCAGCACGGGCACGGTCGGGCCGTGAACGCTGCGAAGTTCCACCCGCACCAGCGGATGCTTGCTCCGCCACTGCTCCAGGTCCGCCACCAACGCCCGATGCACGTCGTCGGCGATCCGTTCGAGCCGGTGGCTGCGCCCCCAGTGGTGCGGTGCCTCCTGCCAGGCCCGGACCGCAACCAGATCCACCTGCCGCGAAGCTGCCTCCGCGAAGGCGAGCTCGATGGCGCGCTGGGCGTGGGCGGAGCCATCAGTACCTACCAGGACCGGCCCGTGGCGCGGCAATGGGACGGCCGGGTCGGCCCACCGCTGGGCGCCGTGGACGACGAGGACCGGGCAGTGCGCGTGGGCTGCCAGCTGCTCGCCCACAGCTCCCTCCGGCACAGCGTGGAAGCCGTCGGCGCTGCGGCCGGCCACCACGACGAGGCTGGCATGGACCGATTGTTCGACGAGGACCCGGGCCGCCCCGCCGTACCAGGTGCACGTGGTGACGTGCAGGCCAGGGTGCCAGCTCCTGGTGTCGACCGCGGCCCGCACCGCCAGTTCGTGTTCGTCAGGCGCCTGCCCGGACGCTCCGGCCGCGTCCACAGCGTGGACGATCCGCAGCGGCTGGTGCAGCCGTACCGCCTCGTCCGCGGCCCAACGAACCGCGCCGAGACTGGCCGGCGTGTCCTCCACACCGGCGATCACCGGCCGGTCGGTGCCCGTCACGTCGCCTCCCTCGCTACCTGACCACGGCCACCGGACAGGCGGCGTGGCGGATGACCGTCTGGCTCACCGAGCCCAGCAGCAGACCGGCGAACCCGCCGCGGCCGCGGGAGCCGACGACGAGCAGTTCGGCACCCGCGGACAGCTCCGTCAGGACGGCGGCGGGCCGGCCCAGCACAACCGAGTGCCGGACGTCGACGTCGGAGTACTTCCCGGCCCATCCGGCCATCGATTCGGCCAATACCCGCCGTTCTTCGGCACGCAGGTCGTCGGGGTCGTAGACCAACGGCTGCATGTCGCCGGGGGCGGCGGACGCCGGCCACTGGTATGTGTGTACTGCTGTCAGGCCGGTATCGCGGAATGACGCCTGCTCGAACGCAAACTGCAGCGCCCGATCGGCGTCGTGTGAGCCGTCGACGCCGACGACGATCCGGCCAGCCTCGGGGCCTGCCGGCCGGTCCTCGTGGCGGACGATGACGACCGGACATGCCGCATGGGTTGCCAGCTCGATACCGACGGAGCCCAGCAGCAGGCCGGTGAAGCCGCCGTGGCCGCGGTTGCCGACGACGACTACGGCGGCGTGCTGGGAGGCGGCGACGAGGGCCGCCGCCGGCAGTTGCAGTTGCAGGTCTGTGCGCACCTCGAGCCCTGGTGCGACCGTCTGGGCGCGGGCCGCGGCCTCGGCGAGCGTCCGCTCGGCGGCTTCCTGCACCCCCTGCTCGTACGGCGCGGGCACCGGGCCGGCCATCGGTGCATACACGGTCGGCCAGGCGAACGCATGCACGATGTCGAGCCGGTACCGTCGCTGCAGGGCGACGGTGGCGGCCCAGGTCACAGCCTCGAGCCCTGCTCGGGAGCCGTCAGCACCGACAACGACGATCCGATCATCGTTCACCGTGAACCCCCTTGCCGCACGGCTACCGCGTCCCGGCGAGCTACCCGGCGGCGGTGGATGTAAGCCCAGAGGTTGCCAGTTTCGGCGGTCGTGGCTGAGCGGTGTTCTCCCGTCTCCGTCGGACTACTACTGCGACAGCGTGTCGGACGGCGCACCTGCCAGCTGTGGCGGCACCAGTGGACGGACCGGCCCATGGCTGTTCTACGGTAGTGGGACCTTCAAGAGTGAGCGGCGGCCTGGATGACGGATGCGGTCCCATCGGAAATGGTCGGTGTGGGTGATCATGCGTGTCTGACATTCACCGATGCCGAGGAGCGGATGGACCTGATTGCCGCGTTTGTCCGTGACGGGTTGCGCGCCGGGTCGAAGGTGGTGTGCTGGACCGACACGATCGGTCCGGAGGCCCTCGCCGCGCACCTCACGGCTCGTGGGGTCCGGCCGGGGGCGGCGTTGCGTCGTGGCCAGTTGCGACTGGCGCCGGTTACGGGGGCGCTGCTCGGCGGCGGTACGGCCACCGCGGCCGGGATGGTCGACGTCCTCGCCCGGGAAGTCGACGCTGCCGGTGGGGAGGGCTACGCGGGGCTGCGGGTGACCGCCGATATGAGCTGGGCGACCCGGCCCTTCGTCGCCGCCGAGGAGCTGCTGGATTTCGAGTCGGCGGTCGCCGAGCTGCTCGGCGATGGCCGGCTGTGCCTGATCTGCCAGTACGACCGGGACCGCTTCGACGCCGTCACCCTCGCTTTCGCCGCGAAGGCCCATCCCAAGACCGTCGCGGCCCAGGTGTACTTCGAGCATCCACTGCTGCGCATCTGCCGCCAGTACAGCCCACCTGGCGTCCGCATCGCCGGGCAGCTGGACTACCGGCATCGCGATGTACTCGAACAGGCCCTCACCGAGTCACTGCGGCTGGACCGGCACATGCACCTCAACCTGTCTGGGCTGGAGTACATCGACGGGGCGTGCGCCGGGGTGATCGTGGCGACCGCGGTTCGGCTGCCGGCGTCGCGGCGGATGACCGTCACCTGCCGGCGGGCGGTCGGTACCGTCCTGCAACTCGTCGGTGCGAGTGCCGCACCCCGACTGCGGGTACAGCGAGCTCATGAGCAGCCCTGATCCGGCGGTGGACACCTCCGCGTGGCGGCCGGGCGGTGCTGCGCCGGGGGCGGTCGACGTGGATCAGACCTTCGACGTCGACGGCCTGTACGGGCTCCGCGCCACCCTTGCCGCCCACGCCAGCCGGCTCGGCGCTGACGACGAACAGATCGAGCACCTGCTGTTGGTCGCCAGCGAGCTGGCGACCAACGCGATCATCCATGGCGGCGGCACGGGCCAGCTGCGACTGTGGCACCACGACACCGTCCTGTACTGCCAGGTTACTGACCAGGGCCCCGGCATCCTCGATCCAGCTGGCGGCAGCACCATGCCCGACCCGACCCGCAGCGAGGGAGGTCGCGGCTTGTGGATCTGCCGCAACCTCACTGCCGAACTGTCTGTCGACGTCGGCCCGGATGGCCGGGGCACCACGGTCACCGCCACACTACCGAGTCGGGCGACCGGACACGGGCACGGCAGCCGATAGCCGGCGGCCTGGCGAGATGAGGTCCAAGCGTCAGGAGCATGAACGGGTGTGTCGGGACACGGGCTCGGGCGTGTCGGTCACAACCGTGGCGTGTTTCGGCCCGAACCACCGACGAGGGACACGTCGTCGAGGGTGAACACCCACGGTCGCGCTCTCGGCGATCGGTTCGTACGCCATTCGCGCTGCTTCCCCACGCCCGAACCGACGAAACCTCGCCATGTCGCCCACGGACCGCGGCGATCACGGGCTGCCGAATCCGCCGCCTCCGGGTGTCTCGATCACGAGCACGTCACCCGGCTGTACGTCGACCGAGTCGCACCCGGCGAGGTGGACGAAGCTGCCGTCGGCCCGTTCCACCCGGTTGGCTCCCAGCACGCCGGGTGAGCCGCCGGTGAGACCGTACGGCGGCACCCGCCGGTGGCTGGACAGGGTGCTGACCGTCATCGGCTCGCGGAACCGGATGCGGCGCACCGCTCCGTCGCCGCCCCGCCATCGGCCGGCGCCGCCACTGCCGCGCCGGATGGCGAACTCGTCGAGCAGCACCGGGAACCGCCATTCGAGCACCTCGGGGTCGGTCAACCGGGAGTTCGTCATGTGGGTCTGCACCACCGAAGCCCCGTCGAACCCGTGGCCGGCGCCGGAGCCGGAGGCGACGGTCTCGTAGTACTGGTGGCGTTCATTGCCGAAGCTGACGTTGTTCATCGTCCCGGATCCCTCGGCCTGGACGCCAAGGGCGGCATACAGCGCGCCGACGATCGCTTGCGATGTCTCGACGTTGCCGGCGACCACGGCTGCGGGGTAGACCGGTGCGAGCATGGAACCGTCGGGCACCACGATGTGCAGTGGGCGTAGGCAGCCGTCGTTGAGCGGGATGTCGTCGGTGACCAGTGTCCGGAAGACGTAGAGCACCGCTGCGGTGATGACCGACGAGGGCGCGTTGAAGTTCGTTTCCAGCTGCGGTGAGGTGCCGGTGAAGTCGATCGTCGCGCTGCGGTGGATGCGATCCACGGTGATTCGCACCGAGATCATCGCGCCGGAGTCCATCTCATAGCGGTATTCGCCGTCGGTGAGGGCGTCTACGACCCGGCGTACCGCCTCCTCGGCGTTGTCCTGGACGTGCCGCATGTAGGCCTGCGCCACGTCGAGGCCGAAGTGGTCGATCATCTTGCCCACCTCTTCGACGCCTTTGGCGTTCGCAGCGATCTGCGCGCGCAGGTCGGCCAGATTGGTCGCCGGGTTCCGGGACGGGTACGGCGCTTCGGTGAGCAACCGCAGCGTCTCCTCCTCGCGGAACCTGCCGTGCTCCACCAGCAGCCAGTTGTCGAACAGCACCCCCTCCTCATGAACGTCGCGGCTGGTCGCGGGCATAGAGCCAGGAGTGAGTCCGCCGATCTCCGCGTGGTGGCCGCGGGATGCCACGTAGAACAGGATCTCCGGCCGCGCGGCGCCGAAGACGGGGGTGATGACGGTGACGTCGGGCAGGTGGGTGCCACCGTGGTACGGATCGTTGATCGCGTACACGTCCCCGGGTTTCATCCACTGGCCGCGGCGGCGGATGACCTCCTTGACGCTGACGCTCATCGAGCCGAGGTGGACCGGGATGTGCGGGGCGTTGGCGATGAGATTCCCGTCCGGGTCGAACAGCGCGCATGAGAAGTCCAGCCGCTCCCGGATGTTCACCGACTGCGCTGTCGACTCCAGCCGGGCACCCATCTGCTCAGCGATCGACATGAAGAGGTTGTTGAAGATCTCCAGCCGCACAGGATCGACCCGGGTCGCCGCGGCGGACGTCTCTGCGTCCGGCTGTACCCGTTCCATGAGCAGATGGCCGAACTCCGTCACCGCGGCCTGCCAGCCGTCGTCGACGACTGTGGTCGCGTTCGTCTCGGCCACGATCGCCGGGCCGCTGATCGTGTCGCCAGGACGCAGGCGTTCCCGCTCGTGGAGCGCGACCTCACGCCATACCCCGCCTGTGTACAACGCTGCCGTGGTGACCGGCGTCGCAGCAGCACCGGCTTCGTTCGACGTGCTGGTGGGTTCGCCCAGCCGGGAGAGGTCCGGCGGCTCGGTCAGCCCGACTGCCTCGACCGAGACCGCCTCGGCGATCAGCGGCCGGTCCATCAGGAATGAATACGTACGCCGGTATGCCGTCTCGAACGACGCCACCATGGCGTCAAGATCGGTGAGTTCGACCGGCACCGCGGTGTCGGTGCCGTCGAAGCGCAGGTGCACGCGCCGGTTGACCCGGATCCGCCGGGTCGGCACGTCCTCGTCGAGCAGCTCTGAGCACGCGGCTGCCTCCAGGGTGTCCGCGACGTCGGTCAACCGTCGCATCGCCGCGGGCTCCAACCGGGCCTCCACCGACTGTTCGCGCATGGCGGTCGTGTCGGCGAAGCCGATGCCGAGGGCGGACAACACGCCCGCCATCGGCGGTACGAGCACGGAGCGGATACCCAGCGAGTCGGCCACCGCGCATGCGTGTTGCCCGCCGGCGCCGCCGAATGTGGTGAGCACGTACTCGGTGACGTCACGGCCCTTCTGCACCGAGATCCGCTTGACCGCGTTGGCCATGTTGGCGACCGCGATCTGCCGGTACCCTTCGGCGACCTGCTCGGATGTGCGCTCGTCGCCGGTCTGCTGGGCGATGATCGCCGTCAGGTCGGCGAATCGCCGTCGCACCACGTCGGCATCCAGCGGCTGGTCGCCGTGCGGACCGAAGACCCGAGGAAAGGTTGCGGGCTGGATCTGGCCGAGCAGCACGTTGGCGTCGGTGACGGTGAGGGGCCCGCCGTTGCGGTAACAGGCCGGACCCGGGTCGGCCCCGGCCGAGTCCGGCCCGACCCGGTAGCGGGTGCCGTCGAAGTGCAGGATCGAGCCGCCTCCCGCGGCGACGGTGTGGATATCGATCATCGGCGCGCGCAGCCGCACGCCGGCGATCTGGGTGTGGAACACCCGCTCGTACTCGCCGGCGTAATGCGACACGTCGGTGGAGGTGCCGCCCATGTCGAAGCCGATCACCTTGTCGAAGCCGGCCAGCTGCGACATGCGAACCATGCCGACGATGCCACCGGCCGGACCGGACAGGATCGCGTCCTTGCCCCGGAAATGCCCGGCCTCAGCCAGACCACCGTTGGACTGCATGAACATCAGGCGTACGTCGTGCAGTTGCTCCGCCACCGCCTCGACGTAGCGGCGCAGCACCGGCGACAGGTACGCGTCGACGACCGTGGTGTCGCCACGCGGCACCAGCTTCATCAACGGGCTCACCTCGCTGGAGCACGAGATCTGGTCGAAGCCGATCCGCTCGGCCAGTTTCCCGATTTCCCGTTCGTGCGTGGGGTACAGGTGGCTGTGCAGACAGAGCACTGCGGCCGCGCGGATGCCATCATCGTGCGCACGCTGCAGATCGGTGGCGAGCCGTTCGACATCCGGTGCACACAGGACCGTGCCGTCTGCCAGCGTCCGCTCATCCGCCTCGATCACGCGTTCGTACAACATTTCCGACAGTACGATGTGCCGGTCGAAGATGCGTGGCCGGTTCTGGTAGCCGATGCGCAGCGCATCACCGAAGCCCTTGGTGATGACCAGTACCGTGCGTTCGCCCTTGCGCTCCAGCAGTGCGTTGGTGGCGACCGTGGTCCCCATCCGCACCACCTCGACCTGGTCGGCCGGGATCGGCGCCGTGCCGGGGATGCCGAGCAGCGCCCGGATTCCCGCAACCGCCGCGTCCTCGTAGCGTGCCGGGTTGTCCGACAACAGCTTGTGTGTCACCAGCCGGTCGTCATCCGGCGTCCGGGCGACGATGTCGGTGAACGTGCCACCACGGTCGACCCAGAACTGCCAACGCCCACCTGCCACCCGGATCCCCTCCCTCTGCGGTCGTGCGGACCTTCAGGATCAGGTCGTCGGTCACCAAACGGTGCTGACCGCCGCCGACACCTTCGGCCGTTGCCTCTCCGGTCCACTGCGCAGCGGCCGAACCGGTCGGCCGCATCTCGTCCGCGCCGGCGCGCTCTCGATCGACCTCACCGACCCCATTCACTCCGCGGTGGTGGTGACACATCGCCGGAACGTCCTCAATGACGCGGTGTGGCAACCGATCCTCGACCAGATCTCGTTGACGGGTCCGCCCTGAGCGCACGCTGTGCCCTGATGTCAGACAGGATCCCCATGGACGGCCAGCACTGCGTGCCGGGCCATCGAAATCGCGTGCTCAGCGCATCGCATGTAATACCTGCAGGCCAGGGAAGCGTCCAGTGCGGCGTCTACATGGACAGTGCCCGGGTCATGCAGCAGCAGCTGGTAGAGCAACCGCCGCAGCCGATGCATCTCGGCGTCGTCCGCGCCCATCCCCGCCTCCGTAGCGGCCTGCGCCGACCCTACGGCGCTGCCCGCGATGGCCATCATCTCCACGCAGACCCGACCCATGCTGCACACCGTGGCCTGTACTTCGGTCGGCATCGTCGGCCTCGACGGCCGCGACCCGGCGATCTCAGCCAACCGCCGCACCAGTTCTCCGACGCATTCCGCGTCAGCGTTGATCTGTGCGGCGACGACAATGGTCCGCAGGGCGGTGTCCGATGGCTCGACGCGGGTCTCCTCGATCGCCAACGCCTGATCCTCGACCGCCTGACGCTGCGCGAAGAGCGCCTTCTCGACATCCGGCAGGCGGCTCCCGGCAGGCGGATCGTGGTCGCAAAGGGCTGCGGCGGCGTGCTCCAGCGCGATCCGCGAGAGGTCGATCACCTCGATCAGCTGGCCGCTCAGCCCGCTGAATTCCTGACGATTCCGCACACCAGGCTCCTGCTGGATGGTCGTAACGCCACACCGTCACCTGCGCTGCGTGCCGGCACCGGCGCAGGGCGCACCACCGCCGGGCAGTGCCGTTGCTGAACGGGTCCCTGACGCCCGGGTTCGGCGTGGCGTCGGCCCACACCGCGACTCTACCCGGAGGTCGGGCCGTCACGGGCCGGAAGCTCGAGCCGCGATGAGGGTTGGACCGCCCGGGTGGGGTGACGGGGCAAGGACTTTCGGCACTGGGCGCTGTGACGCGGAATGGAGATCGTGGACTGGAGGGAGGTGGGATCCATGCCGGACCGCATCACGGCCGACCCGCACGGTGGGCCCGAGTCGCGCCTTGCGCGGCTGTGGGCCGCCCGGGAGGTCATCCTGTTCGCCGCGGTGACCCTGCTGCTCCTCGCCGGGACAGCGGCCGCTGTCGCGGGCGCGGGGGAGTGGGCTTCGGCGGTGTGGGCCGGGGCGACGCTGCTCGGGCTGGCCTACTCGACGATCACCATCGCGGTGGCACTGCGCCGCCACCAGCCGTCGGTGGACGTCATCGCGTGGCTGGCGCTGGCCGGTGCGCTGCTGGTCGGTGAGCCGCTCGCGGGAGCGGTGATCGCGGTGATGCTGTTCACGGGCAGCGTCCTGGAGGTGCGCGCGTCGGCTCGGGCCCGTCGGGAGCTCAGCCGCTTGGCCGCCGGCGCACCGCGCACCGCGCGCCGCGAAGGGCCGGACGGCGTGGACGAGATCCACGTGGATCGAGTCGCGGTCGGTGACCGGCTGCTGGTCGGTGCCGGTGAGCTCGTGCCGGTCGACGGAAGACTGCTCGACGGCGGTGTGTTCGACGAGTCGGCGCTGTCGGGTGAGTCGGTGCCGGTCGATCGTCGCGCGGGCGACGCCATCCGCAGCGGTGTCGTCAACGCCGGTTCGGTGACGCGGATGCTGGCCACCGAGACCGCCGCCGAATCCACCTACGCCGGCGTGGTGCGCCTCGTCGAGCAGGCCCAGGCGAGCAGCGCGCCGTTCGTCCGCATCGCCGACCGGTTCGCCCTCGCCTTCGTCCCGCTCACCCTGCTGGCAGCCGGACTGGCCTGGGCGATCTCAGGTCAGGCCATACGCGCGGTGGCCGTGCTCGTCGTGGCGACCCCGTGCCCGCTGCTGCTGGCCGCCCCGATCGCGATCATGTCGGGGCTGTCCCGGGCGGCCCGGCACGGCGTGATCCTCAAAGGCGGCGCCGCCCTCGAACGGCTGGCCGCCGGGCGGGTCCTGCTGTTCGACAAGACCGGCACCCTGACCCGCGGACGACCCGTGCTGACCGACGTGGTCACCGCCGGCGACGTGCCCGCTGACGAAGTGCTGCGGCTGTCCGCCTCGCTCGACCAGGCGTCGGCGCACGTGCTGGCAGCCACCATCGTCACCGCCGCCCGTGACCGCCGGTTGGCGCTCTCACCGGCGTCCGGTGTCCACGAACGGCACGGCTTCGGCATCGAAGGCACGGTGGACGGTCACCCGGTACGCCTCGGCAAAGCCGCCTGGATCGTCGACGGCCCGGCCCCGGACTGGGTGCGCCGGGCGCGGCGTCGCGCCGCGCTGGACGGCTCGCTGACCGTGTTTGCGGCGGTCGACGGCCGGCCCGCCGGTGTGCTGTTGCTCGCTGATCCGCTCCGGCCCGACGCACCGCGGATGATGCGGACCCTGCGCGATGCCGGCATCGACCGTACGGTGCTGGTCACCGGTGACCGGGCCGACATCGCCGAGACCGTGGGGCGCATCGTCGGGGTCGACGCCGTGTACGCCGACCGTGATCCAGCCGACAAGCTCGCCATTGTCCGCACCGAGCAGGACAAGGCACCGACGATCATGGTCGGTGACGGGGTCAATGACGCCCCAGCGCTGGCCGCCGCAGGTGTGGGCGTGGCCCTGGCGGCGCGTGGCGTCACCGCCTCGGCCGAGGCCGCCGATGTCGTGCTCACCGCCGATCGCGTCGACGGCCTCGCCGACGCGATCCTCATCGCCCGGCGCAGCCACGGCATCGCCCGCCGCGCAGCAGTGCTCGGCATGGGCTTGTCGCTGGCGGCGATGGTCCCGGCCGCGGCCGGGCTGCTGACGCCGGTGGCAGGGGCGATCCTGCAGGAGGTGATCGACGTCGCCGCCATCGGCCTTGCGTTGACCGTCCTGCTGCCGGGGCGTACCCACACCGTCACCCTGCCGGCCGCCGACCTCGCCGCAGCCCAGCGACTGTACGAGCAGCATACCGCCATCCGGCCGCTCGTCGAACAGATCCGCGCCGTCGCCGACGACCTCTCGATCACCGAACCCGACCTCAGGCCCCTGCGCGAGCTGCTGGAACGTCTTGAAGCCGACCTGCTCCCGCACGAGCGCGCCGAGGAGGCCCAACTGCTGCCGATCATCGCCCGCGCCCTGGGCGGTCCCGACCCGACCGGGGCGCTCAGCCGCACCCACGCCGAGATCGAGCACCAGGTCCGCCGGCTGCGCCGCGCGGCGCAGGATGTCGGCGACCGGCCGGAGCCTGAGGAGGCCACCGACCTGCGTGCCGGTCTTTACGGCCTGTACGCCATCATGCGCCTGCACAACGCCCAGGAAGAGGAGAACGCGTTCAGCCTCATGCCCCCGGCGACCGTCGGGACCTGACCTACGGCGGCCGTCGCGGTGATGAGCGCCGGCGGCGGCAGCCCGTCCGCGACGGACCGGCACCGGCCCCACTTTCCGCGCTGATGCGCGCTCCAGGCCACCAACGCCCGTATCACCCTGACGCGGCGAGGTGCCGAGGAACAGGATGAGTGGCCCGAATCGGCCTTCGTTCTGGCGTGTATTCGGACGAGACTTGAACCACGATCCGCTACTGGGTCGGCCGAGGTGGCAGGTGTTCGGAGTATGCAGACGTTCGGAGCGCGGGTGGCGCACCGTATCGAGGTCCGTGGGACGGTGCAGGGCGTGGGCTTCCGGCCGTTCGTTTGTCGTCTCGGTAGCGGGCTGGGGCTCGACGGATGCGTCCGCAACGACGGTGGCGTCGTGGTAGTTGAGGCGGCCGGCTCCTTCGAGGCGATGCAAGCGCTCGCCGCACGGCTGCGTACCGACGCCCCGGCCCAGGCCCGGGTGTCCGGCGTGCGGGTGAGCGACCTGAACGGATCCGCGCCGGCGCCGGGCACCGGCTTCCGGGTCGTTCGGTCGACCTGGCGGCGCCCGGTGGGCACCGGGGCGGAGGTCAGCCGGATTCCCCCGGATCTCGGCACGTGTGACCGGTGCCTGGCGGAACTGTTCGATCCGGGCGATCGCCGGTACCGCTACGCCTTCCTCAACTGCACTGACTGCGGCCCACGGGCGACGGTCATCGACGCTCTGCCGTATGACCGGATGCGCACAACGATGCGGCGCTTCGACATGTGCGCCGCCTGCGCGGCTGAGTACGCCGACCCGACCGACCGTCGGTTCCATGCCGAGCCGATCGCCTGCCCGGCGTGCGGCCCGCGGCTGGTGTGGCACACCACGGACCACGACCGTGGGGCGGACGGCGCCAGCGGCGAGGACGCGCTCGCTGCGGCGGAGACGCTCATCCATCGTGGCGGTGTCGTCGCACTCAAAGGGCTGGGCGGCTACCAACTCGTGTGCGATGCCACCGACCAGGCGGCCGTAGCCCGCCTGCGCATCCGCAAGCACCGACCGGCGAAGCCGTTCGCCGTCATGGTGGACGGCCTGGCCGCGGCGCGACGGCTGGCCCACGTCAGCGAGGCCGAGGCAGCGCTGCTGACCTCGGTCGCGCGTCCGGTTGTCCTGCTCGCCCGGCGACCGGATCATCCGATGTCCGGCTTCGTCGCGCCGAGCGTGCCCCGGATCGGGCTGTTCCTGCCCAACACGCCGCTGCATCACCTGTTGCTCGCCGATCTGGCTCGCCCGCTGGTGGTCACCAGCGGCAACGTGTCGGACGAACCGATCGCGATCGACGACGCCGACGCCCGGCAGCGGCTGGCCGGGCTGGCCGACGGATTCCTCGGCCACGACAGGGCGATCCGGTCCCGGTACGACGACTCGGTCACCCGCGTCGTCGCCGGGCGGCCATCGGTCGTGCGCCGGGCCCGCGGCTACTCGCCGGAGCCCATCGACCTTCCGGTGGCCGCGCCGGAGCCACTGCTCGCCGTCGGCGGCCAGCTCAAGCACACGTTCACGTTGGCCCGTGGCGGCACCGCGATCGTCGGTCCGCACACCGGCGACCTGGAACAACAGGCCACGATGCAGGCGTTCGAAATGAACCTCGCGCAGCTGTCCCGCGTCGTGGGTGTCACGCCCCGCGTCGTCGCGCACGATCTGCACCCGGGGTACCTGTCGACGCAGTACGCCAAAGCACTGCCGGTACAGGGCCGGATCGGTGTGCAGCACCATCACGCGCATGTCGCGTCGTGCGCCGCGGAGCACGGCATCACCGGCCGGTACATCGGCGTCGCGTACGACGGGCTGGGTCTCGGCGACGACGGCACCCTGTGGGGCGGTGAGGTGCTCGTCGCCGACCTCATCTCGTACCGGCGGGTTGCACGGTTCGGCTGTGCGCCGCTGCCCGGCGGCGCCGCCGCGGTGCGGCGACCGGCCCGTATGGCGTTGGGTTACCTGTTCGGCGGTGAGCTGCTGGACGAGCGTTCAAGCGGGGCGGTTCTCCGCGCCGCCGGGCCGTTCCTGAGGCGGTTGCCGGAACGTGAGGTGGCGATCGTGCGGCGGATGGTCGCGCAGGGCGTCAACTGCCCGGTCGCGTCGAGCGCCGGCCGGCTCTTCGACGCTGTCGCCGCGCTGCTCGACCTCCGCGACGATGCGACGTACGAGGGTGAGGCGGCGGTCGCGCTGGAGGCGCTCGCGGCCGGCTGCCCGGCCGCGCCCGAGCTGCCGTGGCGTCTCGTGACGCGGGACGACCTGATCGTGTACGACCCCACGACCACCCTGCTGGCCCTGCTCGAGGCGTTACACGACGGTGCCGACCGCGGGTTCCTCGCCGCCGGTTTCCACGCCACGGTCACCGCTGTGACGGTGGCCGTCTGTGCCGAGGTCGCCGCGCGGTACAGGCTGCGCACCATCTGCCTGTCGGGTGGGGTGATGCAGAACCACCTGCTCGTGGAAGCCGTCGTCGACGGGTTGTCCGGCGCCGGGCTGGAGCCGCTGGTCAACGAGCGGGTACCCGGCAACGACGGCGGTATCAGCTACGGCCAGGCGGCGGTCGCCGCCGCCCGGATCCGGATGGATGCGAGGGGATGATCCGGATGTGTCTCGGTGTACCCGGCCGGATCGTGGCCGCCGACGACTCGGGCGGCCTGCCCATGGGCACGGTCGACTTCAGCGGGGTGGAACGTGAGGTCTGCCTCGCCTATGTCCCGGAGGCGCGGGTGGGCGACTACGTGATCGTGCACGTCGGGTTCGCCATCAGCCTCGTGGACGAGGCCGAGGCCCAGCGAACCCTGGAGATTCTGCGGGCGATGGGCGACGCGCTGGAGCAGGAGCTCGCTCCCGAGCGTGCGCTCGGCTCGGCGCCCGCCGAGAGGACAACGTCGTGAAGTATGTCGACGAATACCGTGATCCGGCGCTCGCGCGGCATCTGTTCGCCGAGATCAAGGCGGCGGTCACACAACCGTGGACGCTGATGGAGGTGTGCGGCGGCCAGACACACACCATCGTGCGGCAGGGCATCGACGAACTCCTGCCGAACGGGGTGCGGATGATCCACGGACCGGGCTGCCCGGTCTGCGTGACGCCGCTCGAGCTCATCGACAAGGCGCTCGCGATCGCCCGGCGCGACGAGGTCGTCTTCGCCTCCTACGGGGACATGCTCCGCGTGCCGGGCAGCGACACGGATCTCCTGGCACTGCGCGCCCGCGGCGCCGACGTCCGCGTGGTCTATTCACCGCTCGACGCGGTCCGGATCGCCGCCGACCGTCCCGACCGCGAGGTGGTGTTCTTCGCCGTCGGTTTCGAGACCACCGCGCCGGCCAATGCCATGGCGGTCCTTCGGGCCCATCAGCTCGGGCTGCCCAACTTCAGCATGCTGGTCAGCCATGTGCTGGTGCCGCCGGCGATGACGGCGATCCTCGACGCGCCGGACTGCGAGGTGCAGGCGTTCCTGGCCGCCGGGCACGTCTGCGCGGTCATGGGATGGACGCAGTACGAGCCGATCGCGGACCGCTACCACGTGCCGATCGTGGTGACCGGGTTCGAGCCGCTCGACCTGCTCGAGGGCATCCTGATGGCCGTCCGGCAGCTCGAGGACGGTCGTGCGGCGGTGGAGAACCAGTACGCCCGCGCGGTGCGGCGCTCCGGCAACAGCGAGGCGCAGGACGCGATCCGACGCGTGTTCCGCATCGGCGACCGTGCCTGGCGCGGCATCGGCACCATTCCCGGCAGCGGCCTGATGCTCACCGAGGAGTTCGCCGGATACGACGCCGAGCCGCGCTTCGCCGTGGCCGGCCTGACCGCGCGGGAACACCCGGCCTGTATCGCCGGTGACATCCTCAGAGGGACACGCGTGCCGACCGACTGCTCCGCATACGGCACGCTGTGCACCCCACGCACCCCGCTCGGCGCGCCCATGGTGTCCACCGAAGGCACCTGCGCCGCCTTCTACAACGCGGGACGGCGCGTGCCGTCGGCAACAACCGCGGAGCTGCGATGACCACCGCCGACCCGACCCGTGGCGCGTGCCCGGTCCCGTTGGCCGAGGCCGAGAAGGTGCTGCTCGGGCACGGCAGCGGCGGTCAGCTGTCCGCGGAGCTGCTGCGCGACGTCGTAGTGCCGGCCCTCGGGCCCGCGGCCGCCGAGACCGTGCCGGAGGACGCCGCCGTGGTGGCCGTCGACGGCCTCGATCTCGTGATCAGTACGGACGCGTTCGTGGTCAGTCCGCTGTTCTTCCCGGGTGGCGACATCGGCATGCTGGCGGTGCACGGCACCGTCAACGACGTGGCGATGATGGGCGCGGTACCACTGGCGCTCGCGGTGGCGTACGTCATCGAGGAGGGATTCCCGGTCGCGGAGCTGCGGCGGGTCACCGCCTCGGTCGGCGCTGCCGCGGCGGCTGCCGGGGTGCAGGTCGTCACCGGCGACACGAAAGTGGTCGGGCGCGGTGCGGCCGATGGCCTGTTCGTGACCACGACCGGATTCGGGCGTCGGTTGCCCGGAGCCCGGGTGTCGGCCGCATTCGCCCGTCCCGGGGACGTCGTGCTGCTGTCCGGTCCGATCGGTGCGCACGGCACGACCATCCTGAGCACCCGGGAAGCGCTCGGGTTCGAGGCCGAGATCGCCTCCGACACCCGCCCGCTGCACCGGCTCGTCGCGGCGATGGTGGCCAGTGCGGGGCGGGCGATCCACGTCATGCGCGACCCCACCCGGGGCGGCGTGGCGTCGACGCTGAACGAGATCGCCGCGGCTGCCCGGGTCGGCGTCGAGATCGACGAAGCCGCAGTCACCGTACCGGCACCCGTCGCGGCCGCGTGCGAGCTGCTCGGCCTGGATCCGTTGCACGTGGCCAACGAAGGCTGCCTGGTGGCGGTGGTGGCACCTGAGATCGCCGAGGCGCTACTGGCCATGATCCGGTCGACACCCGAGGGACGGTGTGCGGTCCGACTTGGGTCAGTGGTGGAGGAGCACCCCGGCCGGGTGGTCATGAACACGCTCATGGGCGGCCGTCGCGTCGTCGACATGCTCGTCGGCGAGCAGTTGCCCCGCATCTGCTGACGTACCAGCTTCTGTCTTCGACAGGACCTTTGGCGACCCGGAAAGGTCGAACGGCACTACGCGGGGTAGTGGCGCCGCATTGTGATGGAACAGAGACCTGTACTAGGAGGCACACGATGGCCCCGGAACATCCGTCGCCGATGCCGAACTCCGGCCGCGACGGACCGGCCGACAATCAGGTCCTGCTGTCCAGACTCGACGATCTCTTCACCGCCTTGCAGGCGGACGGTCGTACGGTCGTCGGTCCGGCGGTGCGGGGACACGCGATCGTGCTCACCGAGATCGGCGGTGCCGCCGAACTGCCGTACGGCCGGCGGACCGAGGTCGAGGCCGGCACCTACCGGCTCCGGCCCGGCGACGAGCGGCTCGCGTTCAGCCACACCTCCGGACCGCAGTCATGGAAACAGGTGCTGCATCCGCCCAGCCAGAGACTGTGGTCTGCGGACAGGTCCGAGGACGGTTTCGCGGTGACCGACGAACCTGCGCCGCCGCGCCGACTGGCGCTGTTCGGCGTCCGCCCGTGCGACCTGCGCGCGATCGGCGTCCTCGACCACGTCCTGGGCGACGGTGAACGGTACGCCGCACGCCGCGCCGAGATCCTGATCGTTGCGGTCAACTGCACCGAGCCGGGCGGCGCCTGCTTCTGCGTGTCGGCCGGCGGCGGCCCCGGCGCCGACACCGGCTACGACATCGTGCTGACCGAACGCCCCGACGGGACGTACCTGGCAAGCAGCGGGACGGCCGAAGGTGAGGCGGTGCTCGCGCGCATCCCCACCACGCCGGCGTCCGCCGCCGACATCGCGTCCGCCACGCAGGCGGTGGAGTCCGCGGCGACGCGGATGGGCCGGACCCTTCCCGAGGTCGACCTGCGCACGTTGCTGGCCGGTCACCGTGCGGACCCGCAGTGGGACGACGTGGCCGAGCGCTGCCTGACCTGCGGCAACTGCACGATGGTCTGCCCGACCTGCTTCTGCACCTCGGTCACGGACACCACGGACCTGACCGGTGACCACGCCGAGCGCTGGGAGTCCTGGGAGTCGTGCTTCGACCTGGACTTCAGCTATCTGCACGGCGGACCGGTGCGTGACTCCCGCGCCGGCCGCTACCGGCACTGGCTCACGCACAAGTTCGGCACCTGGCACGACCAGTTCGGCGAGTCCGGGTGTGTGGGCTGTGGCCGCTGCATCGCCTGGTGCCCGGTCGGCATCGACGTCACAGCCGAACTGCACGCCCTCAACGCGCACCCGCCGACAACCGCCGAGGACTCGCCATGACGACCACGTACGACCTTCTTGTCGCGCATCCGTTCCTTGCCGGGCTGCCGCTGGGCCACCTTGAGCGCCTCTCACGCTGGGCATGCCGCGCACCGTTCCGCGCGGGTATGCGGATCTTCGAGGAGAACGGTCAGGCCGACCGGTTCTGGCTCATCCGGGACGGCTACGTCAACCTCGACATCCGGGTGCCCGGCCGTGGCGACGTCATCGTCGAGACGATCGGTCCTGGCACGGTGCTCGGCTGGTCCTGGATGTTCCCGCCGTACCGATGGCACTTCGGCGCAGTCGCCATCGACCCGGTCCTCAGCATCGCCATCGACGGTGCGGGCACCCGAGCGCTGTGCGAAGCCCACCCCGACTTCGGCTATGAGCTGACCAGGCGGTTCATGGCGGTTGTCGTGGACCGGATGCAGGCCACCAGAATCCGCCTGCTCGACCTGTACAAGGCGCCGGCATGACAACCATGACCCCGAGCCGCTACCGGGTGGTCGAGCGCACGCCGGAGACCGGTGACACGGTCACCCTCGCGCTCGAGCCGGTCGACGAGCCGCTGCCGGTGTTCCGGCCCGGCCAGTTCGCGATGCTCTACGCCTTCGGGGTGGGGGAGGTACCGATCTCCGTCTCCGGCCGGTACGGCGTCGCCGGTCTGTTGCACACGGTGCGGGCGGTCGGCGCCACGAGCGGCGCATTGTGCCGGGCGGAGCCCGGATGCATGCTCGGGGTCCGTGGACCGTTCGGCCGCGCCTGGGACCTGCCGGCAGCCGCCGGCGCCGACCTGGTCATCGTCGCCGGTGGGCTCGGCCTGGCCCCCCTACGGCCGGTGGTGCGCCACGCCGTCACCAACCGGGCCCGCTACCGCCACGTGGCGGTGCTGATCGGTGCCCGGACTCCCGACGACCTGCTGTACCCCGACGAGTACGACGCCTGGCGAGCCGCCGGACTCGACGTCCTCGCCACCGTGGACCGCGCCGCCACCGGCTGGTCCGGCCACGTCGGCGTGGTGACCGCGCTGTTTGACCGGCTGGACCACCGGCCGGCCGACACGGCCGCCTACGTGTGCGGGCCCGAGATCATGATGCGGTTCGCCGCGCGGGGCCTTGCCGGCCGGGGTGTGCCGGCCGGCTGCGTGCGGCTGTCCCTGGAGCGCAACATGCATTGCGGCCTGGGCCACTGCGGTCATTGTCAGCTCGGTCCGCTGCTGCTCTGCCGGGACGGCCCGGTGGTCGGCTACGACGAGGCCGGCCCGCTGCTGTCGGTGAAGGAGCTGTGATGGCTGAGACGGCACGGCCGAAGCTCGCGGTGTGGAAGTTCGCGTCCTGCGACGGCTGCCAGCTCACCCTGCTGGACTGCGAGGACGAACTGCTACCGCTCGGCGAGCACGTCGAGATCGCGCACTTCCTGGAGGCATCCAGCGCCGTCGTGGAAGGCCCGTACGACGTCTCCCTCGTCGAGGGTTCCGTCACGACCCAGACCGACGTCGAGCGGATCCACCGCATCCGGGAGCAGTCCGGGATGCTGGTGACCATCGGCGCGTGCGCCAACGCCGGCGGTGTCCAGGCGTTGCGGAACTTCGCCGACGTCCAGGAGTTCCGCTCGGTCGTCTACGCCAGACCGGAGTACGTGGCGACCCTGGCGGAGTCGACACCGATCTCGGCACACGTACAAGTGGACCTGGAGCTGCCGGGGTGCCCGATCGACCGGCGCCAGCTCATCGGGGTGCTGACCGCCGTGCTCGCCGGGCGCCGTCCCGGCCTGCCCGTGCACAGCGTCTGCCAGGAGTGCAAGCTGCGCGGGACGGCCTGTGTGACCGTGGCACAGGGAATCCCGTGTCTGGGTCCGGTCACCCGCGCCGGCTGCGGCGCGCTCTGCCCCGCCTACGGCCGCGGCTGCTACGGCTGCTTCGGCCCGATGGCGCAGCCGAACACCGCTGCCATGGTTGCCTCATTGCGCAGCCTTGGCATGTCCCCGGCCGACGTGGCACGCGTGTTCCGGACCTTCCACGCCGCCAAGCCGGAGTTCCGGGCGGCCGCCGAGCAGGGGGAGCAGGGGGAGCAGGGGGAGCACGGATGAGCCACCGCAACGACAGGTCGCTGCGCGTCGGCGCCCTCGCGCGGGTCGAGGGCGAGGGCGCGATGCACGTACGGGTCGACGGGTCGACGGTGACCGACGTGCGGCTGCAGATCTACGAGCCGCCGCGGTTCTTCGAGGCGTTCCTGCGCGGCCGCGGCCACGTCGAACCACCCGACATCACCGCCCGCATCTGCGGCATCTGCCCGGTGGCGTACCAGATGAGTGCGTGCCTGGCCGTCGAGGACGCGTGCGGCGTCCAGGTCAGCGAGCCGATCGCCGAACTGCGCCGGCTGCTCTACTGCGGCGAATGGGTGGCAAGCCACGCGCTGCACGTCTATCTCCTGCACGCACCCGACTTCCTCGGCTACCCCGGCGTCGTGGAGATGGCCCGGGACCACAGGGATGCCGTCGAACGCGGACTGGCCCTCAAGAAGGCCGGCAACGCCATTCTCGAGCTGGTCGGCGGGCGGGCGATCCACCCGATCAACGTCCGCGTCGGCGGCTTCTACGACGCCCCGTCGCCCGCAGCGTTGCAGGCGCTCGCACGCGGCACGCTGCGACCCGCCCTCGAGCATGCGCTGGCCACGGTCGAGTGGGTCGCCGGCTTTCCGTTCCCCGACTTCACCACCGACCACGAACTGCTCGCCCTGGTCGACCCGCATCGGTACCCCATCGACCGCGGCGAACCGCGGACCTCGTCCGGCCGGTCGTTCCCGGTGCACGACTTCGAACGACACGTCGTCGAGACACAGGTACCGCATTCGACCGCCCTGCACGCCGAGTTGGCCGACGCCGGGACCTACCTCACCGGCCCGCTCGCCCGGTACGCGCTCAACCACGCCGCGCTGTCACCGCTCGCCCGTCAGGCCGCTGCCGCGGCAGGTCTCGGGCAACGCTGCGACAACCCGTTCCGCAGCATCGTCGTGCGAGCGGTCGAACTCGTCTACGCCCTCGACGAGGCGTTGCGCCTCGTCGAGGCGTACGAACCGCCGGCACCCTGCCACATGGAGGTTCCAGCGCGAGCCGGTGCCGGATACGGCGCCACCGAGGCGCCGCGCGGTGTGCTGTTCCACCGCTACCGGCTGGACGACACCGGAACCATCCGCAGCGCCCGGATCGTGCCGCCCACCGCGCAGAACCAGCCGAGCATCGAAGACGACCTGCGCCGCTTCGTCCAGGACCGGCTGGACCTCGACGACGAACAGCTCACCGCCCAGTGTGAGCAGGCGATCCGCAACTACGACCCCTGCATCTCCTGCGCCACCCACTTCCTCGACCTCACCGTGGAGCGCACATGAACCCGCCGGTGGTGGTGATCGGCGTCGGCAACCCCTACCGGCGCGACGACGGCGTCGGTCCGGCGGTCATCGAACGGCTCAGGCGTGCCGACCTTCCCGGGACCACCCTGGCCGAGAGCGACGGTGATGCCGGCACGCTCATCGAGCTGTGGGAACGACGACGTCTCGCCATCGTCGTCGACGCGGTGCACACGCATCATGCGCATCCCGGCCGGATTCACCGGCACGTCATGGCGTGCCGACCCGGCACATCGGCGCGCAGTGCCAGCTCCCACACCATGGACATGGGCGACGCCGTCGCCCTGGCCCGTGAGCTCGACCGGCTTCCCGACCGGATGGTCATGCTCGGCGTCGAGGTGGCAGACATCGGCTACGGGCCCGGCCTGACACCGGCCGTGGCGACGGCCGTCGACCAGGTGGTCGAGCAAGTGGTCGAGCAAGTGGTCGAGGCAGTTGCCGCAGCGGTCCGTTCGACCCGGACATCCGGGACTTTTAGCACTACGCGTCAATGCGGCATCGAGCGACGGTAGAGCCGGTAGAGATGTCAGCGATGACGATTCGAGACCTTGGGAGATGAGTCCGATGCGCACCGCGAGAGAGATCCTTGCCGGGGCGCACACGATCGCGGTTGTGGGTGCGTCCCGTGATCCGCAGAAGCCGGCGCACTGGGTGCCGAAGATGCTGCAGGAGCAGGGCTGGCGCCTCATCCCGGTCAACCCGCACGTGGACCGGCTGTTCGGCGAGCACGCGTATGTCCGGCTCGCGGACATCCCGGTGCATGTCGACGTGGTAGATGTCTTCCGGCCCGCACGGGAGGCGCCGGAACTGGCGCGTGAGGCGGCGGCGATCGGCGCCGGCGCACTGTGGCTGCAGCTGGGCATCACCAGCCCACAGGCGCGGCGGACCGCGTACGACGCCGGCTTGGAGTACGTCGAGAACACGTGCATGGGTATGGAGCGGGCACTGGCGCAGATGGTCGTCGGTGGCACCACACCGCGTCCCGTGGTGTACCGCGGCCTCCGCCCGCAGGCGGAGCCGGAGCTCCGGCCGCTGATCCGGCACCATCGCATCGGCGCGGCGGGCACGGCGCAGCGCCCAGTGATGCTGTCGGCCGCAGCGCCGTGGTTCGCGCCGAAGCGCCGGGCCGTCTGCCGGTCGGCGCCGAGGATCTGGACCGAAGGTCGTGCCCGGACCCGGATCTGCCGCATCCGCGCCCGCTACGGCTCCTCGGTTCCCGTTTGAGAACGGCGGACCGCTCCCACGACGGTGGTTGCGGCAGCGATCCGCTCGGTGATCGCCCGTCCCAGTGTGGCGCATCGGTGCACGGCGACGCGGTTCTCCCTGCAACGTTCCACCGGACAGGCCGTGCGAACAGGGTCGAGCGGCCTGCCTGGCCGCCTGCGCTGGGCTGCCGCACGCGACGATCGAAGCCGGGTCCGCTCCGCAGGTGAGTTCGAGACGATGGTTCCGTTTACCCGGATGACGCGTTACCCGGACGATGCGATGTTGTCCCTGCCGGTGCCCGCCCCCGTCATGGCGGAGCGAGCCGACTCGCGCGACATCATGCCCGCCAGCTCGTCCAGCGTCGGTGTCAGGGGCATGTCGGTGCGGATCGTGGACGCTTCGGGCCATGGATCGGCCCGGGCGGCCATCGCGGTGGCGATGGCCGCGTCCGCATCCGACGTGGACAGCGTGCGCCGGCGCAGCCGGTCGGTGACCACCTCGTCGGGCGCCGCGCACCGCAGCTCTATGAGGGCGCTGTGGGTGCGCGCCGCCTGGGCACGGGCTGCGGCCCGGCACTCGGCGTCGGACCACGACGCGTCCAGCAGCACGGTCTCACCCCGGGCCAGGAGCGCATCGGCTCGCTGCAGCAGCGCCGTATAGGTCCGTCCGGTCCACGCCGGCGTGTAGATGCCCTGCTCGAAGTCCGCCTTCGCGGAGGTGGCGGGCGCGACGCCGGCCAGTTCCTTGCGGAGCCGGTCGGAGGACAGTACGACACCACCGAGCCGGTCCGCGAGGCGACCGGCGAGCGTGGTCTTGCCGGTGCCGGGCAACCCGCCGACGAGGATGAGCCGTGGCGCCCCGGCCCGCAGATGGGTGACGGTGAGCTGGGCGTGCTGGACGGCGTCGGCAGCGGCGTGTGGATCGCCCTGCGCGTGGCGCAGGCAGGCGACCTTGGCGCGGACGAACGCGCGGTAGGCCAGGTAATGATGGCGCAGCGAGCTCGGCGCGGGATCACCGGCGAACTCCGCGTACCAGTCGAGGAACTGTGTCGCGAGCTCTGGTCGTCCGAGGTGTTCCAGGTCCATTGCGAGGAACGCCGCGTCGTCGAGGCCGTCGATCCACCGCAGCTTGTCGTCGAACTCGATGCAGTCCAGCACCCGTGGGCCGTCGTCGAGGCAGAAGATGTCGTTGGCGAGCAGGTCGGCGTGTCCGTCGACGACCCGGCCCGAGGCGATCCGGTCGGCGAACAGCGCGTCGCGACCGGCGAGGAAGTCCAGGGTGAGGGTTGTGATCTCCTCGACGAGCCGGTCGTGGAGCACCCTGCCGCGGAAGGTGGCGACCAGCCGGAAGCTGTCGGTCCAGCGGCGCCGGATCGCGTCGCGGCTGCCCTCCGCGGAGATCTCCGGGCCCCGCCGGGCGTTGGCGTGGAAGGCGGCCAGCAGCCGAGCGAGCCTGCGCAGATCGTCGTCGATCGGGGCGCCGTCGCGGACCAGCGTGGACAGCCGCCGCGAGACCGGCATCCGCCGCATCACCACCAGGTGGTCGCACACAGCGCCGTCCGGGCCGGACACGTCGGCGACGCCGAGGTACACATCGGGCGCGAGCCGCCGGTTGAGTTCGACTTCCCGCTGGCAGACGGCCTGCCGCTTCGCCCGGGTGCTGAAGTCGAGAAAGCCCAGATCCACCGGCTTCTTCAACTTGTAGGCGCGACTGCCGACCATGAACACCACGGCGGCATGCGTCTGCTGGACCTCGGCGAATGTCTCGGCGGGACGGAACGACCCGACATCGGTTTCGGCTGGCATGGCAACGGCCTCCAAACACGAGCGATGGCGTCAACTCCACCGTGCCCCATGCACCGGCCGGTCGCAGGGCCGATGGACCCATGCCGGGCGGGACCACTGGCCTGTTCGTCGCCGGGGCAGTGACGACCTCGGCAGACCAGGCGTGGGCAAGGTCTGGCCGGCGACGGGATTACGGCCGTCGTCGGGGGGCAGGTGTGTGGTGCTGTCTTCGGCGAGCACAACGCAGCGGCCCGCCTCCGGGTCGGGTGACGTTGGTCCCTACCGGATCCGTTGCTTTGGGCGAAGCGTGGGGGACAGGGCACAGGTCCGCCCGCGGCAGGCCGCAGCTGCCGCAGGTTCGGTGATGGGCGGTGCGCGATGGAGACGATCCGCAGGACGTCGGCGGAGCAGCAGTCGGCGAACCTGAGCAACTACTGCTGGGTCCGTCACGACTTCACCTGGCGCACGGCCCGTTCGTGGCTTTCCGGCCTGCCCGATGGGCGCGGGCTCAACATCGCCTACGAGGCGGTCGACCGGCACGCCGAAGGCCCGTTGCGGGACAAGGTGGCGTTGCGGTGCCTCGTCCGGAATGGCCCGGCGATCGACCTGTCCTACGACGAACTGCGCCGGCAGACCAGCCGGTTCGCCAACGTGCTCGACGCCCTCGGTGTACGCCCCGGTGAGCGGGTGTTCTCACTGCTGAACCGTGGCCCTGAGCTGTACGTCACGGTCCTGGGCGCGCTCAAGCACACGAATGTCCTGTCGTCACTGTTCTCCGCGTTCGGACCCGAACCGATCCGCGAGCGGCTGTGCCGCGGTGACGCCGTGCTGGTGGTGACCACCCCGGAGCTCTACGAGCGCAAGATCAGGCCGATCCGTGACGCCGTGCCGAGCCTGCGGCATGTCCTCGTCACCGGTGGCGGGCTGCCCCCGGAAGGGACCGTGAGCCTGGCGGCGGCGCTGGCCGCGGCCGGCGACCGGTTCGAGATCCCGCCGACCAATCCTCAGCAGATGGCGTTGCTGCACTTCACGAGCGGGACGACCGGGCGATGCTTCGCTGGCGGCTGGTACCTGAGCGGCGATCTGGCCCGCAGGGACGCAGACGGGTACTACTGGTTCGTCGGGCGTGCGGACGACGTGATCAAGTCCGCTGGGCATCTGATCGGACCCTTCGAGGTCGAGAGTCTCCTGATGGAACACCCCGCTGTCGCCGAGGCCGCGGTGATCGGCAAACCGGATCCGGTGGCCGGCGAGGTGGTCAAGGCGTTCGTGACGCTCCGGGAGGGCTACGCAGCCGGCGACGATCTGCGGCTGGACCTGCTGGCGTTCGCCCGGCGCCGGCTCGGCGGAATGGCGCCGAAGGAGATCGCCTTCGATCAGGATCTGCCGCACACCCGCAGCGGCAAGGTGATGCGTCGGCTTCTCAAAACACGTGAACTCGGTCTGCCGGAAGGCGACCTGCCGGCGCCGATCATGTCCACCTCGGCGTGGCCGTCGCGCTGCGCGGCGGAGGGCTCGTCGCGCCGGCCATCCACGACGCAGCCGACATCGACCTCGACGAGCTGATGGCGCGGCTCAAGGATCTCGTCACCCGGACCCGGGCCGGCAGGCTGCGCCGCGCCGAGCTGGCAGAATCGACCATCACCGTGTCCAACCTCGGCGACCAGGGAGTCGAGTCGATCCTCGGGGTCGTCTACCCGCCGCAGGTTGCTCTGGTTGGCTTCGGCAGGATCGTCGACCGGCCCTGGGTCGTGGGCGGACTCATCGGCGTACGGCCGACGGTGACCGTGAGCCTCGCCGCCGATCATCGCGCCACCGACGGAGCGACCGGGGCCCGGTATCTGCAAGCCGTCACCCAACTGCTGCAGCAACCGGAGGAGCTATGAACACCACTGCCGAAGCGGAAGCACTCGTCCGCCGTGCCCTGCACGAGGTGGCCCCTGATGCCGACGTCGACGACCTCGCAGGCGACGCCGACATGCGCGACAGCCTCGGCCTCGACTCCATTGACTTCTTACGGCTGGTCGAACTGCTCAGCGAACGATCCGGTCAGCGTATCGATGAGGAAGACTATCCTCGGCTCGCCACGCTGGCCGAGGCCGTGCGGTTCCTGTCCGCAGGCCACCCGTCGGCCGGGTAGCGGCCGTGACCGGTGAGACGGTCCGGCCGAACGAGGCGGTAGCGAGGCTGTTGCGGGCGCACGCGGACCTGATCTCGATCACCGGCGGGGAGTGAGGCCAAGCGGGCCGGCACCGGACGTCATTCGGCCAACGGCATGGACTCCTTGCCGAGGCTTTCGCGTGTGACACGGTCACGGCCGTCGCCGGGGTGGTCGGAAGCCCCGCCGTACAGGTCGAGCATCCGCATCCGGGTCGCCTGCATGCGTTCGACGACCACCTCGATGAGCCGTCTGGTCAACTCGTAGCCGAGCTCCGGTTCCGCCGTGCAGAGCGCCCGGATGCCCGCACCGTCGAAGCTGATCGCGAGCACGGGGCTCTCTGCCGTGGCACCGAAGTGCCAGCGGTACGGCGGGAACAGCCACGACCAGCCGAGCACCTGCCCGGGGCCGATCGTCTCCACGACCACGTTGCCGCGGCCCGGCAGATGCGTATCGAGGCTTACCAGGCCTTCACGGATGAGCCAGAACCGGTCGGCGCGGCCGCCTTCGCTGAAGATGCGGGCGCCGGCGCGGACCGTGACACGGTGCGAGTAGTGCGCCATGCGATCCAGGAACCGGTCCGGTACCCCCGCCATGAACGGATGCGTGACGAGTAGATCGTGTGCGGTGATCATTGTTCTCACCCCTGCCGGCATGTGGTGGCGTCCGTCTCCAGCCAACCCGGCCTGGTCTGGCCACCGGTAGAGTCTCCCGCCCTGCCGGGCCGGGACCTGCGGCCCTGCAGCATGCCGGTCCGCCAGGGGCGTTACCGGGCCGCCCGTCTGCCGGCGGCGTCGCCGGCCTCGAGTTCGGCCAGTTGCAGCGACACCGTGGCGAGCGCCGACTCGAGGCGCGGGACCCAGTGCCGTTCGATTGCCCGGACCCGCCGCCTGGTGGTGGCCAGCTCGGCCTCGACCGTCCGCAGGGCTGCTCCGGCCGCCGCATGCCGCGCCGCCGCAAGCGCCGCCTCGCGGTAGGCCGCGGCGGCCTCGATGATGGCCGCGCCACCGGCAGGTGCCCGTTGCGGCTGTGGCGGCGGCAGGTCGACGGATGGCGCCTCGGCATAGCGCACGCCCATCACCATGCTCCACCGTGCGGTGACTGAGACGGGCGGGACGTCGCAGGCCGCGTCGAGTGCGTCCGCACCGTTGAGCAGGACGGCCCTGGCCAGCCAGGTCCGCGCCGCCAGGTCCGCCGCTCGCAGGGCGCCAGCGCTCGCGGCGTGCGCATGCCGGAGCCGTTCCTGCTCGCCGGCCAGCATGGTGAGCTTCTGCCGCAGCACGGTGCCGCCCCGCCGGGCCACGTTCAGCCGGTGGCGCAGCCACAGCACACCGGAGCGGCCGGCGGGGACGTGTCGCAGTCCTGCCATGGTGCTCACCCGGCCGGCGGGTGCGCGGCGAGCAGCGCCTCCGGCAACATGCTCAACTCGCGCGTCGGCAGGGTGCGAAGCACCCGCCACGCCCGGTCGAGGGTGTCATCGAGCGCACGGGCCTCGTCGGTGCGCTGGTCGAGCAGGTCACGTTCGACTGCATCGGCGAAGCCCAGGTAGCGCTGGTCGACATCGTTCAACGCGTCCGTTCCGACCAGGTCGGCCAGCTCACGCACCTGCCTGGCCCGGGCCAGCGCGGCGAGCAGTTGCGCCGCGACGGGTAGGTGGTCGGCGCGGGTGCGGCCTTCGCCGGCACCGTGGCGCATCAGCCGCGACAGCGACGACAGCGGCTCGACCGGCGGGTACACGCCGCGGCCGTGGACCTCGGTGGACAGCACGATCTGACCCTCGGTGATGTAGCCGGTCAGGTCGGGCACGGGGTGGGTGATGTCACCGGCCGGCATCGTCAGCACCGGCATGATCGTCACCGAACCAGGCTGCCCGTCGACCCGGCCGCAGCGCTCGTACAGCGAGGCCAGATCGCTGTAGAGGTAGCCGGGGTAGGCCCGGCGTGCGGGGGTCTCGCCCCGCGCCGAGGACACCTCACGCAGCGCCTCCGCGTAGCTGGTCATGTCGGTCATGACGACGAGCACGTCGCGGCCACCGGTGAAGGCCAGGTCCTCCGCGACGGTCAGCGCCAGCCGCGGTGTCAGGATGCGTTCGATCACCGGATCGGCGGCGGTGTTGAGCAGCAGCACCAGCTCGCCGGCTCGGGCACGCTCGTCCAGGGCGTCGCGGACGGACGACGCGTCCGCGTGGGTGAGGCCCATGCCCGCGAACACCACGCAGAACGGTGCGCCGTTGACGTGTGCCTGCGCCGCGATCTGTGTCGCGAGCTCCAGATACGGCAGCCCGGCCTGAGCGAAGACCGGCAGCTTCTGGCCGCGCACCAACGTCGTCAGCGCATCGACGGCCGACACCCCGGTGATGACCGGCTCCGCCGGTGGCCGGCGGAACAGCGGGTTCATCGGGGCGCCCGCGACCGCGGCGGTGCGGCCACCGTCGATCGGCGGCCCGCCGTCGATCGGTTCGCCCCGCCCGTTGCAGGTCCTGCCGAGCCACGCGTCGCCGACCGGGATCCGCATTGGTGCCCCGGCAAAGGCGACCCTGCTCCCGTCCTTGCCGATGCCCGCGGTGCCCTCCAGCACCTGCACGACGGCGACTTCGTGGTCGACCTCCAGCACCATGCCGTGCCGCTGTTCGCCGCCGGGCAGGCGGACCTCGGCGACCTCGTCGAAGCCGACACCCGTCACGCCGTCGACGACGAGCAGCGGCCCGTGCACCTCGCGGACCGACGTGTACTGCACCACAGGCCAGGCCATCACGACCGCCTCCCTCCGCCGTCCACGCCGCCGAGCCGGGCAAGCACGACGTCCAGCCGCTGCGCGACCCCGTCGACCGCGTCCGGCGCCGTCTCCTCCCTGGCACGCACCAGCGGGCCGAAGTCGAGCTCCTCGACACCGGCGGGGTCCGCGCCGGCGTCCACGAGCGTGTGGCAGCGCTCGGCGACGGCGAGGACCGCGTCGAACAACGCCGCGGACTTCGCCGCCGTGCAGAACGCGTCGTTGCTGACCAGGGCGTTCTGCTGCAGCGTCGCCTCCCGTAGCAGCCGCCCGGCCAGCATCGTGATCCGCTCGTGGCTCGGCAGGCCGGCCAGGCCGACCAGTTCGGCCAGCGCCCCGATCCGATCGGCCTCGATCAGTGCCGTGAGCGCGCGGGTTCGCCGGCGGATCCAGGCCGGATCGCCATGCTGGGCATGGTACGAGCCGATCAGGTCGACGTCCCGGGAGAACGACTCGGCCCAGGAGACCGCCGGGTAGTGCCGGGCGTAGGCCAGGTCCCGGTCGAGCGTCCACCGGCACCGCACGAAGCGTTCGGTGTTGGCCGTCACCGGCTCTGTCAGGTCGCCGCCGGGCGGGGAGACCGCGCCGATGACGGTGACGGAGCCGCGTGCGCCGGCCAGGGTGACGACCGCACCGGCCCGCTCGTAGAAGGCCGCCAGTGCGGAGGCGAGGTTCGCCGGGTAGCCCTCCTCAGCGGGCGGTGCGCCGGTCCGCGAGGCGAACTCGCGCAGCGCCTCCGCCCAGCGGGACGTCGAGTCCGCGATGACCACGACGTCGTGACCCATGTCGCGGAAGTATTCGGCGACCGTGACGCCGGTGTAGACGCTCGCCTCCCGGGCCATCATCGGCATGTTGGAGGTGTTGGCGATCACGACGGTCCGGTCGACCAGCCGTCCGCCGGTGCGCGGGTCGTCCAGTTCGGACAGTTCGCTGACGACGTCGGCCATCTCGTTGCCGCGTTCACCACAGCCGATGTACACGATGACATCCGCGTCACACCACTTCGCGATCTGCTGCAACAGCATGGTCTTGCCGGTGCCGAAACCGCCGGGGACCGCGGACGTGCTGCCCTTCGCGATCGGGAACAGTGCGTCCACCGCGCGTTGACCGGTGTGCAGCGGCTCGGTGGTGTCCAGCCGGTCGCGGTAAGGCCGGGGTGTGCGGATCGGCCAGCGCGTGCTCATGCTCAGGGGTGTCCCGCCGACGGTGGCGATGACGGCTTCGGCGGGGTACCGGCCTGCGGCGGCGACGTGTTCGACCCGGCCACCATGATCCGGTGGCACCAGCACCCGGAATGCCACCCGGCCGGCGGTGGCGACGGTGCCGAGCACCGCGCCCCCGTCGAGCGTGGTGCCTGGTCCGATCGCCGGTTCGAACAACCACGACGCGGGCGGCGCGGCGTCGTTGCCCCCGTCTGCCCAGGTCGACCCGGTCAGCAACCAGGCCGGCGCGTCGCGCAGTGGGCGGAGCAGACCGTCGAACACCCCGCCGAGCAGCCAGGGCCCGAGCCGGGCGACCAGCGGGTGTCCCGTCGCCGTGGCGGTGTCGCCCGGGCGTAGCCCGCCGGTGTATTCGTACGCCTGCAACGTGACGCTGCCGCCGCGGATGCCGACGACCTCGGCGGGCAGCGACAGCGGACCGAGCGCCACGAGGTCGTGCATGGCGGTCCCGGCGACCCCGTCGAGCTCGACCAGCGAACCGGTCACCCGGGCGATCCGGGCGGTCTGCGGTGCGGGCGGTGGAGTCGTCACGTCCACACCCGTCCGAGTTCCTTGGTCGTGGCGAGAGCATGTTCGGCGAGCCGCTGGATCGAGCAGTCGATCTCCAGGTTGCCGCGGGTACCGGTGAGGCCGCCGCCTGGCGCCGGGGTGATCGTGGCCTGCGGGCCGAGCGTCCGGGTGATCGTGGCGCGGAGCGCCGCCCGGCCGCGGGGACCTTCCAGTGCCGTGCACAACGCCGCGACGACCCGGCCGCGGAGCTCGTCGTAGATCTCACGCTGGGCCCGCAACAGGACGGCTCTGGCCGTGCGGCGGGTGCGCGTCCGCTCGACCGCGGTCAGGATGTCGGCGTCCGCGGTCCCGTTGGTCCTGGCCTCCAGTAGAACCCGTTCCGCTTCGGCCCGGGCGTCGCCGAGCAGCGCCACCGCCGCCCGGTCGGCGTCGCGACGGACCGCGTCGGCTTCGGCGCGCGCCCGCCGCAGGATCGCCTCCCGCACCGGCTCCAGCGCCTCGGCCGGTCCGGCGCGGTTCACGACGCCACCTCGCCGTCGGCCGCAAGGACTGCCACCATCCGCCCGGCGGGGTACACCGCGTCGCGCAGGGCCGCAGCGGCCGACGGCGTCAGCACGACGACCGTGACCTGCGGGCCGAGCGCGTCCCAGGCACGCCGCACGTCGTCGCTGCCGGTGGTCGTCGTCACCACGACGCCCGCGAGGCCGTATCCGCGCACGAGGGCGGCTTCGCCGATCGCCGCCATACGGCCCGGCTCCGTGGTCGGTACGGCGCCCATCGTCATGCCTTTCCGATCAGGATGATCGCGACGATGAGGCCGTAGATCGCGATGCCTTCGGCGAGACCGACGATCACCATGGCCCGGCCGAACAGCTCGGGCCGCTCGCTCATCGCGGCCAGCGCGGCCGCCCCGGTGTAGGCCACCGCGATCGCCGCGCCGATGGAGGAACCCGCCACGGCGATCGCGGCACCGAGCAGCGCCGCCCAGTTGCCGGACGAGGCCGCGCCCTGCGCGGCGGGTGCCTGCGCACCGGCCGGGGCCGCGGACAGCAGCACGACCACGACCGTCGTGGCCGCGGCCGCGAGCGTCGCGTTGACGGCGAGCAGGACGCGTGGCACGAGCCGTGCGTGCCGGGGCGCCAGGCGGCGGGCCGCCCAGGCCAGCACCAGCGCGACGGGCACGACACCCAGCCAGATCAGGCTCATGACGAAACCTCCTTCGGGCCGGGCTCGCCCCGCCAGGGTCGGAACGCCCGGCCGGTCCCCTCGAACACGCGGGTGAACAGCTCGTAGTACTCCAGCCGCAGCGCCTGCACCCCGGCCACCAGCGCCTCCAGACCGAACGTGATGGCGTTGCCGGCGACGAACACCACAGCCGCGACGACGACCCAGGTGCCGCCCCGGTGCCACAACCCTGTTGTGCCGGACCAGACCAGTGCGCCGAGCGCAGCGTGCGTCATGCCGAACGCCGCCAGCCGCGCGAAGGACACGAGGTTCGCGCCCAAGCGGATGACCAGGTCGAACAGCTGCACCAGCGTCTGCACCATGGCGGCCCCGCCGCCGCCGGCACCGGCGTGCAGGCCCGCCGCTGCGAGCGCGAGCCCGACCGCCGCGACGACCGCCCCGGCCGAGGCCGCCGCGACGCTGCCGAGGTAGACACCGGCGGCGGCGCCACCGAGGCCGGCGAACACGGCGGCACCGGCCACCCCGGAAGCGGCGTAGAGCGCGAAACCCGCCGAGCCCTCGCGCCAGCGGTTGACGACGCCGACGGCGTAGGCGACCGCGAGGAGGATCGCACCGAGGGCGACACCCGCGCCCAGCAGCCGGACCGGCTCGTCCAGCGGTGCCAACCACAGGGGCGCCACGAGACCGGTCGGCCCGAACACCTCGCCGAACAGCAGACCGAACACCATGCTGGCCAGCCCGGCACCCGCGGCGAACGGCCACATCCGGCGCAGCCGTGCGAAGCGCCGCGGCGGGCGCAGCCGCAGCAGCGCGGCGAACGCGAGCAGCAGCAGCCCGTGGCCGGCGTCGCCGAACATCATGCCGAACATGACGATGTAGGCGATACCGGCGATCAGGGTCGGGTCCACGTCTGCGTACGGCACGGTGCCGTAGGTCTCCACCAGCGGCGCGAACGACCGTTGGAGCGCGCCGCCAGGGGCGAGCAGGGTCGGCGGGTCGACGCCGCGCGGCACCGGCAACGGGACCAGGGCACCACCGAGCGGCGCGATGCGGGCCGTGAGGAGCGCCCGGGCCGAGGCCGGGCACCAGCCGCAGTACGCTGCCACGCCGTGGTCCAGGACTGCCCCGTCGCGCATTGACGTGATGTCACGCACCTCGATGTCACGCACCTCGGCCGCGCCGCCGTCGCGGCCCGCGGGGGCGTCGACGGGCTCCAGCTCCAGCACGCCGGCCGCACCGACCTCGGTGAGCACGGCGTCGAGCGACTGCTGCGGCGCGACCAGGGCGACGCGCAGCATGCGGACGGGGCGCAGGCGGTGGTGGAGCGCGGTACCCCACGACCCGTCCGGATCCGCTGCCCGCGTGCCGCCGGCTGTCACGGTGTCGCCTCCCCGGCGCCGTACGCGTGGCGTAACCCCGCCGCCACGATCGGCGGGACGCACTCAGCCATCCGCTGCCGCGCGCGGGCGCGCAAGGCGTCGGCCTGGTGCTCGGCCTCGGCGAGCAGCTCGGTATCGGCGCGTGCGGCGCCGGCCCGGGCGGTGGCGAAGGCGTCGGCACGGGTGTCCTGCGCCGAACGCCGCGCGGCGGCGATGATCCGGTCGGCGGCGCCGGCGGCCCACCGTCGCCGGTCGGCCGCCTCAGTGATGGCCCGGGCGGCTATCCGCGCGGCCTCCGCATGGGTGTCGTCGAGCGCCGCGAACACGACGCGCAGCTCGGCGGCCGCCTCCGCGCCGCGGTCCGCGGGCACCGCCGCGGGCATCGCCGCGCCCGGCGCGCCCGCCGGGCGGAAGCGCTGGAGCAGATCCCGGATCGTCATCAGCACCTGCACCTGCCTTCACGGTCCCGGCACGTTCGCTACGGGGTGGTGGGCACGTCGAGCGGACGTTCCGCTGCATCGCGGGCGGCGAGCTCGGCCATCGCGGCCACGTACCCGGCGCGGCTGAGTTCACCCCGCAGCAGCCGGTGCACCGCGTCGCTCTCGGCGCGGGCCAGGCGCTGATCGGCCGGGACGGCCTGCGGCATCGGCCCGGAGCGTGCGGCGAGCCAGCCCGTGCGCCAGCGCCCCGCACCGGCGACCGGGCCGTCGCCGTCGCCGTCGCGCAGCGTGTACAGCTGGCGGACGGCCAGCACGGTGTAGACCAGCGCGAGGCACACCGCGAGGAACACCGCGAAGATCATCGTCGGCACCATCCTGTCCACCCCCCAGCGACTAGTCCCTGCACATGCGACGGTAGGTGGCGCGGTGCGCCGCGGGCAGGGCCGGACGGCCCGTGGACGCTGGTCCCTCCGGCCTGCCACGCGCCCGGCGCAGCCCGGAGGCTGGAGTTATGACGAGCGGAAGCGGGATCTCGTTTGTGGCCGGCGCGGTGCGGGCCCATGCGATGGCTCGGCGATGCGCGGGCCCGGCCACGACGCGGCTGCTCGCCACGACCGATGGTCTGGACGCGGCGATCGAAGCGCTGCGCCAAACGCCGTACGGACACGACGCCCGTGTCGGGCAGACGCTGGCGGAGGTCCAGACCGCGGTCGCCGCGACGTTGCTGTGGCATCTGCGGGTGATGGCGGGCTGGCTGCCGAGGCGCGGGGCGGAATCGCTGCGGGCGTTCGCCGGCTGGTACGAGATCAGCAACACCGACCAGTTGCTGCGACGCCTGCACGGCCGGGTCAGTGCCCCGCCGTTCCGGTCGGGTGCGCTGGCGGTCGCCTGGCCCCGCCTCGCGGCGGCGTCGACGCTGGAGGAGGTGCGTGTCACCCTGGCCGGGTCCGGGTGGGGTGATCCCGGTGCCGCGACAGCCCGTGCCGTGCTGCTGGGGATGCGCATGTCGTGGGCGCAGCGGGTCGCGGCAGTGTCTTCGGCCCTGCCGTGGGCGGCGGGAGCGGTGGCGTTGGCCGTGGCTCGTGAGCACTGGGTGGCCGGCCACCGCGTCGAGGGGCCCGCCGGTACGCGGGCCGCGACACTCGTCGGCAGGCCGGCAATGGCGGCGGCGACGTTCGACGAGTACGTCGCCGCGCTGCCACGGCCGGCCTCGTGGGTGCTGCGGGACGTCCCCGGACCGGAAGAGCTGTGGCGGGCCGAGGTGCGGTGGTGGCACCGCCTGGAGCACGACGGCCGCGCGTTGCTGCGCGATGCCAGGTTCGACGAACGTGCCGCGCTCGGCGCGGCCGCGGTGCTCGCCGTCGACGCCTGGCGTGTCCGCGCCGCGATGGCCTGCGCCGCCGGTGAAGCGCGGGTCGAGATGTTCGACTCGGTGTTGCCGTCGCAGTCTGACGCCTGAGGTCCAACTCGGGTGGCGAAGGGCTTCAGCAGCGGTAGGCCGGACGCCGGCCACGCCAGCGCCTCGAGGATGCTCAACAGGACGGGCACGGAACCCGTCCGGCTGCTGCACGTCCGCCACCCGGGCGGGCAGCGCTGTGTCCTGATGACCTCCCGGCCGTCACGCCACGATGACATCACCGACAGGCCGGCGGTTCGTGTAGCAGGTGGTCGGCGCGAACCCGAAGCGCAGCACCAGATGCGGCTGGTGAATGCCGCTCATCGTGCGACGGAGTCGCTCACGTGTGGCAGGCACCTCGACCGGCTGCGAGTACATCGCCGTGGCCAGGCCGAGGTCGGCCGCGGTCAGCAGTACGCCCTGCAGGGCCATCCCGGCGCTGACGTCGTCGTTGCGACCGTCGCCGAGCACACTTAGGATCGCCACGACCGGCTGGCGTACGACGTCGCGGGTCGAGTCGTGCCGGGCACCGCCGAAGTCGCGCCGGGTCAGCAGTTCGTCCGGGTGCGGTGCGGCGCCGGCCGCGTACAGGCCCACCCCCTCGACCGAGGTGTCGGCCGCCGTGCTCCAGGCCTGCAGTTCTGCCATGTACGCCGGGGAGGTCCGCAACTGGGCATCCGCGTCGTGGATCCACTCGGCCAGCGAGGCTAGCGCGTGCTCGCCCGCCACGAAGTGAAGCCAGCCGCCTTCCCGCCGAGCGGCTTCTGCCAGCAGCTCCGGCACCCCCGCTTCCAGGGCGCGGTCGGCGAAGGGCCCGCGGTTGGTGTGCCGGCGCCGGATCTGCCAGTGCTGCCGGCGTTCCACCGGCGTCGGCGGCCGGGCCGGTGCCGGCGACAGATGCACCAGCACGGGGTCACGACCGAACCGGTACCGGGCCGGCAGACCGGTGGCAGCGAGCGCGAGTCGCAAGTTGAACGTTGCCGCGCCGCAGGAGATGCGGGCCATGCGGCCGTCCTGGTCGCAGGCCGGGAGCCGGCGGGCCTCGTCGACAGTCACCTCGATACCCTTCCCGGTCCGCCGGAACTGCCACGGTTGGCTGTTGTGGATCGACGGCGCCCACACGGCGTCTCCGACCGCTGCGGTGAAGGCCTCGGGCTCCCAGGTATCCGGCACAGTCAGCGACATCGCCATCGGACCCACCCTTCATACGGCTTCTACCCCAACCATGCCCCGCACAGCGGCGGTCCGCCGAGGGCCGGACGTCCCTGACCGGGCGTCCGGACTCACGCCGGGTGGGGGCAGCAGGATCGCGATGACTGCTCACCCGATACGCACTCACCCAGCGCCATCGACACCGCATCGGCCTCCACCCGGCGCGACACCCGCTATGAGAACGGGATCCGTGGCCGTCGTGGCGCCGCCGCTCCCACGACCAGGCCGGGTCATCGACACGATGCCGTCGTTCGCGCCTGGACGTGAACCAGGCGGTACGCGACCTGGCGGGCGGCGGGGGTTGTGGCAGGCCGGTCAGCGTCCCGGGCCGCGGGTCGAAGCCGCCGGCGTGTTGTCCCATACCGCCCGGGCGCCGGAGTCACCGACCCGGTACACCTGCACCAGGTTCGCTGCGGCGATGACCAGCGCGAGCGCCGACAGGACGACACCGGTCGTGCCGCGCCCGGGCTTGCCGGTGCGCTCCTCACCGTCGGTCCTGGTCCGGCGGTGCGACCAGACCAACGCCACGGCGACAGCCAGCAGTGGCAGGGCGTACCAGATGAGCGTGTCGCCGAGCTGCGCGTGTTCACCGGGGTCGCCGACGCGGTGCTCCAGATCCTCCCCGGTGCTGGTCGCGATCGGGATGGCCACCGTCGCGAGCGCGGCGACGCCGACGACGAGCGATCCGAAGCGGTCCCGCAGCGACGGGCGGATCGCGAGTGCGGCGACGCCGAGCACCGCCAGGGGAAGCAGGACCACCACCGCGTGCACGACGAGGGGGTGCAGCGGGAGGCCATCGATGGTGTCGGGCATGAGCACCACCTTGCCTGCATGATCTTCGAGGTTTCTTAGTCCGGGGCGTGTCACGCTAGCGGGGTGTCCGACCCCGACCCCGACCGGCCCGCGCCCGCCCTGCTGCTCGTCGAGGACGACCGCGAGTTGTCCGGGATGCTCGTCGAGCTGCTCACTGATGAGGGTTACCGCGTCGACCGGGCCCGCGACGGGCAGCAGGGGCTCCATCTCGGGCTTACCCGGCGCTACGACGTCATCGTGCTCGACCGTGGTCTGCCCGCGATCGACGGGGTGGAACTGCTGCGCAGGCTGCGCGGGCGGGGCGTCGCGACCGCGGCCCTGCTGCTGACCGCGCGCGGCGCCGTCGCCGACCGGGTGGAGGGACTCGACGCAGGCGCCGAGGATTACCTTGTCAAGCCGTTCGACTTGGAGGAACTGCTCGCCCGGCTGCGGGCGCTGCGCCGTCGCCATCCGGAGCACGCGCACCGGGTCGCGATCGGCAGCCGCTGGCTGGACCTCGACGCCAGACAGGTCTGCGATCCGGACGGCCGGGTGGTGACGCTTTCGGAACGCGAGTGTGCCCTGCTGCGCACGCTCGCCACCCGGTCGCGGCAGGTGTTCAACCGCGACGACCTGCGTTCGCTGGTCTTCGACGCGGCGGAAAGCCCGGGCGTCGTCGACACCTATGTGCACTACCTGCGGCGCAAGCTCGGCCGCGACGTGATTCGAACGATCCATGGGCGCGGCTACCAGATCGGGTCGGCGTGAACCGCTCACCGGACGCGCGGATGGTCCGCCGCGCGACGATCGGCATCGCCGCGCAGGTGGCGGCGGCGGTCGCGGCCACCGTGCTGCTCGTCAGCGTCCTCGCGTTCTCCCTCACCGTGCGGGCCGAGCACCGCGCCGAGGAACGCACCGTCCGTGCGGTCACCGTCGCCGCCGGCCCGCAGCTGACCGGTTCGGACGGTGTGGTGCTGCTACGCCGCGACGCGTCCGGCGCGGTGACGGCGGGCCCCGCGGTGCCGGAGCCACTGGCCCGGCTCGACCTGATGCAGCTGCGGGCCGGGCGCGGCAACGCCAGGGTCGCCGGCCACGAATACGAGACGTATGCGGTCGAGCAGCCCGACGGCAGCCGGACCGTCGGGCTGCTCGACGTGACCGCCCGCACGGAGTCCGGGGAGCGGCTCGTCGGGTCGCTGCTCGTCGGCGGCCTGCTCGGCATCGCCGCCGCCGGCGCTGCTGGAGTCCTGCTCGGCCGTCGGGCGGTACTGCCGCTGGCCAGAGCGCTGGAACTGCAGCGGCGCTTCGTCGCCGACGCAAGCCATGAGCTGCGGACGCCGCTCGCGGTGCTGCACACCCGCGCCGAGCTGATCCAGCGCCGGATCGCCCGCGCCGGATCGCCCGCCGATGACCGGCTGCGGGCCGACCTCGCGCGGCTGACCGCCGACACCCACGCCCTCGGCGAGGTCGTCGAGGACCTTCTGCTGTCGGCCGAACTGCAACACCGCCCCGCCGCCGGAGTTCGGGTCGACGCCGGCGACCTGGTCCGCGACCTGGTCACGTCCGTCGGTCCGCACGCCGAGCGCCGGGGCGTCGCGCTCGTCGCCGACACAGGCGACGAGCAGCTGACGGTGGAGGGTGTGCGCTCCTCGCTGCGCCGGGCCCTCGCGGCACTTGTCGACAACGCGCTGGCCCACGTCGATGCGGGTGGCATCGTGACCGTCGACGTGCACGGCGGTGGCGGCCGGGTGTACATCGCGGTCACTGACGACGGCGATGGCCTGGACCCCGCCGAAACGCGCAACCTGATGCGCCGGTTCGCGCGCGGCGACGGCCAGGCCGATCGCGAAGGACGCCGGTTCGGCATCGGGCTCGCGCTCGTCAACGAGGTCGTCGATGCTCACCGCGGACGGCTCGAGGTCTCCGGTAGCCCAGGGCGCGGCGCCAGGTTCGTGATCGACCTCCCCGCCGCGCCGGCCGGGGATCACCCGGGCGAAGGGACGTAGGACCTCTTGTCGGGGCCGCGGTGCGTGCATGGTTTCACGGGCCGGCACCACGCTCGTCGCCGACTGGACGCTCGTCGGTCCGCTGGACCCGCACGACGACGCGCATTTCGCTGAGCACTCGGCACTGCGCCCGCTCACCGTACGCCGGAGACGTTCCGGCTGCCTCGCGTCGTGTCGTCGGCGTCCCAGCCGATCTCATTGTTGACGGCGACCACTCCGTCGACACCTCGGACCAGTTGACCAGCGATCACGGCGGTCGATCGGCGGTCGACCTTGCCGGTCAGCGTCACCACACCGTCGGTCGCCGTCGCGGTGATGTGCGAGGGGTCCAACCAGAGCGTCTGCGTCAGCACTTCATCGGCGACGTCGCGTTGGATCGCCTCGTCGCTGCGCAAGTACCGCCGGAGGAGGTCGTGCCGGGACACTATGCCGATCATGGCACCGGATTCCGGGTCGACGACGAGCAGTCGTTTGACGTGGTGGCGCAGCATGAGCCGGGCGGCCTGGTGGATACTGGATTCCTGCGTGATCGTGATGGCAGGCGAAGTCATGATGTCGCGCGCCGTCCCGCCATCTGGCGCTCTGATGGCGTCACGCCGCTGATGCTCAGCAGGCTCGGTGTCGGTGTTCGCTTCTCCGCCGATGCGTGGGTCATGCTGGAGCACGTCCGCTTCAGATACGACGCCGAGCACCCGGTTGTTCTGGTCGACCACGGGCAATGCGCTCACGCCGGTGTCGGCGAGCGCGTCGACGAGTTGCTGATACGCGCAGTCGGGTGTCGTCACGACCACCGACTCGGTCATCACGTCACGAACACGTGCCCAACTCATGCCTGTCTCCTCGGGTATCGGGGCACTGAGCGTCGTCGGTGGAACGGTGGGCAATCATGGTGTCGGAGGCGTCGTCGAGCCCCGAGGCGGCGTGGGGTTCCCCCTCAGTGTTGATGATCTTCGCGCGCTTCCGACGCTGCATCGGTTTGCTCCGTTCCGGTTCGACGGCGGGAAGCACTCGCATCCCGCATCAGGTCAACCGTTGCTCGACCTCAGGGCGGACGGCAGGGCCGAAGGTCACAGCTCGATCGGGATCGGGTGGCCCGGGCTACGCGACGTCGTCGGCCGGCTCACCTCGAACGCTCCCGGTCCTGTCGTCCCGGCCGGCGGTGGCGAGAGGACCTTGATCCTCCGGAGTGCCGGTCCCAGGCCTGCGGTGTTTCGGCAACGAAACACGCCGAGCGCGGCGAGCCACCGCAGACCGTCACCGGGGCCACGTCTGATCGTCTCCCAAACTCGTGCGGCGGACGCGCGTCGACGGGGGGATTCCCGCGACCTGCTGTCAAGACCGTGTTCGGCCGCACCGGGGTGGGGCAGGCAATAGGTATGGAACAGGTCATGGGAGCGAGCAATGACATGACCGGCCCGGCCGGCGCGGGGCGAGGGCGACTGAGGATCTACCTCGGGGCTGCGCCGGGCGTGGGCAAGACCTACGCCATGCTGCAGGAGGGTCTTCGTCGCCGGGCTGAGGGCGCCGACGTGGTCATCGGCGTCGTCGAGCCGCATGGGCGGAAACCGATCGCGGTCATGGCCGAAGATCTGGAAACGGTGCCGCGCCGGAGTCTGACCTACCGCGGGTCGGCGTTCGCCGAACTGGACCTGGACGGCATCCTCGCCCGGCACCCGCAGGTCGCGCTGGTCGACGAGTTGGCGCACACCAACGTGCCCGGCTGCCGCAACACCAAGCGCTGGCAGGACGTCGAGGAGCTCCTCGCGGCCGGGATCGACGTGGCGACCACGCTCAACGTGCAGCACCTGGAGTCACTCAACGACACGGTGCAGCAGATCACGGGCACGGTGCAGCGCGAGACGCTGCCCGATGCGGTGGCCCGCCGAGCCGACCAGATCGAGCTGGTGGACCTGTCGACGGAGGCGCTGCGCCGGCGGATGGTTCACGGCGACATCTACCCGCCGGATCGCATCGAGTCCGCGCTGACCCACTACTTCCGGCCGGGCAACCTCACCGCGCTGCGCGAACTTGCGCTGCTGTGGGTCGCCGACCGGGTGGACGAAGGGTTGCAGAACTACCGCGCCGAGCATGGCATCGCAGCCCCCTGGGAGGCCCGGGAACGCATCCTCGTGGGAGTGACCGGAGACGTCGGCGGCGAGACGATCATCAGGCGTGCGGCCCGTATCGCCGCCCGGATGCCCGGCTGCGAGTTGATAGCGGTCCACGTCACCACGTGCAGCGGGCTGATCGGAGCGGACCCTGCGGCACTGGTCCGCCAGCGCGTGCTGGTGGAGTCGCTGGGCGGCAGCTACTGGCAGGTGGTCGGCGACGACGTCGCACAGACACTGTTGCAGCTCGCCCGAGCCCAGAACGCCACCCAGATCGTGCTCGGGGTCAGCCGCCGTGGCGGGTTCGCCGGACTGCTGTCCGGCGAGGACGTCGCGGCGAAGGTCGTCCGGCTGTGCGGGCCGGTCAACGTCCACACCGTCACCCATGAGGGTGCCGCCGGGCCACCGCGGCTCTCCCTGCCACGCCTCACCAGGGATCTCGGCCCGCACCGGCGCTGGTACGCATTCATCGTGGCGGCAGTGCTGCTGCCAGCGTTGACGATGGCCTTCGGCGCCCTGCGTGGCGAACTCGAGGTGCCGGTCGGGCTGGCGCTGTACCTGCTCGCCGTACTCGCGGTCGCACTCGTCGGGGGCCTGTATCCAGCGCTTGCCGCGGCGCTGGCCGCCGGCCTGCTGGCCAGCTACCTCCTGCCCCAACACGCCCCGACGAACTCAGGGCTCACCGACGCAGCGGTACTTGCCGTGTTCGTCGCCGCCGGGTCCATGTTCGGCCTGTCCGTCGAACTGACGGCGGGATGGGCGCGACGAGCCGCCCATGAGTCCGCCCAGGCCAGCACGCTGAGCCACCTGGCCGTCGGGGTGCTCCGAGGTCAGGACAGTCCAGCCGCCCTGCTCGAACAGCTCCGGCAGACCTTTGGTCTCCGCGCGGTCAGCCTCCTCGAACGTCTGCCCGACAACAGACCCGGCGCGGACTGGTACGTTGCGGCCAGCGCCGGCTGGCACCCGCCCGAGCGCCCCGAAGGCGCCGACGTCACCGCCCCGGTAGCCGAGGGCCTCACCATCGCCGGGGTCGGGCGCATGCTCAGTGCCGACGAGCAACGCATCCTCACCGCCTACGTCGCGCACCTCACCGACGCGTTCAACCGAGAGGTCGAACCACGCCCCACCGACGCCGTCGAACACCTGCATGGTCCCCTCGTCGCAGCCATCCCCGACCTGCGTGCCGCGCTGGCCGCAGCCGAGACCGCACTGACCGACCTGACCGGCCACGCGTGCCGTCTCGCCCCATCAGACCAGGCCAGATACACCGCCGCTGCGCAAGCGTCGGTCGGTCGCACCGTCCGCCTCCTCACCGACCTCGACGACCTCTGCCGACTCCGCGCCGGCGCCCTCGACTGCCGGCTACGCCCGGTGGACCTCACCGAGGCGATCGATGCCGCGATCGACGACCTGGGCCCAGACGGTCAACCTGTCACCCTGCGGCTGCCCGACCGGCTTCCCTGCATCGTCGCCGACAGCCAGCTGCTCACGCACAGCATCACCAGCCTGGCCGCCGACGCGCTGCGCCGCAGCCCGCCACACAGCCCGCCGACCATCACCGCCATCGTCGAACCTCAGCAACTCCAGATCCAGGTCATCGACCACGGCAGCGACACCAGCGGCCTCGACGACACGTCCGCCATCATCGCCACACCGCCGCTCGCGCCGATGCTCTCGCCAAACCTGGCACGGCGGGTGGCCCTCGGACTGGCCGAAGCCATGGGAGGCGCGTTGCGGCAGGAATGCACACCGGGCGGCGGCCTCACTGTGACCATCACACTGCCGACCGCCGATTGCAGCCGCCGTACCGCCGAGCATCAGGCCGGGCACGCCGCAGCGTCAACCGCGGTGCACGGCTCCGAGTGATCGCGTTCCCAGCAGGGTCGACATTCCCAGTAGGTCGAACAGAAGGTTCCAGGTCTGTCAGCGTATTGTGCCGATGCCCGGCTCAGATGCTGAACTGACGCGGCGGAGCACTGCGTCTGCAGCCTGCAGTTCGGCCGTCTGCAACTCCACGACGGCAAGGGCGGCCTTCAAGCCGCGGGACCCAATGAGGGAATGGCCGCCTTGGCCGGGGGAGGCTGCCATGCCGAGGGACCGGACCGATCCGACAGCCAGCGCGCCGATGTTCCAGGCCGGACCGGTCAGCCGCAGGCTGGTCCGTTGACAACGGACCAGCCTGCAGCCGCGGGGTCGAGCCTTTCGGCCCTGCCGGATGTGACGTTGTCCCGTGCCCCCCGAGAGGGTCCGGGGGGACAGTAGAGATGTCAGCTCAGGAGGGCATGAAGCGTGGGCCGTGGGTCGCGTGCGCGATCGGCATCGGTGATCGACGGCCTCGCCCTCGCAAGGACGCACCGGCCACCGGGCGGTAGCAGGTCAGCGGATGGAGGTATCACGATGATGTACTGGGGCGACGGCATGAGCGGCTTCGGCATGGCCCTCATGGCGTTGAACACGCTGCTGTTCTGGGGCTTGGTGGTCGCTGGTGTCGTCCTGCTGGTCCGCAACTTCGGCCGCGGCACGCCGACCAGTCCGCGACCGGTGCCACAGCAACTGCTGGCCGAACGGTTCGCCCGGGGTGAGATCGACGAAGACGAGTATATCCGGCGGTTGCAGATGCTGGGCGGTGCCATGCCGACCAAGCCCAGTGGTTGAACGGATATCCGGCAGGCCAACCGACCGCCAACCGCCGCTGGACGGATGGCCCCAGGATCAGTTGAAACGTGAGGCCCGGCAACTACGGCTCCGGCGCACCTCGAACCGGACTGGGCAGGGATATGTCCGGCCTCGGCGACAGCTTCCCCGAACTCGGCGTCGTGATGAGGCCACGGTCGTGTCCGGCGTTGCCCTCTCTGTCAGGCTGAGATGAGACAAGCGGTCTGAAACATGGTCTGAGCAGGGCGAGTACAGGAAGTTCGACGTTGACGATGACTCGTGCCGA
>NZ_JBEXDG010000069.1:0-40358 GCF_040605635.1 Dactylosporangium sp. NPDC005555
GCATCGACACGCGGCCGCCCCGCCTCCGGGTCGCCGCGGACCAGGCTTGAGCCGAACCGAGGAGCACCATCAGCGCCCTGCCGAGGCCGCTGCCGTGGAGGATGTCGCCGAGGCGGTCACGTCGATGGATGCTCAGAGCGCTCCTCGCGGGCACTGCCCGGCACCGTGCGGCACGACGCGCCTCGGCTGATGCGATCGTTGCGGACGCTGTCCAGGCCGCCTGACGCGGTGGCCGGACATTGGGTGCCCGGGGTGCTCAAAGGGGCATCATCAGGAGCTGTACCGTCTCGCCTGGCTGCCAGGTCGGCGGGAGGACGGCTAGCGCGTCCGCCTGAGCGGCTGGGCCGAGGTATCCGGGTCGGGCGCCGTGGATGAGGTGTGCTTCTCCCTGACGCCACTGCACGGGCAGGAGCCTGGTCACTCCCGGAGCGGGCAGGGCCTTGCCGCGGAACTGGACCTCAGGTGGTTCCGGGAGCGTTCTTCCGGCGAGACCGGCGAGAAGTGGCTGCACCAGGGTGTAGGCGGCGACCAGCGCGGCGAACGGGTTGCCAGGGACCCCTACGAGCCAGTGCTGCCCGGCGGATGCGAGCAGTTGCGGATGCCCGGGCCGGCAGGCCACGCCGTCGACGTGCACGGTGGCGCCGGTGGTATGGAGGGTGTCGTGCAGGCCGTCGGCCGGACCGACCGACGATGACCCGCACACGATGGTGACGTCGACGTCGGACAGCGAGCCGGCGACCGCTGCCGTCAGTGCGTCCGCGGGCCGGTCCGGCAGCCACCGCAGCTGCGGCGACGCGACATCCCACGCCTTCAGGAGGGCGGTGATGACGGGACCGATGGCGTCGCGGACCCGGCCGTGGGAGGGTATTCCGGCGGTGACGATCTCGTCGCCGGTCACCAGGACCCGGACCGACGGTTGGGTCCGCACGGTGACCGCGTCGATGCCTGCGCTCGCGGCGAGCCCGAGCGCGGCGGCGGTCAGGATGCTGCCTGCCGGCAGGAGCTGCTGTCCTGCATCGATGTATTCACCGGCGCGGCGGATGTGGCAACGGTCGCCGTCCGGCGCGGTGATGAGGCTGCCGGTGCGGCTGACAATCTCGTACTGCACGACCCGGTCGGTGCCGGCCGGGACCGGAGCGCCGGTGGCGATCTCCACAGCCTCGCCCGGGGTGAGCGGCCCGGCGGCCCGGGTTCCGGCCAGTGTGCAGCCGATCACGTGCCACGGGCCGGGACCGCAAACGGCGTAGCCGTCCATGGCGGCGTTGTCGAACCCCGGCAGCATGGCTGCCGCGGTCAACGGCTGGCCCAGAGTCCGTCCGGCGGCTTGGTCCAGGGGGACGTCCTGGGTGCCGAGGGGTGCGGGAAGTCGCTGTGCCAGCGTTCGTGCCTGCTCCCAGGCCATGGCTGAGCTGCTGTGGTGCTGGCGGAGCGCTGCTGCTACGGCTGCGGTGACGCTCATCGCCCCGGCTCCGCACCGGTCGATGATGGCCGCCCGGCGACGAGCCGGGAGGCGGCTGTCGCAGCGGTCTGAACGTCGGCGCCTCGTCCGACGGCGACGCCGAGAAGGTAGGTGGTCAGCGGGGCCGCAGGCCGGCAGACGCCGTGGGCGACCTGCCGGGCGACCTTGAGCAGGGCGATGCGGTCAGCCGGTGACACGTCGGTGATGTCAAGAGCCGAGGCGAGCTCCGTCAGCCACTCGGAATCCCCGGCCGTTGCCGCGCCGGCAGCCGGTTCCGTGGTCATCGCACGATCCTCAACGGGTCTTGGCCACAGTGAGCAGGACGGCGCTGTCCTGGAGCGCCTCGAGGGTATGCCGGGCATCCGGGATGACGAGCAGATCTCCGGCACTGCCTTCGGCGTTGTCGTCGGCGCTGGCGAGCCGGACCCGGCCGTGCAGCACGTGCAGGGTTGCCTCACCGGGGCTCTCGTGTTCGTCGAGTTGCCGTCCGGCGGCCAAAGCGATGAGGGTCTGGTGCAGGGTTCGGTCGTGGCCGCCGTACAGCGTCTGTGCGCTGCGGCCGCTGGAGGCGCTGCGGGCGACGGCCAGGTGCTGCTCGACCAGGGCTGGCAGTGAGGACGTGTCCATGGTGTTCGTAGCTGTCCCTTCGGGTCGGTGGGTGTGGGTCATGTAGTGCGGCGGGCGAGGGTGCTCATCTTGACGGCGGTGTAGACGGCTGCGGCGAGGGCGACGTCGGACAACAGCATCAGGCCGATGGCGTAGGAGCCTTCGACGCCGTAGACCCAGCCCATGATGAGGGGTGGGACGAAACCGCCGAGCCCGCCGGCGGCGCCGACGACGCCCGTGACGGCGCCGACCTTGTCGGCGGGTGCGACCTTGCCGACAAGCGCGAACACGGCGCCGCTGGCCGCGCCGAGCAGTGCCGCCATGCCGAGGAACGCGACCGTGGCCACCGGCATCAGGTCCGGCTGGAACGCCTGCACAATGGCGAACAGTGCGGTGCCGATGAAGCACCAGACAAGGACCGGGACGGGATGGAACCGGTCCGACAGCCAGCCGCCGATGGGCCGGGCGACGACCGCGAGGACGACGAACCCGGCGGTGCGCAGGGCGGCATCGTTGGCGGTGAGGCCGTAGGCGGTCTTGAGGTAGGCGGGCAGGTACACGCTGAAGGCGACGAACCCGCCGAACCCGACGGCGTACAGGAAGCACAGCTGCCAGGTGACGCCGAGCCGGCTCACGTCCAGGACCCGCGCGACCGCAGACCCGGCCGGCCGCTGCCGGCCGGGAGCGTCGCGGATGAGCAGGAACGCCAGCACCGCGTAGACGGCGAGGGCGGCGGCGACGATGAGGAACGGGGTGTCCTCGCCGTAGGCGTCGGCGAGCTTGACGGTGCTGAAGTTGGAGATCGCAGTACCGCCCATGCCGATACCGAACACACCGAGGGCGAACCCTTTGCGGGCCGGTGGGTACCAGCCGGAGACGAGCGGGACACCGACGGCGAAGGTGGTGCCGCCGAGGCCGAGGAAGAACCCGGTGATGATCAGCGCCGGGTACGACGACACGACGGTCAATGTCAGCACCGGCGCGATGGTGGCGAGGCTGACGATCGGGAACATGATCCGGGCGCCGTACCGGTCGGTGAGCGCCCCGACCGGGATCCTTCCCAGCGACCCGACGAGGACAGGCACGGCAACCAGCAGCGACTGCGCGGCGAAGCTCAGCCCGAGGCGTTCCTTGACGCCGGGCCCGAGCGGGCCGAGCAGCGCCCAGGCCCAGAAGTTCACGGTGAACCCGATGGTGGCCAGGATCAGGTTCCGTCCGGCGCCGGCCGCGGTCACCGGCGGTGCTGTCGCGCTCGCCGGTCTCTTCCTGGACGTGCCTGTTTTCGCCATGTCACACCTCGGCAGGGGGTTGGTCCGGCGCCACCGCCGGGGAAGGTGAAGGGCTGCTGCGTCGATCGGGCAGGATCAGCGTCGGTCGCGGTCCGCGCCGGTGGGCAGTTTCGGCGGGCCTTCCCAGCCCGGCCGGGTGGGGCGCAGGCCGGGGCGGGGGTCGCGGCTGCGGTACACGACGTACGGGCGGGTGAGGTAGCCGACCGGGGCGCTGAAGGCGTGCACCAGGCGGGTGAAGGGCCAGAACGCGAACAGTGCGAACGCGCCGATGATGTGCGTCTGGAACGACGTCGGCGTGGCGGCCATGAGGTCCGGGTCCGGCTGCAGGTAGAACAGCGACCGGAACCAGGGCGAGATCGTCTCCCGGTAGTCGTAGCCGTCACCGGCGATGTTCGCCTTCACGGTCGCCCACAGCCCCATGACGATGACGCCGGCGAGGACCACGTACATGGCCTTGTCGTTCTTCGTCGTGGCGGCGAACACGGGCCCGGTGAGGCGGCGGCGGGCGATGAGCAGCGCCATGCCGATCAGCGTGCACAGGCCGGCGACGGTGCCGATGAAGACGGCCGTCAGATGATAGGCGTGCTCGGTGATGCCCACCGCCTCGGTCCACGACTTCGGCACGAGCAGCCCGCCGACGTGCCCGACGAGGACCATGAGGACGCCGAAGTGGAACATCGGGCTGGCCCAGCGCAGCACGGAGGTCTCGTAGAGCTGGGAGGAGCGGGTCGTCCAGCCGAACTTGTCGTACCGGTACCGCCAGATCAGCCCGCCGACGAGGACCGCCACGGCGACGTACGGGTACACGACCCAGAGCAGGACGTTCATCGGCGGCCTCCGGTGGTGTCGACGAGTCCGAACGGCTCGAGGCCGACCTGCTCGACCGGCGGGCCGGTGCGGGCCAGGCGGGCGGCCGCCGCGAGGTCACCCGGCTGCGGGGGTGGCAGCATCTGCCGGACGGCCTCGATGGCGAGGCGGTAGACGGACTTCTCCGCCGCGAGGGCCTGCATGAGCAGGTCGAGGCCGATCCGATTTTCGCGCAGCAGCCGCCAGCCGCGCTCATCGACCGCAGCGAGGTCGAGGACGGCGGGCAGGTAGTCGGGCAGTTCCCCGTCGACCAGTTCCAGCCCGGCGCTCTTGTAGATCTCGGCGAACAGGACGAGGGCTTCGCCGCGTTTGCGGGTGTCGCCGGCTGTGTAGTAGGTCAGGTGCAGGCTGCAGCGGCGCCGGAAGTCGAACAGTTGCACGTAGTCCGCGGCGAGCTGCCCCGGGTCGGTGTCGCCTCGGTGACCGGCGACGAACCGCAGCGGCTCAGCGACCGCCGCCGGCACTCCGTCCGAGGCGGCGATGATCATCGGCAGCGCGGCCAGCACGTCCTTATCGGGGTAGCGCAGCAGCAGGGACGCGGCGCGGGCGGCCACCGCGCGCCAGGTCGGCCCGGTCATGGGTCGCCCCCGTCGTTCTTCGGCGGGAACATTCCCTGCGGGGTGCCTTTGCCGTCCCAGTTGAGCAGGTTCACCCGGGTCTCCTTGTCCGACGGCGCCGCGGTGGTGTCGGCGGTCTGCCGGTTGCGCAGCATGTGGAAGTTCTCCACCGAGATCGGCGCGGGCGTGCCCGACGCCTCGCCGAACGGACCGTCGTAGTCCACGGGACAGTCGGTCGCCAGTTGTTCGAGACGATGGGCGTCCTCGGCGTGCGCCGCCGGTATGACGTAGCGCTCCTCGTACTTGGCGATGGCCAGGAGGCGGTACATGTCGTCCATTTGCGCGCCGGTCATCCCGACCTCGGCCGCGATCGACTCGTCGCGGTCCTCGCCGAGGTTGATCCGCCGCTGGTACGAGCGCATCGCGGCGAGGCGGCGCAGCACGGCCGTCACAGGTGCGGGGTCGCCCGCGGTGAACAGCCCGGCGAGGTAGCCGACCGGGATGCGCAGCGCGTCGACGGCGCCGAAGAGGTTGCCGACGTCCTCGCCGTCGTGGCCGGTGCCGGACAGCGCGTCCACGACCGGGGACAGCGGCGGGATGTACCAGACCATCGGCATGGTCCGGTACTCCGGGTGCAGCGGCAGCGCCACCTCGTGCCGCATGATGAGGTCCCAGATCGGCGACCGCTGGGCGGCGGTGATCCAGTCCTCGGGGATGCCGGCGGCGCGGGCGGCCGCGACGACCGCGGGGTCGTTCGGGTCCAGGAAGACCGAGCGTTGCGCCTCGTACAGCGCGTGCTCGTCCTTGACAGCGGCGGCCGGTCCGACCCGGTCCGCGTCGTACAGCATGAGGCCGAGGTACCGCAACCGCCCGACGCACGTCTCGGAGCAGATCGTCGGCTGGCCTATCTCGATGCGGGGGAAGCAGAACGTGCACTTCTCGGCCTTGCCGGTGCGGTGGTTGAAGTAGACCTTCTTGTACGGGCAGCCGGTGACGCACATCCGCCAGCCGCGGCAGCGGTCCTGGTCGACGAGCACGATGCCGTCCTCGGCCCGTTTGTAGATGGCGCCCGACGGGCAGGACGCGGCGCACGCCGGGTTGAGGCAGTGCTCGCAGATGCGGGGCAGGAAGAACAGGAACGCCTTCTCGTACTCTTGCCGCACCTGCTCGGACAGTTGCTGCAGGATCGGGTCGCCGGCGGCGATCTCGTTGCCGCCGGCGAGGGAGTCGTCCCAGTTCGCCGACCAGGTGACCGTCGTGTTTCGGCCGGTGAGCAGCGACTTGGGGCGGGCGACGGGGGTGTCGGTGCCGGCGGGCGCGGACAGCAGGTGCTCGTAGTCGTAGGTCCACGGCTCGTAGTAGTCCTGCATGGACGGCAGTTTCGGGTTGGCGAAGATGCTCAGCAGCTTCTTGACCCGGCCGCCGGCGCGGGGCTTGAGCCGCCCGGTCCTGGTCCGGGTCCACCCACCCTGCCAGCGCTCCTGGTTCTCGTACGTGCGGGGATATCCCTGCCCGGGGCGGGACTCGACGTTGTTGAACCACACGTATTCGACGCCGGACCGGTTGGTCCACGCCTGTTTGCACGTCACCGAGCACGTGTGGCACCCGATGCACTTGTCGAGGTTCATCACCATCGACATCTGTGCCATGACCCTCATCAGTACTCCACATCCTGTGACCGGCGGCGGATGACGGTGACCTCGTCGCGCTGGTTGCCGGTCGGACCGAGGTAGTTGAACGCGAACGACAGCTGCGCGTAGCCGCCGATGATGTGGCTGGGTTTGATCAGCAGCCGGGTCAGCGAGTTGTGGATGCCGCCGCGGCGGCCGTTCGTCTCGGCCTTCGGCACGTCGATGACGCGCTCCTGGGCGTGGTACATGTACACGGTGCCCTCGGGCATCTTGTGCGTGACGACGGCACGGCAGACGACGACGCCGTTGCGGTTGACCGCTTCGATCCATTCGTTGTCGGTGACGCCGATCTTCGCCGCGTCGGCCTCGGACATCCACATCGTCGGCCCGCCGCGGGACAGCGTGAGCATGATGAGGTTGTCCTGGTACTCGGAGTGGATCGACCACTTCGAGTGCGGAGTCAGGTAGCGCACGGTCAGTTCGAGCTCGCCGTTGCGGCCGAGCCGCGGCTCGCCGAAGAGCTTGTGCATGTCCAGCGGCGGGCGGAACACGGGGAGTTCCTCGCCGAGCTCCTGCATCCAGTCGTGGTCGAGGTAGAAGTGCTGCCGCCCGGTCAGGGTGTGCCAGGGTTTGCCGCGTTCGACGTTGATGGTGAAGGGCGAGTAGCGGCGGCCGCCGTGCTCGCTTCCGGACCATTCGGGGCTGGTGATGACCGGCACCGGCCGGGACTGGGTGTCGGCGAAGCGGATCTGCTTGCCCTCGTGCTCCCGGGCGAGGTCGGCGAGCCGCTTGCCGGTGCGCCGTTCGAGGAACTCGAAGCCCTCGGTGGCGACCCGGCCGTTGGTGGTGCCGGACAGCGCCAGGATCGCCTCGCACGCGCGGATGTCGGTGTCCAGCCGGGGCCGGCCGTCCGCGACGCCGCCGCGGACGGTGCCGTTGACCTGCTTGAGGAACTCGATCTCCGGGTTCACGTCGACGGTGACGGCCTTCGTGGTGGTGCCGAGCCGGTCCAGCAGCGGCCCGAGCGAGCCCATCTTCGCGGCGACGGCGCCGTAGTCCCGTTCGACCACGATGAACTTCGGCATGGTCCGGCCCGGGACCGCGTCGACCTCGCCGGTCTTCCAGTCCCGGACGATGCCGTGCGGTGTGGCGAGGGCGTCGGGGGTGTCGTGCTGCAGCGGCGCGGCGACAAGGTCCTTGCGGACGCCCAGGCGCGGCCCGGCCAGCTTGGAGAAGACCTTGGCGATGCCGTGGAAGGCGTCGAAGTCGGTCCGGGTCTGCCACGGCGGGCTGATCGCCGGCGTGAAGGCGTGCACGAACGGGTGCATGTCGGTGGTGTTGAGGTCGTGCTTCTCGTACCAGGTCGCGGCCGGCAGGACCACGTCGGAGAACAGCGTGGTCGACGTCATCCGGAAGTCCAGTGACAGCAGCAGGTCGAGCTTGCCCTCGGGCGCCTCGTCGTGCCACGTCACGTCCTTCGGCCGCATCTGCGGCGGGGCCTCGGCGGCGCGCAGCGACGCGTCGGTGCCGAGCAGGTGCCGCAGGAAGTACTCGTTGCCCTTCGCGGACGACCCGAGCAGGTTGGCCCGCCAGACGGTGAGGACGCGGGGCCAGTTCTGGGGGGCGTCGGGGTCGGTGCACGCGAACCCGAGCCGCCCGTCGACCAGGGCGTCGGCGACGTGCTGCGCCGGATTGTCCCGATTGGCGGCGATGGCATCGTCGGCGACGTCGAGGGGGTTTCGGTCGAACGTCGGCATCGACGGCATCCAGCCCAGCCGAGCGGACTTCGCCAGGAGGTCCGCGGTGTGCCGGCCGGTGAACTCGCCTTTGGCCAGCGGCGAGGTGAGCACGTCGGCGGTGTACTGGTCGTAGCGCCACTGGTCGGTGTGCAGGTACCAGAACGCGGTGCCGATCATCTGCCGCGGCGGGCGGGACCAGTCCAGCGCGAACGCCAGGTGCGACCAGCCGGTGACGGGCCGGCACTTCTCCTGCCCGACGTAGTGCGCCCAGCCGCCGCCGTTGACGCCCTGACAGCCGGTGAGCGTGGTGAGCGCCAGCATCGCGCGGTACGTGGCGTCGGAGTGGAACCAGTGGTTGGTGCCGGCGCCCATCAGGATCATCGACCGGCCGCCGGAGCGCTCGGCGTTGTCGGCGAACTCCCGGGCGATCCGGGCGACCTGCGCGGCCGGTACGCCGGTGATCGGCTCCTGCCACGCCGGGGTGTAGGGAACGGCCGGGTCGTCGTAGCCCGCCGGCCACTGCCCGGGCAGCCCCGACCGGGCCACACCGTACTGGGCCAGCATGAGGTCATAGACGGTGGTGACGAGCCGGCCGGCCACCTCGGCGGTCGGCACACCACGACGCATCAGCTCCGGCACGTCGTTGTCGAAGCGCGGCAGGACCACCTCGACCGCGGCCCCGCCGGCACAGCTCAGCCGCGGCGTGATCGCGCCCAGGTCGAGGTTCCAGGTGCCGACGCCCGCCTCGCTGAACCGGTGCCCCAGGGAGCCGTTCGGCACTGCGGGCGCGTCGGTCGTGGTGTCCCACAGCGCCGGGCGGAACGCCGCCTCCGCGTCGGTGTCGCCGAGGTCCGCGGCGGTGACGAACTTGCCCGGCCGGTAGCCGCCGCCCTCCACCGGCTCCAGCGCGACCAGGTACGGCAGGTCGGTGAAGCGGGTGACGTAGTCGACGAACCGGGGCACGGTCCGGTCGACGAAGAACTCCTTGAGCACCACGTGCCCCATCGCCATCGCCAGTGCGCCGTCGGTGCCGGGCTGCGCGGGCAGCCACTCGTCGGCGAACTTGACGTTGTCGGCGTAGTCGGGCGACACGACGACGACCTTCTGGCCGCGGTACCGGGCCTCGGCCATCCAGTGCGCGTCCGGGGTGCGGGTGACCGGGACGTTGGAGCCCCACATCATCAGGTAGCTCGCGTCCCACCAGTCCCCGGACTCCGGCACGTCGGTCTGGTCGCCGGACATCTGCGGCGAGGCGACGGGCAGGTCGGCGTACCAGTCGTAGAACGACAGCATCGTGCCGCCGATGAGCGACAGGAACCGCGCGCCGACGGCGTGCGACACCATCGACATCGCCGGGATGGGCGAGAACCCCGCCACGCGGTCCGGGCCGTACTCCTTGATGGCGTGCACGTGCGCGGCGGCGACCAGCTCCTGCGCCTCGTCCCACGTCACGCGCACCAGGCCGCCCTTGCCGCGGGCCCGCTGGTACTGCTTGCGGCGCACCGGGTCGGCCTGGATGTCGGCCCACGCGGCGACCGGATCCCCGCCGAGGCGGGCCTTCGCCTCCCGGTACATGTCGACGAGGACACCCCGGGCGTACGGGTACCGCACCCGGGTCGGCGAATACGTGTACCAGGAGAACGCGGCCCCGCGCGGGCAGCCCCGCGGCTCGTACTCGGGCCGGTCCGCCCCGACGCTCGGGTAGTCGGTCTGCTGCTGCTCCCACGTGATGATGCCGTCCTTGACGTACACCTTCCACGAACAGGACCCGGTGCAGTTGACGCCGTGCGTGGAGCGGACCACCTTGTCGTAGGACCACCGGTCCCGGTAGAAGCTGTCCGCTTCACGCCCGCCGATCTGGTGCAGTGTGCGCCCGTCGGTGGAGACCTCCGCCCGGCGCACCAGCCCACCGACGCCCAGCAGCGCCCTGCCCGCCTTTTCGGCTGCGCTCGTCATCTGCCTCGTTCCTTCGTAGGTGACCTTGATGATCAGATTCGTCCTTACCAGGACCTCATGTGACCCCAACACGTAATTCGGTGTCATCTCATCGCGATCCCGTGCGGAACGACCGGGCCGAAAGTCCTCAATGAGCGGGACTATCGCACCAGCGTCTCAGTTCAAGGCAGCGCCCCATCCCGGGGCGCTCACTGGGCCAGCGGCTGCTGCGCCTTTACGCACGCCGCTGGAGAACGTTGCGCATGTCATCGTCGCCGGCCAGGCCGACAAGGCCGCTGTGGCGGTTGAGCAGCGCATCAGGCTCGTCCCAGCCGTTGGTCGACACCCGGCCGCGTCGAGCAGACCCACGACGACGGTGGATACACCGCGCGCTTCGACCGAACGTGCCACTGAACGAGCGGGTACTGCACCCGGCAGCGGTGTGGGGTGGGGTGGGGCGTGCCGCAGCGACGACCCGTCCGGCTATCCGGACGGCGACGGGCGACCGACGATGTGCGTCCGGGCGTGGTTGATGGCCGTGACGGTGTCCGGGAAGATCAGCCCGTCGCGGCGGAGGTCCTCGGCCACCCCGAGCGCCGTCAGGACCTGGTCGTGGCCGGTGAGGACACCGGACAGCAGCACGGTGATGCCGCGTCGCCGCAGGTGGGTGATCGCGTCACCGAGCACATGCGCGCCGGTGGCGTCAATTGTGGTGACGCGCGACATTCTCAGGATCACCACCCGTACGTCGGTGACCTCGGACAGTTCGATGAGGAAGTGGTGGGCCGCGGCGAAGAACAGCGGACCGTCGAGGCGGTAGGCGACGATGTGCTCGGCGAGCAGGTGGTGCTCTTCGGCGCTGTGGTCGCCGGGCTCCAGCGGCACCTGTTCGAGCTTGGCGCTGCGGGCGACGGCCCGCAGTGCGAGGACGGTTGCGACGCTGATGCCGACGGCGACGGCAGCGACGAGGTCGAACACGACGGTGACGGTGAACGTCAGTGCCAGCACGAGGGCGTCGCCGCGGGTGGATCGGGCCAGCGCGAGCAGTGCGCCGGCCTCGATCATCCGCACGGTGGTCGCCAGCAGGACCCCGGCGAGCGCGGCGAGCGGGATGCGGGACACGAGCGGCGCGGCGGCCAGGACGATCACCGCGAGGGCGACGGCGTGGGTCAGCGCGGCCAGCTTCGACCCGGCACCGGCGCGGACGTTGACCGCGGTGCGGGCGATCGCCGCCGTCGCGGGAATCCCTCCGAACAGCGGCGCCGCCAGGTTCGCCAGCCCCTGGCCGAACAGTTCCCTGTCGGGGTCGTGCCGCTGGTTGACGGTCATCCCGTCGGCGACGGTGGCCGACAGCAGGCTCTCCAGCGCGGCGAGCGCCGCCACGGCCAGCGCGGAGGGCAACAGTGTCCCGATCGCGCCGAGGTCCAGGAAGTCCAGCGACGGTGCGGGCACGCCTGCCGGCAGCGCACCGATCCGGGCCAGGCCGAGCGGGACGGCCTCGGCCGCGACCGTCGCCGCGGCGACGCCGAGCAGCGAGAAGGGCAGCCCCGGCCGCAGCCGTGCGCCGACCAGCATCACCGCCGCGACACCCACGGCGACGCCGACCGGTGCGAGATGCGGATGGCGGGCGAAGCGCACCAAGGCGTCGCCGGCCACGGCCCAGACCTTGTCGCCGTGGGCGCCGGTGACACCGAGCGCGGCCGGCACCTGCTGCAGAGCGATGACGACGGCGATGCCTGCGGTGAACCCTTCGATGACCGGGGTGGGCAGGTAGCGCACGTAGCGGCCGAGCCGGGCCAGTGCGAGGGCGATCAGCACGAGACCGGCCAGCGCGCCGACCATCAGCACGCCACGACCGCCGAACTGCTGGACCACCGGCACCAGCACCACCGTCATCGCGCCGGTCGGACCGGACACCTGCAGGTTGGAACCGCCGAACACGGCCGCGACAGCGCCCGCCACGACCGCTGTGACGAGTCCCGCCTGCGCGCCCAGGCCGGACGTCGCGCCGAATGCCAGCGCCAGCGGCAGGGCAACGACCGCGACCGTGAGCCCGGCGAGCAGGTCCCGGCGCGGCGCGCGGCGCACCGCTGCCCAGTCGGACGGTTGCGGCAGCAGGCCGGTCAGGCGGCGGACGGCGCCGGGAACCGCTGTCGGCGTGGTCATCAATCCCGCGTTCCGGCCTGGAGTTGCACGAGCAGGCCTTCGCGGTCGGTCAGCACCGCGCCGAGGATCCGCCGTCCCGCCGCCAGCAGGTCGGCCACGTCCGGCGTGCTCAGCGCGTATACCACCGATGACCCGTCACGGCTTGACGTGACGAGGCCCGCTCTGCGGAGCACCGCCAGCTGCTGGGAAAGGCCGGGAGCCTCGACGTCGATGTCGGCCAGCAGGTCACGCACGGGTTTCGGGCCGTCCTGCAGAAGCTCCAGCACCCGGATCCGCACCGGATGACCAAGGGTGCGGAACAGTTCGGCCTTCGCCTGGTACAAGGGCACGGACATGCCGTCACCCGCCTTCCCGATCGTGTGCGGTATGCCGACTTTAGCAGTTGCATACTTGTGCAATTCGCGGTTCAACATCGCGGCCTACGGAGGCAGGACCGGGTGAGGGCCGCGCGGGCGAGGAGTGCGCCCGGGTCAGGCCGCGGTGGTGGTGAGCGGGGCGGGGGCGAGCATCCGCACGATGCCGGTCGCCGGCATCGGACGGGCGAAGTGGTAGCCCTGCGCGGTGCGGTAGCCCAGCGCCGCGAGCCGCTGTGCCTGCTCGGGGAACTCCACGCCCTCGGCGACCACGTCCAGGCCCACGGCCTGGGCCAGGGCGATGACCGCGGAGGGCATCGCGCCGCGGCGGCCCTCGCCGGTGCGCTGCACGAACGACCGGTCCAGCTTGATCTCGTCCACCGGCAGGTCCTGCAGCAGGGTCAGCGACGAGCGGTCCGTGCCGAAGTCGTCCAGGGCGACCCTGACGCCGGCGCGGCGGAGGGCCTGCAGGTGGTGGGTCGCCTCGCCGAGGGCCACCGCCGTGGTTTCGGTGATCTCCACGGTGAGCCGGTGCGGGGCGATCCGGGCGTCGGCGAGCACGGCGGTCACCCGGTCGGCGAACCCGGGGTCGCCCAGCTGCCGCGCTGAGACGTTGACGTTCATCGAGGCGGGTGCGGCCGGGCCGTGCTCGGCCGTCCAGGCCGCCAGCTGTCGGCACGCCTCGCGCAGCACCCAGTCGCCGAGCGGGACGATCAGGCCGGTGCGTTCCGCGACCGGGATGAACTCCACCGGCGGCAGTGTGCCGCGGGTCGGGTGGGCCCACCGCACGAGGGCCTCGACCCCGGTCAGCCGCCCGTCGTGCAGGTCGACGATCGGCTGGTACTCCAGGAACAGCTCGCCGTCCTGGATGGCGTGCCGCAGTTGCGCGCCGAGCGCCGCGGAGCCGGCGACCGCGCCGCCGAGTCCCGCGGTGTACCGCACGCAGCCGCTGCCGCCGTCGTGCTTCGCCGCGTACATGGCGATGTCGGCCATCCGCAGCAGTTCCCCGGCCTCGTCGCCGCAGCGGCCGTCGGCGATGCCGATGGAGGCCCGCACGAGCAGCTCGTGGTTGTCGGCGACGACCGGGTCGGCCAGCGCCGCGATCATCCGCTGGGCGACGTGCTCCGCGGCGGCCGGGGTGATGCCGTCGAAGAGGACCACGAACTCGTCGCCGCCGAGCCGGGCCACGACGTCGCCGGGGCGCACCGCGGCGGCCAGCCGCTGTGCGACGGCGACCAGCAGCGCGTCGCCGGCGCCGTGGCCGAGCGTGTCGTTGACGATCTTGAAATCGTCGAGGTCGATGAGGGCGACGCTGACGTGCCGGTCCCGGTCCGGGTCGGCGAGTGCGGTGGCGAGCCGCTGGTTGAACAGCGCCCGGTTGGGCAGCTGGGTGAGGGCGTCGTGGGTCGCGTTGTGGTCCAGGCGGGCGAGCAGGACGGTGTTCTCCCGGAACGCGGTGACCTGCCGCCACACCACCAGGACGGTCAGGGCGACTGCGGCGACCGCTGTCACCTGCAGGTCCGGGTCGCCGGTGGCGGTGAGGGCCAGCAGCAGCGCGTCGACGGCGCCGACCGCGGCGTACGGCAGGATGCTGAACGGTCGCCGGCCGGCGGTGCGCCGGGTATCGGGGCTGGTCAGTGTCCGCCACTGGGCCTGCGCCGCCGCGGTGGCGCAGATCATGACCACGGGGATGCTGACCTGGGTCAGGTTCAGGTGCGGCTGGTCGAGGATCAGCAGCTGCAGGAAGCCGCTGAACGCGCCCGCGATCATGCCGAAGGCGAAGAGCCGCAACGCGCTCCGGGCGACGAACACGTGCCTTGAGAGGGTCACCTTGGCGATGGCGAACACCACGACCAGTTCCAGGACGAGGGTGGAGCTCGCGGCGACCAGCGACGCCGTGTGGTAGCCGTCCGCCTCCAGCAGCGGGCGGGCCTGGTAGTGCCACATGAACACCGCGGCCCCGAGCAGGACCGTGCCGGCGTCGAGGCCGATGCGGAGCCGGTCACCGCGCCCGGAGGTGCCCAGCGGCAGCCGCCACAGCCCCCACAGCAGCACCAGCACCGCGGCGCTGAACGCGGCGGCCGTGACCCCGGACATGTTCTGGGTGACGGGGTCGGAACCGAGCGCGTCGTAGGCGTTGAGGGCGGCGCCGACGCCCGCGAGGGCGGCGCAGATGGCCAGGTGCCGCCAGAAGCGGCGGGTGGGGAGGCTGAAGCGGGCGGACCGGGAGATCCCGGCGGCGATCGCCGTCGGGATGACCACCGACAGCGGCGAGGCCAGCCACAGCAGCGGCAGCGGACTGCGCTGCTCGCCCAGGTTCGCGGCGAACACGGCCAGCGCGAGCAGCGCCAGCGCCGTCGAGCCCAGCATCGGCGCGCTGGGCCGGGGCGCCCGTAGGGGCCAGAGCCGTCCGTACGCCATCCGTGTCCCTCCACCCTGCCGCGATGTACGGCTGCCATGATCGGCGGCCGTCACCGGCTCATGAGCGCGCCGGTGGTGGCAGGGTGGCTGTGCTCAGGTGCCGAAGAGTTGCTCGTCCAGGCCGGCGGGGCGGGCGGTCTCCGGGCAGGACGGCGAGTAGTAGTTCATCGTCAGCACCGCCCGCATGGCGTCGTCGCGGCGCAGCGGCTCGACGTAGTGGGCGTTGCGGCGCGCGTCGAAGAAGTACAGCTGCCCGGCCGCCGGGTAGATCCGCATGGCGTCCGCGTCGACGCCGGCGACGTCGTGGGCGGCGCGGTCCCGGGCGACGACGAGGGCGCCGCCGGTCTCCTCGGTGCACGTCGTCAAGTACAGCAGCCCCTGCATCGGGTTGCTGTCGACGTGGCACGGGTAGCGCATCGTGATCCCGTCCTGGATGTTCAGGCTCAGGGCGCGGTTGTCGGTGGCGGTCTCCTGCAACTTCTCGTCGACGGTGCGTTCGGCGAGTTCCTTGAACCAGCCGCTGTACAGCTGGAACGTCCACGGCAGCCTGCGCCGCAGCACCTCGCCGTCGACGCTGTGCATCGGGATCCGCGCGTCGGCGACCTCCCGGGCGGTGGTCATGGTGGGCCGGAAGACCCGGTGGACGGCGTGCTCGCGGGCCACGTCGAGCAGCTCCCCGGCCCACCCGCCGGGCAGCAGGTGCCCGACGTCGTAGACGTGCCAGTGAAACGGCAGCTCCTGCGGCGGCTGCCAGGCGGTGCTGGTCATCGGCGGGTCCTCCTATGCCTTGTGGCCGGCCATGGATTCCTGGTACTGCTGCACCGCCTGCCACAGCCGCGGGAACCGCATGTGCGCGACGAACCGGTCGAGCACGTCGACGGTCCGCCCGGTCAGGCTGACCGGCCCACCGGAAGCGTCGACGGGCATCGTGCGCAGCGTCGGGTGGCCGCCGAGGCGGGCCCACACCATGCGCTGGTGCTCCTGCTGCCAGCCGAGCATCGCGTCGTCGAGCTCCAGCATCTCCAGCGCGATCTCGCGCAGGTCCGGGTGCGTCGAGCCGGCCTCCAGCAGCGCCGTCTCCGACGCCAGCCCGGCGGCGTCCAGGGCCGCGGAGAAACAGCGCCACAAATGCCGGCACGCCTTTTGCAGATTCCGCATGCCGGGGGAGTCCAGGCCGCTTCCACCGTCGGGCAGGCTCGCCCGGATCTGCAGGAACTCCGTCTGCGGAATACCGGTCCGGACCTGGTTGAGATGCGTCACGGTCAGCCGTTGCAGCCCGGTCGCGCGGCGCAGCAGGCGATGCGCGGACCGGTGATCGCCGCGGCCCAGGTCGTCGGCGGCGCGGACGATGTCGAAATGCACGTTGTACCAGAGCAGTTCCGCGGTCAGATGCAGGGTCTGGAACAGCAGGAAATCCGGGTGCGGCATTTCCGGCAGCGGGTGCAGTGCCCTGACCGCGGCCGTGAATCGCACGACATCGTCATAAGCGGTCTGCCCGCCGACGGCGAATACCGGTCCGGACATGCCGTGCTCATGCTGCTTGTCGTCGGTCATGTGAACGGTCCGCTCCGTTTCTACGCACGACGGGAAAACGCCGATCACGTATTTGAAAGAGCATCAAAACCGACGTTCTTCCGGCCGGTCGTTCGCGGACACGCTACCGAGCGGCACTGAGCAGTGTCAATGACACTAGCGTTAACAAAGAATCGTCGGACATGGTTCGCAGTACTGCAGCCGCAGCAGTACGGACCCGCACGACCGGTTCGGATCCAGTAGCCGGGAGCCGTCAGGCGCATGACGACACGCAGGCCCCCCGCACGGCCACGATCGCCAACGCCACCGGTACCGGCGCAACACCGCGGAACGGGTCCGGCTTCGGCATCATCGGGATGCGGGAACGCGCCCACGCCGTCGGCGGCGAGCTCCGCGTCAACGACGGCGACGGCTTCGAGATCGTGACCGCCCTGCCCCTGCCGCCGGGGGTGGCGTCGTGACGATCCGCGTGCTCCTCGCCGACGACCAGGCGCTGCTGCGCGGCACGTTCCGGATGCTCATCGACTCGTGCGAGGACCTGGAGGTCGTCGCCGAGGCCGCGGACGGTGCGCAGGCCGTCGACCTCGCCCGCGCGCACCGACCCGACGTCGTCGTGATGGACGTGCGGATGCCCGGCACCGACGGCCTCGCCGCCACCGAGACGATCTGCGCCGACCCCGGCCTGGCCGGCACGAGGGCGCTGATCCTCACCACGTTCGAGAACGACGAGCACGTCGCCCGTGCCCTGCGTGCCGGCGCGAGCGGCTTCCTCGGCAAGTACGTCACCACCGACACCCTCCTCGAGGCGATCCGCATCGTCGCCGCCGGCGACAGCCTGCTGTCCCCGGGCGCGACGAAGGCGCTCATCGCGCAGTTCCTCGCCGCGCCGCGACCGGCGCCGCCGCTGCCGGCCGCGCCCGGGATCGGCGACCTGACCAACCGGGAGCTGGAGGTCGTGAAGCTGGCCGCCGACGGCCGGTCCAACGACGAGATCGCCGGCGAGCTGCACCTCAGCGTCCTCACGGTGCGGACCCACGTGCAGCGGGCGATGACGAAGCTCGGCGCCCGCGACCGGGCGCAGCTCGTCGTCATCGCCTACAGGAACGGCTTGGCCTCACCCTGAGGCGTCACCCTGAAGCGCGTCCGCGACGGTCGTCAGGAGACGGGCGCACCACGTGTCGAACGGCGCCCGGTCACCGCGGACCGGATGCACGCGGTTGCTGAGGACGGCGACGCCGTAGCCGCGGCCGGGTTCGAGCCAGATCCGGTTGCCGACGAATCCCGACATGCCGTAGCCGTCCGCGCCGGCGCGCGGCCCGCCGAGTCCCCGGGTGGGGGTGAGCCACCAGCCGAGGCCGAAGCGGTCCCCGTCCTCGTTCGACGACCAGCATTCGCGCACGGCCGTGTGCAGCGCCGGGGTGGTGACCCGCTCCGTGAGCCAGGCCTGGCCGATCCGGGCCACCTGGCCGATCGTCGCGAACGCGCCCGCGTGCCCGGCGACGCCGCCCATCGCCGCGGCGTTCTCGTCGTGGACCTCACCGGTGATCAGCCGCCCCCGCCAGCGGCACCGTTCGGTGGCGACCGCCGGGCCGGGCAGCGGCGCGAACCGCGGGCCGTGGCGTCCCTCGGCCAGGGACCGCCCGGTGAGCGCCTCGACCATCGCACCGAGCACGATGTAGCCGACGTCGCTGTAGACGGCGCCCGCGCCCGCGGCACGTTCCGGGCGGGTGCGCAGCGCGGCGTCCACGATCCGGTCCCGTCCGGTCGTCGTCTCGAAGAACCGGACGGTGGCGGGCAGCCCGGCGTCGTGGCTGAGCAGCCGCGCGACGGTCGCGCCCGCAAACGGTGCCCGCCGGGCGTCCGGCCAGGCGGCGCGCAGCGGCTCGTCGAGCCCGATCCGTCGCGTGGCCACCAGTTCGAGGACCTCGGGGACCGTGACGAGGACCTTGGTGAGGCTCGCCAGGTCCCACCAGTCCTGCCGCGTGACGGGCCGGCCGGTGCCGAGGTCGGCGACGCCGTGCACGATCTCGGCGAGCTGCCGCTCGCGGGTGAAGACCGCCACCGCGACCGCGGGCATCGGCGCCTCCCGTCCCAGCGCGGCGACCTGCCCGGCGAGGGACGGCACCGGGTCAGCGGCCGAGGACATCGTCGAGGAAGTCCGCGCCGGCCTCGGTGAGGGTGCCGACCTCGACGGCGGCGCCGGCGAACACGTGCCGGGCGCCCTGGACGGGGATCACGTCGCACCGGACACCCTGCGCCCGGAGCGCTCCGGCGAAGCCGGCGGCCTCCGCGAACGGCACGATCTCGTCCTCGGTGCCGTGCACGAGCAGGAACGGCGGCGCGGCCCGGTGGACGTTGTGCAGCGGGCTGGCGAGCCGCGCGACCGCCTGGCGCTCGGCGACCGGTCCGCCGAGCAGGATCGCCGGGAACTCGAGCGGGTCCTCCTGCCGCCGTAGACCGGCGAGGTCGGCAGGGCCGTACCAGATGATCGCCGCCTGGATCGCGGTGTCGCCGGTGCCGGTGAGCGCGGCGACCGCGGCGATCTGCCCGCCGGCCGACTCACCCAGCACGGCGAAGCGGTCCGGGTCGAGCCGCAGCGCCGTGGCGTGGTGGCGCAGCCAGCGGACCGCGGCGTCGACGTCGGCCTGCTGCGCCGGCCAGGTCGCCTCCATCGCCAGCCTGTAGTCGACGTCGGCGACGGCATAGCCGCGGGCCACCATGCGCTCGTGGAAGCGCTGGTCGACGGTCCACACCCGGCTGCCCGTCATCCAGCCGCCGCCGTGGATCCACAGCACGACGGGAAACGGGCCGTCGCCCGGCGGCACGTGCAGGTCGAGGTGCAGCGGCCGGTATCCGAGCGGCGCCGACACCACACAGTTGACGTGGGTGAGGGTCCCGCGTGGCTCGGGGACGGGATGGAACTCGGTCATGGGCGCGGCCTTCGGCTCGGTGCGGCGGGGATGACGGCACCACCACATCGAAGGCCCCCCGGACATCGGCCGCAGCATATCGGGTCATGAGAAGACGCCGAACGCCGCCGCGATGCCGACCGCCACGACCGCGCCGCCGGCGAGCTCGCGCCGCCAGCTCTGCGAACGCTCCTCGCCCTCGCGGCCGAACAGCTCGATGAGCGAGAACACCAGACCGGGCAGGGACAGCAGGACGAAGCCGTTGACGATCCGGGACGCCGGGTCGTCGATCAGCCAGGCGAGCGCCAGGCCGGACAGCGTGCCGACGAGCATCATGAAGACCGTCTTGACGATGCGTTTCGGCAGGAACCCGAAGAGCTTCGGCAGGTTCGGGAACGCGTCCTCGTACACGCTGAGGACCTGCGGCACTCCGAACAGCGCCGCGCCCACCCACAGCTGCCACGGGGTGCCGAGGAACGGGACCGCCACGAAGATGAACATGCCGGTGCGCAGGCCGATCGCGGAGAGCCGCTGGACCTTCCCCGCCTTCTGCAGTTTCTCCGGGCGCACGGCACCGAGCCGCGACGGGTAGGCCCAGCCGGCGAGGGTCTCCAGCACGATGCGGGTGGCGATGGCGGCGAGCGCGAAGAGCGCGAACCGGTCCGCGTGCGCGGCGATCGGCAGCTGGTGCCCGGCGAGGCCGCTCAGCGCGCCGATGCTCTTCTGGACGGCCCAGCCGCCCATGAGCGACGCGATGAACACGTCCGCGCCGCGGGTCCACCAGTCCAGCGCCGTCTGCGGCGTCGGGCGGCGGAACGGTCGGACGACACCGGCGAGCAACGCGATGGCGAACCACATCGCGCACACGCCCAGCAGCAGGCGCAGCGTGTCGGTGGAGGTCACCCCGCCGGTGGCCACGACGACCGTGGCGAACCCGAGGGCCGCGGCGAGACCGGCGAACCCGTCGAAGATGCCGAGCACGACGAGCGCGAGCATGATGCCGGTGCCGGGCAGCGGCGAGCCGTGGCTCTGGACGGCCGCGGTGACGCCGAGGACCGCACCGGCGGCGGGCATCGCCCACCAGGCGCCGCCGAGCATCGCGCGCAGGTACGAGCCGTCGGTCAGGATCCGTGCGAGCAGCGGGGACTTCGGTGCGACGCGCTGCGGCAGGTCGAGGCTGCGCCGGTCGAGCCAGCCGGTCGGCAGCATCCGCCAGCTGAACGAGGTGTCGCCCCAGCCGCCGCCGGCCCACTTCTCCTTGAAGTGCTTCGCCGACCCGGAAGCGATCTTGCCGGCCTTGCGCTGCCCGCCGCCCTGGCGGGAGCCGGCCCTGGTGGTCCCGCCGCCGGCGACGGCGGCGCCGCCCGCGCCGGCGGTGATCGCCAGGAGGGTGAAGCCGGCGATCGCGGTGGTGACGACGGCGTCGGCGTGCGCGGCCGGGATGTAGGCGGGGAGCTGGGCGAGCGCGTCGACCGCGTCCGGCAGGGCCGGCGCGGCGACGGCCGGCCGGTCGGTGCCGGTGCCGGTCGTCGTCGGCGCGGTCGCCGGTGCGGTTGCCGGCGCGGCCACCGCGGGGTCGTCGACGAGCAGGAGACCGACGCTCAGGGAACGCTGCGCACCGTCGGCGGTGACGCCGTTGACCTGCAGCGCGTGCTGACCGGTCGGCAGGGTCGCCGGGACGGGCAGCTTCGCGTCCACGGTGCCCTTCGCGTCCGTGGTGACCTGGCCGATGAGCACGGGGTCGGAGAAGAGCCACACGTCGGTGCGGGTGTTCGGGGCGAACCCGGTCATCGACACCGACACCTGGTGCTTGCGGTCGACGACGAGCTTGCCGTCCGCGTCGAGCGGCTGCCCGGTGCTGTCCGCGCCGACCGCGGCGACCGCCGCGGTGAAGCCGCCGCCGGTGAGCGTGACACCGCCGCCGGTGGCGGGCGTGATCGTGACCGGGGCGGCCTTGCCGTCCACAGTGGACATGGCGGCGTTCGGGGTGAGCGCCGGGCGGGCGCCGGTCGCCGGGTCCTTCACCGGCGCGGCCGCGGCCTGGGCGACGGTCAGTTTCGCGATGACGGGCGCGGCGGTCCAGTCGGGGTTGTCGAGGGTGGCGACGATCCGGTAGGTGCCGGACGCCTTCGGCGCCTGGCCGCGCGCGTCGTAGGTGACGGTGGTGCCGGTCAGCCCGGCCGGGGTGGTGCTCACCTCGGCGGTGCGGGGACTGCCGTCGGCGACCTGGGACAGGGCCCGCACGCGCAGGGTCGCGGCGCCCCGGTCGACACTCGTGGTGGCCGTCGCGGCGGTCGCCGGCAGGTATGACTCGTCGCCGGCCTGGGCGGCGGTGACGGTGCAGGTGCCCGCGTGGGTGGGCGCCAGCGCGGTGCCAGCGTCGACGGTGCGCACCTCGCAGGTCCCGGCGGCGGTGACCTGGACCGGCAGGCCGGCGGTCGACCCGGCGGTGAGGGTGCCGGCGTCGCCGCCGACGGCGAGGCGCCGCGGGACGGTGAGGGTCACGGTCTGCACGGCGCGGGCGACCTCGACGGAGCGGACCACGTCGGTGGCGGCGAGCCGGTTCGCGTCGCCGTCCTGGTGCGCGGTGACGACACACTCACCGCCCCGGGTGTAGGCGAGCGCACCGGAGCGCAGGTCGCAGCTGCCCGTGGCGGTGAACCGGACAGGCAGCCTGGCGGAGCTGGCGCCCCGCAGCGCGCGGGGGGCGTCGCCGTAGGTCGCCGCGGCCGGCTGGGCGAAGTCGATGTCCTGGGTGGCCTTCGCGACGGTCAGCGTCGCGGTGAGCGTGCCCTCGTAGTCGGCGCCGTCGACGGTGGCGACGACCCGGTAGGTGCCGGCCGTGGTCGGCGGTGTGCCGGAGCCGTTGTAGGTGACGTGGACCGCGCCGGCGGCCGAGGGCACGACGGACGTGGTGACGGCGCGGGACGTGCCGTTGTACACCTGCGACAGCCCGCCGAGGGTGATGGTGACGGCGCCCTTGGCGACGGCGAACGACCGGGCGACCGGCGCGGCGGCGAGCCGGTCGGCGTCGCCGGCCTGCGTCGCGGTGACCGTGCACTGGCCGGCGCCGGTGACCGTCAGGGTGCCGCCGTCCGCGGCGCAGGGGCCGGTGACGGTGAAGCGGACGGGCAGGCCGGAGTCGCTGGTCGCGGCGAGGTGGATCGGGTCGCCGCCGTACCTGCGGTCGACGATCTCCGGGAACGTGATGCGCTGCGGCGCCCTGGCGACGACGAGGGTGCCCGACGCGGTGCCGGTGTGCGTCGCCGACGTGTACGCGGCCTGCACGGCGTAGGTGCCGGCGCTGGTCGGCGCGGTCGCGGAGCCGTCGTAGGTGACGGCCACGGCGCCGTTGCCCGGGTCGGGGTCGGCGGTCACGGTGACCTTCCGCTCGGTGCCGTCGTACGTCTGGCCGAGCCCCGACAGGGACACGGACACGGGCGTCTTGGCGATCTGGAACGTCCGAGAGACCGGCGCCGCCGCGGTGTAGGTGCCGTCGCCGGGCTGGCCGGCGGTCAGCGTGCAGGAACCGGCACCGGTGACGGTCACCGTCGAACCGGACACGGTGCACGCGCCGGCCGCGGTCAGGGCGACGGTCAGACCGGACGAGGCGGTCGGGCTCAGGGTGAACGGGGCGACCCCGTACGTGACGTCGCCGACCGCCGGGAAGGTGATGCTCTGCGCGCCGGGCGCGCTCGGCTGGCCGCCGCGGACCTGGTGCACGTAGCGGCCGAGCTGGGCGCCGCCCCCGGAGTTGCGGATGAGGCCGGTGGAGGTGTTCGCGTCGACCAGCGCGCCGGCGACGCCGGAGCCCGGGTACACGTAGGTGAACGTGCCGTTGGAGTACCCGACGGTCAGGCCGCCGGCCGGCTCGTAGGCGAGGCGGTCGTAGTTCATGACGATGTCGAAGTTGCCGGCGCCGGTGTCGGACCGGTCGACGATGATCAGCTGCGAGCTGTTGAGCCGGTCCGAGCCGTTGCTGTAGTAGCCGACGTCGACCCAGTTCACGCAGAACGCGGGACGCCCGGAGTACGTGATCGGGCCGTAGGACACCGGTGTCGTCCCGCCCGGGCGGGTGTCGACGTCGAAGAACGCGACCGCGATGATCGGGCTGCCGAACGCGGCGAGGTTCAGACCGGAGTACCCGCTGTACGGGCTGCCGAACGTGACGTCACCGTTGTTGTTGACGTACATGTCGTTGTACGTGGTGCCGAAGAAGTTGACCGGGAACCCGAGCGGCACCGGCCCCGACGACCCGTCGTCGGTGCGGGCGGCGTACGTGCTGAGACACCCGGCGTCGGTGACGACCGCGTCCGGTCCCGCGGCCCCGGCCGGCCGCACACCGGCGGCGAGGAACGCCCCCTGCACCAGGAGCAGCAGGAGGGACAGGACACGGTAGGTGCGTCGTAGACGGCCGGAGTCGGTCATGAGCGACCTATCGGCATCCCCGTCACCCGGTTGACGGGCGCCCGGGTGCACGCCCGGTGCGACCGGGTTGCCGCCGCGGCTACCCGTGCGGCGCGCGGACCCAGGTCGCGGCGGCGGTGAGGGGGTCGGTGCCGCCAGGGTCGTCGGGCTGGAGCGGGCCGCGGTGGACGGTGCGGTGATGGTCGGCGAAGTACGAGGCCGTCAGGTACATCCGGGTGCCGTCGCGCAGTTGGTGGGTCTCGTTGGCGCTGGTCATGCCGTGCGTCGGGGTGCCGAACGTGCGCACGTGGGGACGGCTGCGGAACGCGACCGCGACGGCTTCGCCGGAGCTCGCCGTGGAGCCGTCGGTGAGGACCGCGACCGGCGCTTCGGTGGGCGGGTTGCCGGTGCGGGCGAGGGTCCGGCCGGCGAGCGCGATCCGGCCCCGGCGCAGCGTCCACACCTGGTCGGGCCCGTGCGGGGGCACGAAGTGGCCGAGGACGCCGTCGGGGAGCAGCGGTGCGGCCACGGCGAGCATCGGCCACATGTTGCCGCCCTGGTTGCCGCGCAGGTCCACGATCCACCCGGCGGGCCCGGCGGCGGCCAGCTCACGCACCACGCGGTTGCCGGCGTCACGGTAGCCGCGGGAGTCGCCGCCGCACGCCGGCAGGCGCAGGTGGGCGACGCCGTCGACGAGCCCGCCGGTCGGCGGGGCCGGTGCCTTCGCCGTGGTGCGGGCGCCGGGCGGGCGCAGGCCGCTGTGCGGGCCGCCCGCCTGCCGCAGCACCCGCCGCAGGGTCTCGTGGGTGCCGGTGTACGCGACCGCCCCGGCGCAACCGGCAAGGGCGTCCGCCCGGACCGCCGGCCAGTCGACGTCGTCGCGGTACAACGCGTTGCGCTCCATGAGGGCGAGGGCGTGCAGCAGGTACCGACGGACCCGCCGCCGCGCGAGCCGCTCCAAGACATCGGTGATCGTCACGATGCGCCCAGCGTACCGGCGGCCGGACCGATCAGCGGTCCCGTGCGGCGCGGCCGGCGCCACCCGGCGCGCACCGACGGCAGAGCCCGCGCGGCCTACGAGGTCGCCCGGCGAGCCGGACGGTCGCCTTCGGGTCGGTGTCTTCAGGCAACCGCGGTCCGCGGGGCGGGTCGCGGTGGCCGGTCTTCGGGGTAATGCCAGAACCTCCCAGGTGGCGAGCGGCGGACGTACGGTCGAAGCTATGGACAGCCGAGCCGAGGTCCGCGACTTCCTCACCACCCGCCGGGCGCGCATCACGCCCGAAAGCACCGGGCTGCCCACCCACGGCGGTCACCGGCGGGTCGCCGGCCTGCGCCGGGAAGAGGTCGCGCTGCTCGCCGGGGTGAGCATCGACTACTACATCCGGCTGGAGCGCGGGAACCTCACCGGCGTGTCCGACAGCGTCCTGGAGGCCCTGGCCCGGGCGCTGAAGCTGGACGAGGCGGAGCGGGCGCACCTGTTCGACCTGGCCCGCACCGCGAACGCCGGCCCGGCGCACCGGCCGCGCGCCCCGCGGCTGCGGGAGCAGACGTCCCGGCTGCTGGACGTGATGACGCTCGCCCCGGCCTACGTGCGCAACAGCCGGCTCGACATCCTCGGCGCCAACGAGCTCGGCCGGGCCGTGTTCGCCCCGCTGTTCGACAGCGGCGCCGGCCGGCCGAACATCGCCCGGTTCATCTTCCTCGACCCGGCCGCGCAGACGTTCTACCGCGACTGGGACGAGCTCGCCGGGGACGTGGTCGCGATGCTGCGCGCCGAGGCCGGCCGCGACCCGCACGACCGTGCCCTGAGCGACCTGGTCGGCGAGCTGTCCACCCGCAGCGACGTGTTCCGCACCTGGTGGGCCAAGCACAACGTGCGGCTGCACCGCAGCGGCGTCAAACACCTGCACCACCCCACCGTCGGTGACCTGAACCTCGCCTACGAGTCGATGGAGCTGGTCACCGACCCGGGGCTGCGGCTCAACGCCTACACCGCCGAGGCCGGCAGCCGCGACCAGGAGGCGCTCGACCTCCTGGCCAGCTGGACCGCGGCCCCGCACGACGTACCACGGGCGCAACGCCCTCAGTGACCGGGCACCGCCACACCGGCCCTGGCCCGGATTGGATGGATATCGCCGGGGTAGCTCGCAAGGAGCGACGAGCTTCTGCCCGACGTCCTCGACGGCCACGTCCAGCCCGGCAAGGTCTTCGACCGCACCGTCGGCCTCGACGAGGTCCCCGGCGGCTACCGGGCCATGGCCGACCGCGCCGCGCTGAAGGTGCTGATCCAGCCGTGACGACCTGGACCGATGACGAGGGCTCCGTCGTCGGCGCCGGGGCGGCCCCGGTGACCATCCGCCCGGTCCCGAACTCCTGAAGGACGGTCCACGTGGCTCCCGACGAACAAGCCCGCAAGCACCACGACGAACTGTTCCCCGGCCATGTCTCGACGCTTGCCGTCACCGACCCGGAACTCATCGACCACTTCGACAACTTCGCGTTCGACGAGGTGCTGCGCCACGGCAACCTGGACACCCGCACGCGGCTCATGGTGCAGCTGGCCGGGCTGATCGCTGTCCAGGGCCTCAGTGAGTACCGGGTCATGCTCGGCGCGGCCCTGACGGTCGGGGTCACGCCGGTCGAGGTCAAGGAGGTCGTGTACCAGGCCGTGCCGTACGTGGGCATGGGCAAGGTCTTCGACTTCCTGCACGCCACCAACGACGTCCTCACCGCACACGGCGTCGAGCTGCCCCTGGAAGGACAGTCGACGACGACACCGGAGACCCGGGCGGAGCGGGGCCTGGCTGTCCAGAAGGCGATCGTCGGCGCCGACCTGGTCGAGGCCATGTACGCCGGCGCACCCGCCGACACGCTGCACATTCAGCAGTACCTGTCCGCGAACTGCTTCGGCGACCACTACACCCGCGCCGGCCTCGACCTGCGCCACCGGGAACTGCTCACGTTCGCGATGCTCATCGCGATGGGCGGCTGCGAACCGCAGGCGAAGGGCCACGTCGCCGCCAACCTCAACGTCGGCAACGACCGCGCCGGCCTGATCAGCGTCGCCACACAGCTGCTGCCGTTCATCGGGTACCCGCGCACCCTCAACGCGATCCGTCTCATCGACGAGGTCATCCCGGCCTCCTAGGCAAGGAGCACAGCATGGAACACCGCCCGCTCGGCCGCACCGGCGTGTCCGTCAGCAATCTGTGCCTCGGCACGATGATGTTCGGTGCCTGGGGCACCAAGGACCACGACGAGAGCATCCGCATCATCCACCGGGCCCTGGACGCCGGGATCAACTTCGTCGACACCGCCGACGTGTACTCCCAGGGCGAGTCCGAGGAGATCGTGGGCAAGGCGCTGAAGGGGCGCCGCGACGACGTGGTGCTCGCCACGAAGTTCTTCATGCCGTTCGACGACGACCCGAACCACCGCGGCGGGTCCCGTCGCTGGATCATGACGTCGGTCGAGAATTCGCTGCGGCGGCTCGGCACCGACCACGTCGACCTGTACCAGATGCACCGCTACGACCCCGCCGTCGACCTCGACGAAACCCTCGGCGCGCTCACCGACCTCGTGCGGGCCGGCAAGGTCCGCTACATCGGCCACTCCACGTTCCCCGCCTCCGCGCTCGTCGACGCGCAGTACGTGGCCCGCGACCGCGGCCGCGAACGGTTCGTCACCGAACAGCCCACGTACTCGATCCTCACCCGCAACATCGAGCACGAGATCCTGCCGTTGGCTGCCCGGTACGGCATGGGCGTGCTCTCCTACAGCCCGCTCGCCGGCGGCTGGCTGTCCGGCCGGTACCGCAAGGACGACCACTCGGGACCGATGTCCGAGGCCCGCAAGCGGCTCGCCAACCGGTTCGACCTCTCCCTGCCCGAGAACCAGCGCAAACTCGACGCCGCCGACGCCCTGGCGAAGCTCGCCAGCGACGCCGGGATCAGCCTGATCGAGCTGGCCATCGCGTTCGTTCTGCGCCACCCCGGGGTCACCTCGGCGATCATCGGACCGCGCACCATGGAGCACCTCGAGTCCCAGCTCACCGCAGGCGACGTCACCCTGGCCGGACACGTGCTCGACCGCATCGACGAGATCGTCCCGCCAGGCGTCACCCTCAACCCCGCCGACAACGGCTGGGTCAACCCGCACCTGCAGCCGAGCGCCCGCCGTCGATGATCACCCGCGGCGGCTCGCGGCAGCCCACCCCGGGACCGGCGGACAACGAGCAGGACGACCCGCAAGGAGAACCCTCATGACCACCATCCCGCAGTTGACGCTCAACAACGGCGTCCAGATGCCCGCGCTCGGGTTCGGCGTCTTCCAGACCCCGCCCGACGAGACCCGCGCCGCGGTCGCCGCGGCCCTCGACGCCGGCTACCGGCACATCGACACCGCCGCCGCGTACGGCAACGAACGGCAGGTCGGGGAGGCGGTGGCCGCGTCCGGCGCGGACGTGTTCCTGGAGACGAAGATCTGGATCAGCGACTACGGCTACGACGAGACGCTGCACGGCTTCGACAAGAGCGCCGCAAAGCTCGGCGTCGACCGGATCGACCTGCTCATCCTCCACCAGGCCCTGCCTTCGGAGTTCGGCAGGACCCTCGAGGCGTACCGCGCCCTGGAAACCCTGTACGCCGACGGCAAGGTCCGGGCCATCGGCGTCAGCAACTTCATGGTCGAGCACCTCACCGCGCTGCTGGACAAGGCGACCGTGGTGCCCGCGGTGAACCAGATCGAGGTACACCCGTACTTCACCCAGCCCGACGTCCAGGCGTTCGGCGCCGCGCACGGCATCCTGACCCAGGCGTGGTCACCGATCGGCGGCATCACCTTCTACCGGGACAGCGGCCACCGAAGCACCCTGGACGACCCGGCGATCGGCGGCATCGCCACGACGCACGGCCGGACCCCCGCACAGGTGATGCTGCGCTGGCACCTGCAGCAGGGTCGCTCCGCGATCCCCAAGTCGACGAACCCGGAGCGGATCGCCGAGAACCTCGACATCGCCGGCTTCGAGTTGTCCGCCGAGGAACTCGCCGTGCTCGACGGCCTGGACACCGGCCGCCGCGGCGGTCCGGAACCCGCCGACATCACCCTGGCCGCCTTCGGCCGGCCGATACCCGAAGCCTGACCGGCGAGCCGTCACGGGGTCGGTGAGCCGTTCGGGTCGCGCGTGTCACGCAGGAAACATGTTCGAAACGACGCTGAACAACGGGTGAAACGCGGGACCGCGACGCTGCATGCCACGCGATCAATGGCGATCACGGACCACACGCGGAAGGGGAGGGGTCCGGGATGCCGGAGGGGTTCAGCGCGGGTGACACCGCCTGGCTGCTGGTGAGCGCGGCACTGGTGCTGCTGATGGTGCCGGGCCTGGCACTGTTCTACGGCGGCATGGTGCGGATCAAGAGCGCGCTCAACATGCTCATGATGTCGTTCGCCTGCCTCGCCGTAGTCACCGTCGTGTGGGTGGTCGCCGGCTACTCCCTCGCGTTCGGCACGGACACCGGCGGCCTGATCGGCTCCCTCGAACACGCCGGGATGGCCGGGATCGGGCCGAAGGATCTCACCGGCTCCGTGCCGACGATGGCGTTCGCCGGGTTCCAGCTGATGTTCGCCATCATCACCGCGGCACTGCTGAGCGGGGCGATCGCCGACCGCGCGAAGTTCGGCTCATGGATCGCGTTCGTCGCGATCTGGGTCCTGGTGGTGTACGTGCCGATCGCGCACTGGGTGTTCGGCGGCGGCTGGATCGCCTCCCACCTGCGCATCCTGGACCTCGCCGGCGGCACCGTCGTGGAGGTCAACTCCGGCGCGTCGGCGCTCGCCCTCGCCCTGGTGCTCGGGCCGCGGCTCGGGTTCCGCACCGAGGCGATGCGCCCGCACAGCCTGCCGCTGGTCATCCTCGGGGCCGGGCTGCTGTGGTTCGGCTGGTTCGGCTTCAACGCCGGATCCGCGCTCACCACCGGCGGCGTCGCCTCCACCGCCTTCTTCAACACGCAGGTCGCCGGGGCCGCCGCGGTCGGCGGCTGGCTGATCGTCGAACGCTGGCGCGACGGCCACCCGACCACCCTCGGCGCCGCCTCCGGCGCGGTCGCCGGCCTCGTCGCGATCACCCCGTCGTGCGGCTCCGTCAACCCGCTCGGCGCCCTCGCCATCGGCGTCGTCGCCGGCGTCGCCTGCTGTTACGCCGTCGGCCTCAAGTACAAGATGGGCTACGACGACTCGCTCGACGTCGTCGGCGTCCACGGCGTCGGCGGCCTCATCGGCACCGTGCTCATCGGGGTCCTCGCCACCGCGACGGTCACCGGCGGCGACGACGGGCTCATCTTCGGCGGCGGGCTGGACCTGCTGGGCCGGCAGTCCCTCGCGGTGCTGGTCGTCGCCGTGTACGCGTTCGCCGTCACCTGGCTGGTCGCGAAGGCCATCGACCGGACCGTCGGCTTCCGCGTCGCCCCGGAGCACGAGCGCGGCGGCCTCGACCTCGTCATCCACGCCGAGAGCGCCTACGAGCAGCACGCCACCGCCGGCCGCGTCAGCCACCTCGCGTAACGGGCCGGTCCGCCGAGCGCACGGCCTGCTCGTCGACGGTGATGTCCAGGCCGACACCGCCGCGACGGTGTCCGGCCCCATCCGCGCCCGTAGGTATCCATATCTGTCGAATAGCTTCCGTCAAGGTCAACCAACCACTGACGGAGGCAACGATGAGGTTCTGGCGGTTCACGGCGGCGGCGCTGGTCGCCGGCGCGGCGGCGATCGTGCCGATCACCGCGGCGCATGCGGCGGTCAGCGACGCCGAGCTCGCCTACCGCTGGGCGCCGGTCCACTACCAGGACACGGCGTCGTCCTACCGGGCGGACTACCTGGCGCCGGTCGACTACGACGGCGAATGGAACACCCTGAACAACTGGAACAACCTGGACGCCTACGCCCAGAACCTCACCGGCACCGGCTACTACTCGGTGGTCGAGACCGGCACGCACTGGTTCATCGTGTACGCCTTCTACCACCCGCGGGACTGGAAGACGTTCTTCCCGCACGAGAACGACATGGAGGGCCTGCTGCTGACGGTCCGCAAGGACGGTGGGCTCGGCGTGCTCGAAGCGATGATCACGCTCGCGCACGACAACTTCTACTCCTACGTCCCGGCCGGCGGCACGTACACCGGAAACCGCGAGAACGTCGACGGGCCGCTGCTGACCGAGGTGCACGACGGCGCCGCACACCCCACCTCGTTCCAGGAGGCGAAGGGGCACGGCTGCTACAACTGGTCCGGCGGATCGTTCCCCGGTGGCGACGGCGTGGTCTACCGCCCGAGCCGCGCCGCGGGCACCGTGCCCACCAGCCGCAACGACCGCGATGTCCGCTACCGGCTGGTGGACCTGCTCGCGCCGGGCGGCCTGTGGCAGCGTCGCGGCAGCAACCCGCCGTTCGGCGAGTACGGCGCCTTCGCCGGCGACGACTTCCAGCGCAACGCCGCGCACACGCCGTGGGCGTGGGACGACAAGACCGACGGCAGTGACCTGCAGGCTGGTGCCATCGCCACCGACCCGGCGTATCTCGTGTCGCAGTACTTCAGCGGACTGGGGCAACTTCAGCCTGACCTACGTGCGGAACGCCTACCGCGCCTGACGTCAGCCGCGCTGCAGGGCTTCGACCTCGTCGGCGAACAGCAGGGCGGGGTCGAAGCCCATGCCGGTGAAGTGGCCGGCGAGCTCCAGGGACAGGACGCCGTGCATCCGGGTCCAGAACGCCAGCGCCCGGCGCAGTGTCGCGGCCGGCACGGACGGGTCGGGCGCCCAGTGCCGGTGATGGTCGAGGTGTCCCTCGAACGGGCCGCCCGGCACCGGGACGCCGGTCCCGTGGTGCGCGGCGAGGATCACGGTCATGATCTCGCCGGCGATCGCGGTGGTGTCGCCGGGCGCGTGGTAGCCGGGGACCGGGGTGCCGTAGATCAGCAGGTACCGCTGCGGGTCGGCGATCGCCCACGCGCGCACGGCCCGGGCCAGGCCGGCGACGTCGGCGCCGGCGTCGTGGGCCGCGTGGAGGGCGTCGGCGAGGCTGCGGTACGCGTCGCGGATGAGCTCGGTGATCAGCTCGTCCCGTCCGGCGAAGTACCGGTAGAGCGCCGGCCCGCTCATGCCGAGCCGCTGCGCGATGGACTTGAGCGACAGCGCCGCCACGCCGGTCGTGGCCACCTGCTCCCACGCGAGCCGCTTGATCTCCGCCCGCACCTGCGCGCGGTACCGCTCCCGCGGGCCTGCCACCTCTCCGTCCATGGTTACAGGCTATCACCTTTGTTATTGACCCAACGCATCGTTGGTTATAGGGTCTAACTCAAGCGAGCCGGGATAACTCGACTCGTTCGACAGAGGAGAAACGCCATGTCCAGGACCCTGACCGCCGCGCTGCTCGCGATCCCCCTCGCCGTCGGAGCCGCACTCGTCGCGACGCCGGCCGCCGCCCGCACCGCCCCACTGACCTGTGGCGGCCAGGGCGTCGACCCCGCCGCCAAGATCCGGTACCGCACCGAAGCGGTGATCGAGGCGCCCCTGCACACCGTCTGGAACCTGCAGACCGATGTGGAGCGCTGGCCCACCTGGCAGCCACCGGTCGCGAGCATCGAACGCCTCGACGGCGGGCCGCTGCGGACGGGTTCGCGGTTCCGGTGGACGACGCCGGTGCCGCCGACGGCCACCACCCCGGCGACGACCCTGGTCATCACCTCCACCGTGCGGCAGCTGGCCCGCGAACGCTGCATCCGCTGGACCGGACCGGCGGTCGGCGTCGGCCTGGGCATCGACAACGGCGTGCATGTGTGGACCTTCACCGAGGTCCGCGGCGGCGTCCTGGTCCGCACCGAGGAGACCTGGACCGGTGCCCAGGTGGAGGCCGACGTCCCGACCTCCACCACCTATCTCGGCGCCGGCCTCGAAGCCTGGCTGACACACCTCACCGCCGCCGCCGAGGCGGACCCCTGCGCCCGTCCGCACCAGGCCTGAGGAGCGGCCCCGCAGCCTGCCCGTGGCCGTCTCCGCCCGGGCGGTCCCGGTCCTCGTCATCGGCCGGTTCGCTGCTCCTCACGCACCGCGACGCGCCAGCGGCAGCCGCACTGCGACGCGGAGGCCGCCGCCGGCGCGGGCGGTGAGCGTGAGGGTGCCGTCGTGGGCGGTGGTGATGCTCCGGGCGATCGCCAGGCCGAGGCCGACACCCTCGTGAGCGGTGTGCGCCCGTTCGGTGCCGCGCTGGAACGGCTCGACGAACGTGGACACCGACTCCTGGGTCAGTGTTCCGCCGGTGTTCTCGACGGTGAGCACCACGGCGCCGGGCCGGACGCTGGTCGTGACCCACACGGCGCCGTGCTCGGGCAGGTTGTGGACGATCGCGTTGTGGACGAGGTTCGTCGTCAGCTGCAGCAGCAGCGCGGGTGACCCGAGGGCGGGCGCCACGTCGCCGATGGTCTCGACCGAGACGCCGTGCTGCTCCGCCAGGGGGAGCAGCGTCTCGGTGGCCTCCTCCGCCAGCAGGGACAGGTCGACGTGCTCCCGGGGGAACGACCGCCGGTCCGCGCGGCTGAGCAGCAGCAACGCCTCGGTCAGGTTGATCGCCCGGCTGTTGACGGCGCGGAGACGCTCGACGAGCTCGCCCGGGTCCCGCGCCGGGTCCTTGTGGGCCACGTCGAGCAGCGCCTGCGAGATCGCCAGCGGGGTGCGCAGTTCGTGGGAGGCGTTGGCGGCGAAGCGCTGCTGCTCGGCGACGTGCGCCTCGAGCCGTGCGAGCATCGTGTCGAAGGCGTCCGCCAGTTCGCGGAACTCGTCGCGGCGGCCCGGCAGCCGGATCCGGTGGGAGAGCGAGCCGTTCGTGGCCTTGCGGGTGGCGTCCGCGATGCGGGTGAGCGGGGTGAGCATGCGCCCGGCGAGGAACCATCCTCCGACGAGCCCGAACACCAGCAGGAACACCAGCACCTGAGCGGCCCGCGGGGCGAACGCCGCCAGGAGGTCGTCGCGGCTGGGGCTGCGCAGCAACGGCATGCGGGGACCGGGTGCGTCACCTGATGGGTTGGGCACGTAGCGCAGGAGGAACACCCACACGGTGGCGAGCAGCAGGACCCCCGCGAGCATCAGGAATCCGGCGTAGCTCAGCGTGAGTTTGAGGCGGACGCTCACGCCGGGCGCCCTGGTCACGGTCGTGCGGTGTCGATGCGGTAGCCGACGCCGGCGACCGTGGCGATGATCCCGGGTTCGCCGAGCCGTTTGCGCAGCGCCGAGACGGTGATGCGCACGGCGTTGGTGAACGGGTCCGCGTGCTCGTCCCAGGCCCGTTCCAGGAGTTCTTCGGCGCTGACGACACCCCCTTCGGCGTCGACGAGGACCTCGAGCACCGCGAACTGTTTGCGGGTGAGCGCCACATAGCGGCCGTCGCGGTAGACCTCGCGCCGGAACGGGTCCACCCGCAGACCCGCGATCTCCCGCACCGGTGGCCTGTTGTGGGCGCGCCTGCGGTCGAGTGCCCTGATCCGGAGCACGAGCTCCTGCAGGGCGAAGGGTTTCGTGAGGTAGTCGTCGGCGCCGAGCTCGAACCCGGACGCCTTGTCGTCGAGCCGGTCGGCGGCGGTGAGCATGAGGATCGGGATGCCGCTGCCGGAGGCGACGATCCGCCGGGCGACCTCGTCGCCGGAGGGGCCGGGGATGTCCCGGTCCAGGACCGCGATGTCGTAGGAGTTGACGCTGAGCAGCTCCAGGGCGGCGTTGCCGTCCCCGGCGATGTCGGCGGCGATCGCCTCCAGCCGCAGACCGTCACGGACGGCTTCGGCCAGGTACGGCTCGTCCTCGACGATCAGTACGCGCATGTCCGAAGCCTATAAAAGTCGCAGTGCACCCGGATCAGCCTGCCGCTACCGGCGTGGGGCGGGCCGGCGCCCGCCACCAGGGGCGCGACACCAGTGCGGCGAGTGCGGCGCCGGTGGCGTTGACCAGGACGTCGTCCACCGAGGAGACCCGGTCCAGCCGCAGCACGAACTGGGCGGTCTCGACGAGGATCGAGCAGCCCGCCCCGAGCGCCAGGATCCGGGGTACGGAGGCGAGGGCCGCGAACCGCATCGGCGCGAAGCATCCGAGTGCCGCGAAGACCAGCAGGTTGCCGCCGATGCCGATCGGCCCCATCGTGACGAGGTCCCGCAGGGGGACCAGGCTCACCCGGCCGGGGACGACGCCCGCCCCCGGCCCCGGCATCATGGTCATCCACACGAACGGCACCGTCCCGTGGACCATGCCCACCTCGGCCAGCGACATCCGCCACGCCGACGTCCCGGCGGCGGCCCGCCGGCGGTACGCCAGCAGCCACGCCACCAGGACGGCCGCCGGCAATCCGGCCAGCGTCACGAGCACGACACCGTTCTCCGTGTCGTAGCACCCGTGCCACCGCCCGGCCAGGCACGGCGCGGCGGCCATCGTGAGCGGCATCCGCGCCACGTACACGGCGCACGCCAGGCCGGCGGCCGCCAGGCTCAGCAGCACGATCCTGCCCGTACGGCGGGACGACGCCGTCAGGGATTCGCTGTGGTTCATACCGCCATCGAAGCCGGACGCCCGTTGCGGCGGCGTATGCGGTTTTGCATACGCCGGCGATAGGTGCGGCGCCCTGTCGCCGCGTCGTCGGCGGGCCAGCCGCGCGGGCCGTTGCCCGGCGCGCTTTAGCGTCCCTCAAGCGCGGCTCCATGTACTGGGGCTCCCTCCCCTGGAGCGCCCGATGTCATCGATCCGCCCGTTGCTCGCCGCGATCTGGAGGTCTCCCGTCGTGCGGTGGATCCGACGTGGTGTGACGTGGATGGTGACCGCGCTGAGCCTGTTCGGTGCCGCCATCTGGTTGCCGGCGGAGTGGCACCGCCAAGACGCCGAAGCGGACGCTGGGACCGGCGCTGGGACGCGGCACGGAGCGCAGGACGCGCCAGCGCTTCCGGCCTCGCCAGCGCTTCCGGCCGCGCCGGAGGTTCCGGCCTCGCCGGAGCACGACCGGCCGGAACGGTGCCTGACGGCGACCGAGCAGGCCGCCTGGCTCAGCCTCACGGCCTCCCTGAAGGCCGACCAGGAACAATGACCAGCGGCACGAGTCATGACCAGCGGCACGGGTCATGGGACGGTGACGGCGGTCAGCAGAAGGCCCCGCGCGGCCAGGAACCGTCCGTCGAAGCCGCTCAGTGGCGGTCCGCCGTCGGCGCGGCGGCCGTCGACCAGCACCCTCGCCCGGAACGTGCGGGACACCGGATCGATGGTGAGTGCCGCCTCGGCGAAGTCGAGCATCCGGCCGGTCAGCGGATACCACGCCTTGAACACCGACTCCTTGGCGCTGAACAGCAGCCGTCCCCAGTGGACGGTCGGGTCGGCCGCGGTGAGCGCGGCGAGCATGCTCCGCTCCCCGGGCGTGGTCACCGCCACGCCGACGCCGTCCGGCAGCGGCGCGTCCGGCTCGGCGTCGATGCCGACGCCGGCGAGGTCCCCGATCCGGGTGACCGCGGCGCCCCGATAGCCGGTGCAGTGCGTGATGGCGCCGGCCACCCCGGCCGGCCACAGCGGCTCCCGTCGCGGCCCCGCCCCGATCGGCGCCGGCGGAAAGCCGAGCCCGAGCAGCGCCTCGCGGGCGCAGCGGCGAGCGGTGACGAACTCGCGGCGGCGGCCCTCGACGGCCCGCGCGATCAGCCGCTCCTCGCCCGGGAACGGGTCCTCGCCGGGGACGTCGCCGAACGCCTCGACCACGCTCACCGAGGCGGGCAACAGCTGCTCGATCACGTGTCGGCTCCGGCGGGGGCTCGTCGGGGCGGCGTCTCGTCCGCCCGTGCTCGGGGTTCGGGCCGCCAGGATGCGAGCGCCGGCTAAAGCGGCGCTCCACTCGGGGACGACGGGGTTAGGGACGCTTTAGCCGACCGCCCCAAGCTGACGGCGCGGGCCGGCAGGCATCGACTCGCTCGGTTCGGCCATGCGGGCCGCGCAAACCTCCGACTTTGCCGGACGTTGTATTGGTTGCCGATCTGAGGGGTCAGGCATGACGAAACCGTTGGAATTCCCGATCGCGCGCCGCTGTCCGTTCGACCCGCCCGAGGAGTACGCCCAGCTGCGTGCGGAGGAGCCGATCGTCCGGGTGCTGCTGCACCGCATCGACCAGGAGGTATGGCTGGTCACCCGGCACGAGCACGTCCGCGCACTGCTCACCGATTCCAGGCTCAGCTCCGACCGCTTCGATCCGAAGTTTCCGCAGCACAGGATGCTGCAGCAGCAGCTGCGCGAGGGGTTCGCCGGCGCCAGCAAGGCGCTGATCGGTCTCGACCCGCCGGAGCACAACGCGCCCCGGCGGATGGTGGTCAACGAGTTCACCATGCGGCGGGTCACCGGGCTGCGCCCGCGCATCCAGCAGATCGTGGACGAGCGGATCGACGCCATGCTCGCCGCCGGCGACAAGGCGGACCTGTACAACGAGCTGGCCGCGCCGGTGCCGGCCCTGGTGATCAGTGAGTTGCTCGGCGTGCCCGACGAGGACCGCAGGTACTTCCAGGCGCAGACCGAGGTGCTGCTGCAAGTGACCAGCACCCCGGAGGAGCAGTTCGCGGCGGGCGTCGCGCTGAACCAGTTCATGGAGGACCTGGTCACCGGCAAGGAGCGCGACCCCGGCGACGACCTGCTCGGCCGCCTGGTCGTGCGCAACCGGGAGACCGAGGTGTTCACCCACCCCGAGCTGGTCGGCATGGCCATGCTCCTGCTCGTCGCGGGGCACGAGACCGTGTCGAACATGATCGCGCTGGGCACCATCGCGCTGCTGCGCAACCCGGACGCGTTCGCCGAGCTCCGCGACAACCCGGACCTGGTGGTCAACACGATCGAGGAGATGCTGCGCTTCCAGCCGACCACCGACGGCCTGCCGCGCGTCGCCACGGAGGACATCGAGATCGGCGGGGTCACCATCAAGGCGGGTGAAGGGGTGATGTTCTCGCTCACCTCGGCCAACCGCGACGAGCAGGCCTTCCCGAACGCGGACGAGTTCGACGTGCGCCGCGGCGACCGGCGCCATGTGTCCTTCGGCTACGGCATCCACCAGTGCCTGGGGCAGAACCTGGCCAGGGCGCAGCTGGAGATCACCTTCCGGACACTGGCGCGCCGGATCCCCACGCTGCGGCTCGCCGTCGACGTCGATGACCTGCCCTACAAGGAGACGGTCGCGATCAACGGCGTGTGCGCGATCGACGGTGTGTCCTCGCTGCCGGTGACCTGGTGACACGCGCGGGACAGTAACCCCGGCGATCGGGCCGGACAGCATCGAAGGCCGGCACGGAAAGGATTCCTCTCCGTGCCGGCCCTCGCCCGACGTCGGTGCCGCGCTATTCCGCGACCTTCGTGCACATGGTCCAGCGGAAGATCGGCACTCCTGTTTCGGTGAACTCGGCGACCCGTTCGAAATGCTCCCAGCCGTTGGAGAAGCTGAGCTTGACCTTGAGGTCTCCGACCGGGACGAGCGCCGTGCGAAGGCGGTCCGGCATGTGGACCGGGCCGCCTTCGAGACGGCACTCCTCCATGAGTGTTTCGGTCATGGTGTGGCACCTCCTCTGATGGGCCGGCGCGCGGAAGCCCGCCACCGGGCCCGGAAGACCTGGGTGAGCGCTGTTGGACGCTGAGCCGGCTCAGCCGAACAGGAAGATGGCGGCGTCCATCACCTTGTGCGGCTCCTTGATGCGGAGCATGCGGACGCCCGTCCAGCCTTTGTACGGGCCGCTGGCGCCGGTGGCGGCCAGGGTCACCCAGTGGCCCGCCTGGATGTCGTTGCCGTCGATCCAGCCGTCGATGGAGACGGTGCCGTCCGGCAGGACGAGCTCCTCCGTGTAGTGGATCATCACGTGGCCGTCGCCGGGCCGCTGGTACGAGACCTTGCCACGGCCGGTGAGCGTGCCGACCTTGTTGCCTTCGCCGTCGAGCAGCACGGTGTCGTAGGAGTCGGCGTCCCCGACCTCGGGCGTGTCCGGGGAGTTGCCCTCGTAGCGAAGATTGACCAGTTCGGTGAGCCCGGTGAAGACGATGCTGTCGGCCATGGACGTCCCTTCTGCCGCGATCCGGTTCGTGCTGCCAGCATGGGGGCGCCGACTAAAGCGGCTCTACAGGCAGAGGAACCGCCCGCAGGGGTCACGGCGCGGACCGGTCAGTCCAGGTCGGCCCAGCCCCAGGGCTCCGCCGGCCGGCCGTCGGGCTCGCGCCCGAACAGGTGGTCCGCGCTGTCGCCCCGCTGGAGGTCGAATCTTCCCTCGGCCGGCAGCCGATCGGCCAGCAGGGTGACCTGGTCGTCCGCGCCGGCCTCGCGCAGCCTGTCCGTCAGCCCGGCCACCGCGGCCGGGTCGTCGATCGACACGTGGGCGGCGGGCCGGCGCCGGAGCAGCGTCGTGGTCGGTCCGGATGTGCCGATCCTCCGCAACCCACCGAGGAGCCGGGCCACGGCGGCCGGGTCGTCGAGGGGGACGTGCGCGGCGGCGCGGCCGGCAAGCGCGGTGGCCTGGCCGTCCGCGCCCGCGTCGCTGAGCGCCTGCAGCAGCCGGGCCACGAGCGCCGGGTGGTCGAGCGAGACGTCGTCGGCGGCATGGTCGGCGAGCGCGGTGACCTGGTCGTGCGCGCCCGCCCTGCCCAAGCTGTCCAGCAGCCAGGCCACGGCGGCCGGGCGGTCCACGGCGGCGTGGCCGGCGGGGTCGCGGCGCAGGAGTGTGGTGACCTGGTCGTGTGCGCCGATCTCGGCCAGCCGGTCGAGGAGTTGGGCGACGGCGGCCGGGTTGTCGAGGGGGGTGTGCGCGGCGGCGCGGCTGGCGAGTGCGGTGGCCTGGTCGTCCGCGCCGGCGGCGTACAGCCCGTCGAGCAGCCCGGCGACGGAAGCCGGGTCGTCGACGGCGGCGTGGCCGGCGGGGTCGCGGCGCAGGAGTGTGGTGACCTGGTCGTGTGCGCCGATCTCGGCCAGCCGGTCGAGGAGTTGGGCGACGGCGGCCGGGTTGTCGAGGGGGGTGTGCGCGGCGGCGCGGCCGGCGAGTGCGGTGGCCTGGTCGTCCGCACCGGCGCCGTGCAGCCCGTCCAGCAGCCCCGCGACGCGCGCCGGGTCGTCGACGCGGACGTGGGCCGCGGCGCGGTCGGCGAGCGTGGTCACCTGCCGGTCCGCGCCGATCTCGGCCAGCCGGTCCAGCAGCTGGGTCACGGCGAAGGCGTCGTCGAGCGGGGCGTCGCCGGCGGCGCGGTCGGCGAGTGCGGTGACCTGATGGTCCGCGCCGACGCCGCGGAGTCCGTCGAGGAGTGCGGTGATGGCGGCCGGGTCGTCGAGGCTGGTGTGGTGGGCGGCGCGGTTGGCGAGTGCGGTGACCTGATCGTGCGCGCCGACGCCGCGGAGTCCGTCGAGGAGTGCGGTGATGGCGGCCGGGTCGTCGAGGCTGGTGTGGTGGGCGGCGCGGTTGGCGAGTGCGGTGACC
>NZ_JBEXDG010000069.1:40456-51123 GCF_040605635.1 Dactylosporangium sp. NPDC005555
CCTGATCGTGCGCGCCGACGCCGCGGAGTCCGTCGAGGAGCGTCGCGACGGCGGCCGGGTCGTCGAGGCCGGTCTGCTCGGCGGCACGGTCGGCGAGTGCGGTCACCTGGCCGTCCGCGTCCACCCCGCGCAGCCGCACCAGCAGCCCGGCGACGGCGGCCGGGTCGTCGAGGCGGACGTGGCTGGCGGGATCACGTCGCAGCAGTGCGACGGTCTCGTCCGGGGCGGCTGCCCCGCGCAGTCCGTCCAGCAGCCACGCGACCGCGGCCGGGTCGTCGAGGGTGGTGTGCTCGGCGGCCCAGCGGATCGTGCGGACGTCCGTGCGGAGGTGGGTCGCGGCGCTCAGGAGATACAGCACGCCGCGGCGGTCCCCGTGCGCGGCGGCGTTCTTGTGCAACTGCCCGGCGTCGCGGAACATGCCGCGCGCGTGGGCGGCGTCGCCGAGCGTCGCCTGGTCGGCGGGGAAGGTGTGCGCCGCCGCAGCGGCCCAGAATCCGGCCGGCGGCACCTGGCTCCTGCGCTGCTGCCGGCCGGGCTCGTCGATGACGTCCGCGAGCCGGTAGGCCACGCCGGTGCCGAGATCGGCCGGGTCGTGCCGGCGGATCCGGCCGAGGAGCCCGGCGACGCCCCGGCATGGCGCCGCCGTGTAGGCCAGCGCCTGCTCCAGCCAGTCCTGGCCCAGGGAGTCCTGCTCGGTGCGGGTCAGGTAGGCCGGCGCGGCGGCCGCCAGGAACCCGAGCGGCAGCGGTGCGCGGTGACCCAGCCGCCGGGCGTCCATCGCGGCATGGATCAGCGCGCCGGCGGCGGGTGGGGCGGCACGGTAGCGGGCCAGCAGCGCCGGCACCCCTGCCAGCTGCTGCGCGACCCGGCCGTCCTGGGCATCCTCCATCGCGGTGCGGAGCCGTCCGTCGAGGGCGGCCGCCGCCCGCAGATCATCGAGCGCGGCACCGGTGAACGCGGCGGGCACGACGATGCCGGCGCCGTCGAGGACCTCGCGGGCCCGCACGTGCGGAGTGCCACGGCGGGTGAGCCGCCCCCAGTGCGACGGCCAGAGCGTGCCCAGCACCAGCACGGGTGCCTGGTGGGCGCTGGCGAGCAGCGTGCGCAGCGCGGCAGCGACCCGCTCGCCGACACCGCCGGGGGCGTCCAGGTAGCGGTCGGTCCCGTCCAGCCACACCACCGTCCGCCGGCCCAGCCGGGGCAGCTGTGCCAGCACGGCCTCGGGGTCGGGCTCGTCGAGCGGACGCCACAGCCGCCAGCCCGCGGGCAGCCGGTGGACCGCCTCCCAGCAGGCGCGGGTCCTGCCCGTGGCGGACCACCCCACGAGGACCGCCAGGGCGCTGCTCCCTCCGCCGGCCCGGTCGATCACCCGTGCGAGCCGCTCGTCGTGCTCGCGCCGGACGTAGGGCGGCAGGGCCGGGCCGGCCGGGTCGGCTGGGTCGGCCACTTCCGCGGCGATCGGGCGGTGCACCCGCACCGCGAACGGATCGGTCAGCGCGGCGATCGGCTCGTCGAGGGCCACCGGCGTCGCGTCCCGCCGGTCAGCGGGACGGGATGGTGTGCTCACCACGTGGGCCGGCTCCTTCGAGGTCGGTCGATACCGGTGAATCAGCCGGGCTGATCACCGGGCCGCGTTCCGATTCTACAAACTGCCGTGAACCATATGTGGTTCCCCGCCGGCCGCGGGCGTCCCCTCCGACACCCCTATTCCCGGCGGACAAACCCCTACCGAGAAATCGACATCCGCATTCTCTTGGCGCGCGGCTTCCTTTGTGTGGCGTCTCCGATAGCGTATTTGACATCTGGATCCGAAACGTCGTTTTGGCTACAGCGCGCGAATAGCAAAGGAGCCACCATGACCACGTCGCCGACCGGCGCTCCCGACCGGGTGCAGGACGCCCTGCCCGAATTCCCCATGCCGCGCGCGGCGGGCTGTCCGCTGGACCCCCCGCCGGCGCTGCGCGAGCTGCAGGCCGAGGGGCCGCTCGTGCGGGTCCGGCTCTGGGACAACAGCACTCCCTGGCTGGTGACCAGGCACGCCGTGCAGCGCGCGCTGCTGGCCGACCCACGCGTCGGCTCGGACACGTTGCTGCCGGGATACCCGCACGTCAGTGAGAGCTTCCGGGACCGCGCGGCGGACCTCCGCACCTTCATCACCATGGACGATCCCGAGCACGCCCGGCAGCGCCAGATGCTCAGCCCTTCATTCACCGTGCGGCGGATCGAGGAGCTGCGCCCGACGGTGCAGCGCATCGTCGACGACCTCATCGACGATTTGCTCGCCGGTCCGAAGCCGGCCGACCTGATGTCGGCATTCGCATTGCCGGTGCCGTCACTGGTCATCTGTCACGTGCTCGGCGTCCCATATGAGGACCACGAATTCTTCCAGCGCACGAGCCGGCTGCTCATCCACCGGGACACCGCGGCGCAGACCGCGCTGGCGGCGCAGTTCGAGCTGGTCGGCTACCTCGACGACCTGATCGGCCGCAAGCTGGCCGACCCCGCCGACGACCTGCTGTCGCAGCTGGCCACCGAGCAGCTCAAGACCGGGCAGATGACCCGCCCGGACCTCGCCATGATGTCCCTGCTGCTGCTGGTCGGGGGGCACGAGACCAGCGCCGACATGATCGCGCTGGGCACCTTCGCCCTGCTCACGAACCCTGATCAGCTCGCCGCGCTGCGCGACACCGAGGACCCCAAGCTGATCGCCGGGGCGTCCGAGGAGCTGCTGCGGTACCTGTCCGTCACGCACGGCGGCCGCCGCCGGGTCGCCCTGGAGGACATCGAGATCGAGGGCCAGCTCATCCGGGCCGGCGAAGGACTGGTCATGCCCGCCGAGATCGGCGATCGTGACGAGCTGGCCTACGCCGACCCGGACAAGCTGGACGTGCACCGCGACGCGCGCCAGCACCTGGCGTTCGGCTTCGGCATGCACCAGTGTCTGGGCCACCCGCTGGTCCGGGTCGAGCTGCAGACCGTCTACGGCACGCTCTACCGCAGAATTCCCACCCTTGCCCTCGCGGTGCGCCCCGACCAGCTCGAGTTCAAGAACGAGGGATTCGTGTACGGCGTCCATGAATTGCCCGTGACCTGGTGACGTGACCCGCTCCGTCACCCGGACCCGAGAAGGGAAGTCACATGCGTGTTTCCGTGGACGCGGACAGGTGCATCAGCTCTGGTCACTGCGTCATGGCTTCGCCCGAGGTTTTCGACCAGCATGAGGACAGCGGCATCGTCTGGCTCCGGACCAGCCATCCGGCGGCGGAGCACGAGGACGACGTCCATGACGCGGCCTCGATCTGTCCGGTGCTGGCGATCACGGTCGCGGAGTCGTGACCTTCCGCTTCCGGCCGCTTCCGGCTCGCGGCAACCGCCGCGGGCCGTCGGCGCACGCCGCGCCGGCGGCCCGCGGGCGTCGCGCTGTCAGTCGGCCATCGCGCGGACGCCGGAGATCCGCGAGTTCGCCAGCGTGCGCTGGAACCGGGCGGCCAGCTCGGCGCGCCGCTTCACCTTCAGCTTGCGGTACACGCGACTGAGGTGCTGCTCGACGGTGCTGACCGAGACGAACAGCTTCTGGCCGACCTCCCGGTTGGTGTATCCCTGCGCGGCCAGCACCGCCACGCGGCGCTCGGCCTCGGTGAGCGAGAGTGTCTCGTCCGCCACGGCGGCGGCTTCGTGTGCGGTGCCGAGCCGTGGCGGGTCCTCGCCGACCGCGGATCGCCCCCCGAGATGCAGCCTTGACGTCTCGGCGATGCGCCGGGCCCGGCGCGCCAGCACGCGGGCGCGGGATGCCTTGCCCATCGAGAAATGGGTCTCGCTCAGCTCGTTGAGCGCGCGGGCCAGCTCCACGGTGTCGCCGCAGTCTTCCAGCGCCTCGACGGCCTGGGTGAGCAGCGCGAGCCGCCGCCCCGGCGCGGAGCTCGCGGCCGCGAGCACCCGGAGCGCGACCCCGCGGGCCGGGCCGCCGCCGACGTCGGCGAGCTCGAGCTGGGCCTCGGCCAGGACCCTCGCGCGGTCGACCTTGCCGGCGCGGAGCAGGGCCTGTGCCAGGTCGGTGCGCCACGGCACCAGGTTGGGCCGGTCCATCCCCCACCGTCGCATCGTGTCGCCGCAGACCTGGAAGTCCTCGATCGCGGCGTGCACCTGCCCGGTGGCCAGGTAGAACTGACCGCGAGCATGCCAGTAGAGCAGCCCGAAGCGGGTCTCGGCGACCCCTCGGGGCGGCACGCACTGGACCAGGCGGGCGGCCTCGTCCAGCTCGCCCATCGCGGTGTGCGCGGCGATCAGGCAGTGCAGCGGTGCCCCGAGCCGCACCCCCCAGCCCGCCGGGGACAGGGCGCTCATCGCGAAGCCGGCATGGCGGACCGCCGCCGGCAGGTCGCCTTGGCGCAGGGCCGCCTCGGCGCGTAACGACGACACCAACGCCGTGCCGATGGAGCTGCGCACCCGGGCCGCGTTGTCCATCAGCCCGGCGCACCAGCGTTCGGCGGCGTCGAGGTGCCCGGCGTAGATGAGCACCTCCAGGGCGGAGACCATCGGATAGTGGGCGGCGTCCACCGGTGAGGAGCTGCGCAGCAGATAGTCGGCCTCAAGGGCGGAGTCGTGCGTCCGTCTTCCCAGCAGCAGATCGCCGAGCAGGTCGGCGGCGCGCAGCTCGGCGGTCGGCGCCTCCGTCGTCCGGACGGACGGCAGGCCCGGCAGCAGGCCCGGATAGGTGCAGGCGAGCCACGCGAAGAAGGTGGCCTGCTCGGTGCTGCACGGACTCCGGTCGGCGAGCGCCCGGATGGCCTCGGTGGCGGCGTCATATCGGCCGTACCAGAGCATGTTGCGCACGACGGCGACGGCCTCGCGGTCGGGCAGGTGCCCCTTGCGGACCGCGGCGGGCAGACCGGGAAACCGGTGCGTCACCTCGGAAGGATGCAGGCGCCATTCCGCGATCGCGCGTAACGCGTCGATCTCGGTCCGCTCCTGCGGCGAGACGGCCTGGTCGCCGACGAGCTCGAGGTAGGACAGGGCGATCTCGTAGTCCTCGGTGTCCAGCGCCTTGCGGGCCTCGCGCCGCAGCAGGTCGGTGGCCCACGGAGCGGCCGGGCAGCCCGCCGCGAGCAGCTGGGCGAGCACCGCGCCGGTGGGGGCACCGTAGCGGTGCAGGACGAGCGCCACGTGCTCGCGCATGCCGGTCAGCTCGTCGGCCTGGCAGTCGCGCAGCACCGCCGCGCGCGCCATCGGGTGCCGGAACCTCCGTCCGGCGAGCAGGCCGGCGGCGTCGAGCCGATCGACGAGCTGGCCGGTCACCTCGACCGAGTTGGCCAGCAGACGGGCCAGCAGCGGGAGCGGGGGAGGCTCCTCGAGCACGGCCAGGATCCGTGTGGCGCGCACCGCCTCCGCGCCGTAGCGGCGCAGCAACCGGATGACGGCGTCGCCGAACGCGTCGGCCACGACGACGCCGGGCACCTCGCCGGCGAAGGTCGAGCGTGCGCAGTCGTCGATGAGCGCGCGCAGCAGCAGGGGATTGCCGCCGCTGATCTCGTGCAGCGGCCCGGCCAGCTCGGCGGTCGCCGGACCGCTGAGCGACTCGCCGACCATGGTGACCACGCCCTCGCGGGTCAGCGGGAGCAACCGGATGTGACGGGCATACGGCTGCCGCAGTATCTCCGACCGCAGCGCCTGGAAGCGCGGGCGGGCACCGGTGGACTCGTTGAGCACCACGACGACGCGTGCGGTGCTGATCCGCACCAGCAGATACATCATGACGTGCAGCGACCACGAGTCCACGTGCTCGAAGTCGTTCACCGCGATGACCACGCACCGGCGGCCCACAAGACCGAGCAGGACATCGAGCAGACCCTGCGCGACCTCGGCCTGCCATGCGTTGATGACGTCATTGGTGCAGGGATCGTCCTCGAGGCGGTGCCCGGCGACGGCCTGGTTGCTCAGGAGCGTGGCCGCCATGGCGCGGTCTTCGGCCGGCAGCTGGGGGCTGCCGAACAGCTGTTTGATCACGCTGAGGGGGAGGGCGCGTTCGGCGAACGAGCACGACGCGGTGAGCACGAGCGGGCCGGCTTCGGCCGCGTCCCGCGAGTCTGGATCTTCGCGCTGCTCCAGGTCGTGGGTGACGTAAGTGAGGAACGTGTTGACGAGCGCGGTTTTACCCATCCCGACGGATCCGCTCAGCAGGATGACGGTCCCGCAGCCGCTTTGGCCGAGCTTGAATGCATCCTTCAGTTCCCGCAGTTCAGCGTCTCGCGCGGTCACGATGCGTGGCCCTTCCCCCGTGTGGTCCTGGGTGCTCTTTCCGGCGATCATCGCCTAGTGCAGTGCCATGACACGACGATCGGCTTCGATGCCAAGACCGTCTAGAAGAGATCAACGACGCCACTGTGGGCGGTCGTCGCAGAATATAGTCGGCATCGTCGAAGGTGCAAGGTCACCTGAAGATAGTTAACATGGTCGATTTTTATAGCGCGATCGTGGTAGCTTCCCGAAACTTTTGGACGCTGACGTTTGCACAGGTGGATCCTGGTTACGTGGACGCCAAGAATCCGCAGACGCGGTTGCGTCTGCGGATTCTGCCGCACGTCATCAACCATTGACCGCACCCTGAACGAAGCCCGGCGTGGTCGCGAGATTCCCCTGAGTCGCTCAGAAGGAAGTCAGGTGTGAGGGATCGGGAAATCTGATTGTGGTGTGCCGCATGCCGGTCGGTGATGTGGTTGCTGGCGGGTCACTATGGATCAGATGTTGCGGCACTGGCCAGTGTCCCGGCCTGTTTTACCGGCAGCTGCGAAACGGCGTGCGAGGAACAATCCTGTGAAATTAAGACATTGAAGGTCATCACTAGCATACTAGCTCGCGGTGGCAGGCGGCTTGCGGGGAAGCAGCAGCGCGGTGAACACGGACAGCATCAGCAGGCCGGCCGAGGCGAGGAAGCCGAGCTGGAAGCCGTCGGTCGCCGCGTTGATCTGATCCACGCCGGCCCGCAGCTGGTGGCCGGTGTAGCCGGCGGCGATCGCGGCGATGACGGATAGGCCGAGGGCGCCGCCTGTGACGCGCGACACGTTGATCAGGCCCGAGGCGACACCTTGCTGATCGTCGGGCACGCCCATGCCGGCGGCCAGCGACAGCGGCAGGAAGGTCAGGGCCATGCCCACGCCGATGATGAGTGACGGACCGAGGATGTTGACCAGATAGGTGCCATTCGGCCCGGACAGTGCGAGCAGGGCCATGCCGATCGTGGCGATGACCGACCCGATGATGACGGTGACCCGGATGCCGAGGATCCCGAGGAGCCTGGGCGTCTGCTGGGCGGCGGCCAGAATGATCAGCGTCTGCGGGATGTAGCCCAGCCCGGTCTGCAGCGGGTTGTAGTGCAGCACTTCCTGCTGATAGAGCGTCGCGACGTAGAGCATCGCGAACATGCCGCTGCCGACCAGCGCCTGGGTGATGTTCGCCCCGACGACACTGGGAATCTTGACCAGCGAGAAGGGCAGCAGCGGGTCCTTGGCCACGCGTCCTTCGTGCAGGACGAAGTAGGCGATCAGCGCGATGCCCGCGGCGAGCGGCACGATGGCCTGCGGGGCGCTCCAGCCCTCCTGGCTGCTCTGCACGATGCCGACGGTGAGCAGCAGGACGCCGGCCGTCGACGCGACGGAGCCGATGAGGTCGAAGCGCTGGGTGCGCTGGGCGGGGCGCTGGTCGCGATCGAGCCAGAGCAGCGCGCCGACGATCACCGCCGCGCACACCGGCAGGTTGATGAGGAAGATCCAGCGCCAACCCGGGCCGATGGTCAGCAGTCCGCCGACGGCCAGGCCGAAGATGCCGCTGAGGCCGGCGGCCATGCCCCACGCCGCGATCGCCTTTGCCCGCGGGCCCTCTGGAAAGATCCGTGCCAGCAGCGCCAGCGTCATGGGGCTGATCAGCGCGGCGCCGCATCCCTGCAGGGCCCGCATCGCGACGAGTGTCCAGTCGTCGGAGGCCAGACCGGCGACCAGTGACGCGACGGCGAAGACGCCGAGACCGGCCAGCAGGATCCGCCGATGGCCGAGGATGTCGCCCGCGCGCCCGCACAGCAACAGGAAGCCGCCGAACGTCACGAGATAACCGTTGACCACCCAGCTGAGGCTCGCTTCGCTGAAGCCCAGCTCGCCTTTGATCTGGGGCAGGGCGACATTCATGATCGAGATGTCGATCGTGTCCAGGATCTGCGCCGCGCAGATGACGACGACGATGAGCGTGTGGCGGCGAGTCCAGACGAACGGCGCCTTTTCCTGCACCGCCGCCTGCGGCGTGTCGTTTCGCAGCTGCTGCGCGTCGGTCACTTCGATGCCCCTGCACTACTTGACGAACGGTCGGTCAGTGAAACCAGCGTAGTCAGCTTACCGATCGGTCGTCAAGTTGTCCGGAGTTGTGCGGCAGGGGACCACCGGCGGCCCGCCGGACGGGCGTTGCCGCCGGTCACGACCGCCGGCGGCAGGGCCGCCGTTCGTGTGCGATCCGGCGCCGGACACGCAAGCGAGGCTTTAGCCGCGATGCGCAGAGTCGGGGCAAGGAAAACGCCCAGTCAAGCTGTGGAAGGGCCGGCCAGATGACGCAGCACATCGGAGTGATACTCACCCCCGCCGCCGACGTCGGCACGGAGGTGACGAACGTCGTCGACACGCTGATCCAGAAGACCCGCGAGGCAGCTGATGCCGGGGTCACGTCGGCCTGGTTCTCCCAGCTGTTCGACCACGACGCCATCACGGCGGCCGCGATCGTGGGACGTGAGGTGCCGGACATCGAGATCGGCAGCGGCGTGGTGCCGCTGTGGCCCCGTCATCCGCTCACCATCGCCTCGCAGGCGCAGACCGCGCAGGCCGCCACCGGCGGCCGCTTCACCCTCGGGATCGGGCTCGGCGCGCAGGCCATGATGGAGCCTGCCTTCGGTCCCGGGTGGGAGCGGCCCATCCGCCGCCTGCGCGAGTCCCTGATCGTGCTGCGCCAGGTGTTCGACGGGCAGCAGCCGGACTTCGCCGGTGAGGTGATCACCGCGAAGCCGATCATGCCGGCCGTGGTGCCGGGCGGCAGCGGTGTGCCCGTGGTCGTCGCGGCCGTGGGATCACAGGCGCTGGGCGTCGTCGGCGAACTCGCCGACGCGGCGATGCCGTTCCTGGCCGGGCCGCGCGCGCTGGCCGAGCACATCATCCCGGACGTCGCGAAGGGCGCGCAGGCCGCGGGCCGGCCGATGCCCAGGATCATCGCCGCCGTTCCCGCGGTGGTGACCGACGAGGTCGAGAAGGTCCAGGAAATCGCGAACAAGGGCTTCTGGTACTACCCGGACCTCCCCTCCTACCGGCGGCTCTTCGCCGCGGAGGGGGTGTCGCACCCAGCGGCGGTGGCCCTGATCGGCGACGAGGACGTGGTGGCCGCAGGCATCCAGCGCTACTTCGACGCCGGCGCCGACGCCGTCGTGCTCAGCCAGTCCGCGATCCACTCCGAGGCCGAGCGGCAGCGCACCTGGAAGCTCGCCGGCCAGCTCGCCAAGGGCTGACATGAACGACGTCGCGGAACTCGAGCAGTTCGCCGTCCTGCACGCACGGTCGCAGCAGATTCCGCCGGACCGGTGCCGGGCGGTGCTCGACCGGATCGACAACGACGAGGACGGCGAACCGGGATCATGGGCGGTCGAGTGGTCGAGCTCGGCCGCCGAGCTGCGCGAGGCCGGCGACCTGCTGGCGGCGTCCCGCCACTGGACGATGGCCCGCTTCCCGTACGTCGACGGACCCACCCGGCAGAAGGCGCTGGACCAGGCGGTCGCCGCGTTCGACGCCTGGCGGAGCGGCATCGTGCCGCTGCGGCTCGACACGCCACGGGGCGAGCTGCGCTGCTGGGCCACGGAGCCGTCCCCCGGCCCGCCCCGGCCGCTGCTGCTGATCATGGGCGGCATCGTCAGCACCAAGGAGCAGTGGGCGCCGGCGCTGCCGCTGGTCCGGCAGATGGGAATGACCGGTGTGGTGGCGGAACTGCCGGGCGTCGGTCAGAACACCCGGTCGTACGACTGGGACAGCTGGCGCATGATCCCGGACATCCTCGACGCGCTCGGGGAGACCGCGGCCGGCGTGGACGTATACCTGCTCGCGCTGAGTTTCAGCGGCCACCTCGCGCTGCGCGCCGCCGCACACGACCGGCGGTTGCGTGGGATGGTGCTGGCAGGGGCACCCGTGCACGACTTCTTCACCGATCCGGTCTGGCAGCGCGGCATTCCCCGGGTCACCCGGGACACCCTGGCCCACCTGACCGGCTCGGAGCCGGGTGAGGTGGCCGAGCGGATCAGCGGCTGGGGCCTGACCGACGAGGAGCTGGCGGCGGTCCGGATCCCGGTGAGCTGCGTCGTGAGCTCGCGCGACGAGGTGATCCCGCGGTCCGACGTGGCCCGGCTGATCCGGACGCTGCCCGGCGTGCGGGTGCTCGAGCACGATGACGTCCACGGCTCGCCGGACCACGTCGTCGAGTCACAGTTGTGGAGCGTCCTGTCCGTGCTGCGGATGCGCCGTGCCCTGCCCCTGCGGCGGGCGGCCATCACCGGGGCGCTCGCCATGACGCGGCTCCGCCGCCGCTTCGGCGCCGCGTAACCTCCGCCGTGGAGTGAACAACCGCTCGCCGGTCCCGATCGGGACGGGCGAGCGGCG
>NZ_JBEXDG010000070.1:0-50185 GCF_040605635.1 Dactylosporangium sp. NPDC005555
CTCCGCCCACGATCCAAAGACCGCGGCACGGGGTCAATCAATTGGCACTGGCTTAACAAGCACCCTGTTGAGTTCTCAAACAACCAACACACACCTTGAAACCGCCTCTTTGTTGAGGCGCTCTCTCGGGGCCTTCATTACTGTAGAACGTCTCGGTCGATTTCGCCAAATCGCGATTCCCAGGGGATTCGCTAGCATCGCCCGAACACACCCGTGCTGACGCTCACCGTTAGGTGAGTGAACTGTCGGATGGCCTCGCACACCGGCCGATGGTCGCTGTGCGACACACCCGCCCGGCTCGTGCTGGCTGTGCAAACTTACTCGTCCCGGACCGGCCTGTCAACACCCCCGCAGGACCCGGCGCATCGCGACCAGTATTTCCGCAGGTGAGAACCGGGTTGCGGCGAGCGCTTCGGCCCTCGCGAGGGCGACCCCGAGCCCCACAGCAGGCGCGCCGCGGACGACCGCGAGCAGCCACGCCTCCAGCAGCGTCGCGTCCGGCGGCAACTCCGGATCGTCGGGAGGCGGCGGTGCGGAGCCCACCGGAGGAAGCGGCACGCCCGAGGAAAAATACGCTCCGGGTGGCACGCAGACACGGAACGGATGCACGCAGGTCGGCACGCCTGTGTCCGCGGTCACGCGATAGCCCAGCGCGGCCGAGAAGGGGATGGCCGGCGACGGCCGCGGCGCGACGTCGAAGGCCCCCATCGGCAGCCGCTGTCCCGGACATGCGACGCACGTCTCGTCCCGCAGTTCGTCAGGGGTGAGCATCAGAAGCGGAGGGGATCGAACAACCCGATCGGGTGATCCGTCGCACCGGTGAGCGTCAGATCAGCGAGGATCTCCCCGACCACCGGCACGAACTTGAACCCGTGCCCGGAGAAGCCGCACGCCACCGTGACGTTCGCGTGCCCGGGATGCCGCCCGATGACGAAGTGGTGATCGAGCGTGTTGGTGTACATGCAGGTCTTGCCACCCAGATAGCGCCCGGCGAGCCCGGGCACCCGCGATTCGAGATGCGCCGCGACGTCCGCGATCTCGGAGGGGCGGATCGAGCGGTCGATCGTCGACGGCGTGGTCACCTCGCCGCCCCGGAAGAACGCGACCTTGACCCCGCCGGAAGGCCCGTCCAGTGCGGGGAACCCATACACCTGCATCCCCGGCGGACCCTCCCAGATGAAGATCGGCTGGCGGTCCGGCAGGTAGCCGGAGACGCCGCCCTCGGGCTGGAAGAAGAACTGCACCTGCCGCTCGACGGAGAACGCGATCCCCAGGTCGGCGAGCAGCGACGGCGCCCACGGCCCGGGGCAGACGACCAGCGAACCGGCGGAGTAGGAAGCCGCGGCCGTGCGGACGACGACGCCGTCCGGGGACGAGGTCCAAGCCGACACCGGTTCCTCGAAGTGCAGCGCGGCACCGTGCAGCGCGGCGAGTGCGAGGTTGGCCCGGACGGTCTCCTCGGGGCGGACGTATCCGGCCTGCGGCTCATACAGGCCGATCTCATGCGACGCGGGGCGCAGATTGGGAAACCGCCGGCGGATCTCGGAAGAAGCGAGGATCTCGTGCGGCAGGCCCCACTGCTCGGCCGACAACCGGCTCCCCGCGACGGTGAGGCTGTCGGGCGCGCCGAGCATCAGCCCGCCGCACAGGTCCGTCAGCGAGCGGCCGGAGTCACGCTCGAGCGCCGCCCAGAGCTCGTAGGAGCGCAGCAGCAGCGGTACATATGCCGGATCCTCGAAATAGGACTGGCGGGTGATGCGCGACCCGCCGTGGCTGGCGCCCTGGTCATGGGCGGGTCCGAAGCGGTCGAGGCCGAGGACCCGCTGCCCACGGGCGGCGAGATGGTGCGCGGCCGCGCTGCCCATCCCGCCGAGCCCGATCACGATCACGTCGTAGGTTTCCACTGGTCACCATGGTAGGTGTCAGCGGCTGTAGAACTCCACGATGAGCTGCTCGTCGCAGATCACGGGGATCTCGCGGCGCAGCGGCAGGCGGACGAGCCGCGCGGTGAGGCCGGACAGGTCGACGCTCAGGTACGGCGCGGTCCGCTCGCCGGCGTGCGCGCCGGCCGCGGCGACGACGAACGGCGTCTTCTGCCGGCTGCGCTCGGCCACCTCGATCACGTCACCGGGGCGAAGCCGCGCCGACGGCCGGTCGACCCGGCGGCCGTTGACCGTCAGGTGCTGGTGCGTGACGACCTGCCGCGCCTGGTAGATCGTCCGGGCGAAGCCGGCCCGCAGGACCAGCGCGTCGAGCCGGGTCTCCAGGTCGACGATCAGCTCCTCGCCGGTCTTGCCGGGCCGGCTCGCCGCACGGTCGAAGGCGTGCCGCAGCTGGCCCTCCCGCAGGTTGTACTGCGCCTTCAGCCGCTGCTTCTCCAGGAGCCGGACCTTGTAGTCACTGTGCTTCGGGCGGGCCCGGCCGTGCTGCCCCGGCGGGAAGGGCCGCCGCTCGAAGTACTTCACGCATTTGGGGGTCAGCGCTATGCCGAGCGCCCGCGACAGCCGAACCTTCGGCCGGGACTGGTTCATTCGTGCCCTCTCCACTAAGGTAAGCCTAACCTTAGGAGGTCGCCATGCCCGGGATCAAGCTCCCCACCGCCGCGGAACGGCTCCGCACGCTGCTGGAGGCCGCGTCATCCCTGACGCTGCACATCCCCGGCCACCGCTGCGACCTCATCGGCCGCCATCACGTCGACGGGGCCGGCCGCGTGATCGTGGAGCTGCCCGCGGGCAGTCATGTCGCCCAGCTCGTCGAGGCGGAGCCCGATCTGGGCGCGGTGATCGAGATCACCGACATCGCCCCCACGCCGGTCCGCTCCACGAACCGGGTCCGATCGCGCGCCACGTACGAGGGATGGCTCCAGCCGGCCGGCGAATCCGACGGCGACCTGCGGGTGGTGCTGGAGCTCGCGTCGGCCACGCTGACCGACGGGATCCTCGGCGAGATCGCGGTGGAGGCCGACGAGTTCGCCGCGGCCCGGCCCGACCCCCTCGCCGCCCATGAGGCGGACCTGCTGTGCCATCTGACCGGCGCGCACCCGGAGGCGATCGAGCACCTGTCGCGGCTGATCGCGCCGCACCACCTGCACGGCGTGCACCGCATCGTGCCGGTGCGGATGGACCGCTTCGGCGTGGTGCTCCGGTTGGAGTTCGCCGCCCGCCACCGCGACGTGCAGCTGCCGTTCAGCGCGCCGCTGCGCACCGCCGAGGAGGCCGCGCCGCGCATGCACGAGCTCCTGGCACGGGCCCGCTGCCGCCAGCGCAACCACTCCGGGCACTGATGCCGATACCATCTAGAGATTTACATCTCTAGATGGAGGGGCCATGCGCCGAATCCTCGGAAGCGTCCTGGTGGCAGCGGCGATCCTGCTGCCCGCGACGGACGCCGCAGCCGCACCCGTACAGGCGTACGCGACAACCCCCGGCACCGCCTGGTGGACCGAGCACGGCACGACCGTGCTCAGCATCGACGACTCGGTCCGCCCGTCCACGGCCGCCGCGCTGACCAGGGCCGTCGCGAGCGCGGGCGGCACGGTGCTGCGCGAGCCGGGCACGAGGAAACCGCACATCGCCGGCGGCGACGTCTTCAACGCCGGCGCGCTGGGCGGGCGCTGCCTGGTCGGTTTCAACGCCAGGGCGGGCGCCACGTACTACTTCATCGCCGCGGCGCACTGCGTCCCGGCGGTCGGCGCGACCGTCTACGCGGGCACCGGCACCAGCACCGTCCTCGGCGTCGTCGCCGCCCGGGACCCGAGCTCCGACTACGCCCTCGTGCGGTACACCAACACCACCGTCGCCAAGCCCAGCGCGGTCAACCTGTTCGCCGCCGGGCTGCAGCCGATCTCCGCGTTCGGCTCCGGCACCGTGGGCCAGGCCGTGCGCCGCACCGGCCCGAACGGCGTCCGCAGCGGCACGATCACGTCGCTCAACGTCACCGTCAACTATGCCGGCGGCACGCTGTACAACATGATCCGCACGACCGTGTGCAGCGAACCCGGCGAGAGCGGCGGCCCCCTCTTCGCCGGCACCGTGGGCATCGGCGTCAACTGGGGCGGCAGCGGCAACTGCGCCACCGGCGGGGCCAGCTACTACTCGTCGGTCCGGCGGGCCGCGACCGCCTACGGCGTGGCCCCCTACTGACTGGGTGGACCATGGTGAACCGCCCGCCGGGATGTCACGTTTGGGAGGAAGGATTTCGATCTACGAATAGGGGAAGCGGATGCAGCTCGGCGTCCAGTTGCCAACCGGCGGCGCTCTCGCGGGACCGGCGAACATCGCGCGGGTCGCGAGGGAGGCAGAACGCCTCGGGTACCACTCGGTGTGGACCTACGAGCGGCTGCTCCGGCCGATGGCGGAGATCTCCATGTTCGGCGCCCCGCCCGCGCGCATCCCCGAGACGTACCGGCTGACCTACGAGCCCCTCGAGACGCTGAGCTACGTCGCCGGCATGACCGACACCATCAAGCTCGGCACCAGCGTCATCGACGCGCTGCTGCACCCGCCGATCGTCCTCGCCCGCCGCTTCGCGACCCTCGACCAGTTCAGCGGCGGGCGGGCGATCGCGGGTCTCGGCCAGGGGTGGATGCCCCAGGAGTTCGAGGCCGCCAATGTACCGATGAAGCGCATGGGCGCCGGGATGGACGAGGTCGTCGCGGCGCTGCGGGCCTGCTGGGGACCGGACCCCTCGCAGTTCCAGGGCCGCTTCTACCGGATCGAGGCCTCGGAGGTGAACCCGAAGCCGGTGCAGCCGACGATCCCGATCCTGTTCGGCTCCACCAGCCCGGCCGGGATCGCGCGGGCCGCCCGGATCGCCGACGGCTTCAACCCGATCGCGTTCTCCGCGGAGCAGCTGACCGGGACGGTGGCCACGTTCCGCCGGCTCGCCACGGAGGCGGGCCGGGACGCCGCGGCGCTCAGCGTCGTCGCCCGCGCCAACGTGCCGCTCACCGACGACCCCCTGGATCAGGGACGGCCCTTCCTCGGCGGGGCGCCGGAGCAGGTCGCCGAGGACATCGCCCGCCTCGAGGGCAGCGGCGTGGACACGGTGCTGATCGCCAGCATCCGGCAGACCGACATCGACCTGGAGCTCCGCCTGCTCGACCGGCTCCAGAAGGCCGTCGCCAAGACCGCCTGATGCCAGCACTTGCTGACGCGTGTAAGAATTCTCTTACAGGTGTCGAGCAGGTGTGAGAGGTGGCGTCGTGAAGGCGATGGTCCAGGACGTGTACGGCGACCCGCGGGACGTGCTGCGGCTGCGGGACGCCGACCCACCGGCGCCCGGCGAGCGTCAGGTGCTGGTGCGGGTCGCCGCGACGTCGGTCAACCCGGCCGACGTCTACTTCGTCACCGGCGTGCCGCGCCTGGTGCGGCTCGGCACCGGGCTGCGCCGGCCGCGGCGGAGGATCCCCGGCGGTGACGTCGCCGGGGTCGTCGAGGCGGCCGGTCCCGGCGTGACCCGCCTGCGGCCCGGCGACGCCGTCTTCGGCCGGTGCACGGGCGCGTTCGCGGAGCTCGCCGTCGCCGCCGAGGACGACCTGGCCGCGAAGCCGGAGGCCATGACGTTTCCCGATGCGGCGGCGGTACCCCTCGCGGGCACGACAGCGTTGCAGGCGATCCGCGACGTCGCGCGCGTACGCGCCGGGCAGCGGGTCCTCGTCGTCGGCGCGGGCGGCGGGATCGGCGGCTTCGCCGTGCAGCTCGCCAGGCACTTCGGCGCCGAGGTCACCGGCGTCTGCGGCACCGGCAGTGTGCAGCGGGTCCGGGCCCTCGGCGCCGACCACGTCATCGACCACACCCGGGAGGACTTCACGGCCGGCGACACCCGCTACGACGTCATCCTCGACAACGTCGCGGCCCGGCCGCTGCCGCGGGTCCGGCGGGTGCTCGCCCCGGCCGGTGTCCTGATCCCCAACAGCGGCCGCGGGCGGCTCGCCGGGCTCGACCGCATCGTCGCCGCCAGGCTCACCGGGCTCTTCACCCGCCAGCGCATGGCCACCTTCGTCGCCCGGGACCGCCGGGACGACCTGGTCACGCTCGCCGGGCTCGTCGAGGCGGGCGCGCTGATCCCGCCGGTGGGCGCGACCTACCCGCTCGCGGACGCGGCCGCCGCCCTCGCCGAGGTCGCGGCGGGCCACGCCCGGGGAAAGCTGGTCATCGTTCCATGACCGACACGAGCCTCCCGGGAGGTGTCGCGCGGCGGTTCCACTCCCGCGGATAGCCGACGGAGACCTCCTGGTGCCGCACGCCGTCCTGCCACGTCGTTCTGGGGATGTGGAGGTGTCCGTACACCACCTCGCGCGCCCTGAAACGGGTCGGCCATCCGGCGGTCAGATCGGTGCCGCACCACAGCGCGAACTCCGGGTAGCGCAGCACGTCCGTGGGGTGGCGCACCAGGGGGAAGTGGTTGACCAGCACGGTGGGCAGCTCGTCGGCGGCGGCCTGCAGCCGGGGCTCGGTGAGCTCGACCCTGGCGCGGCACCAGGCGTCGCGGCCGGTGTACGGGTCGAAGTGCAGCAGCACCTCGTCGGTGCCGACGATCCCGGCGGCCTGCGCGGTGGCCATGGCCTCCTCGGTGCTCGACGTGCCCGCCGGCCACCACGAGTAGTCGTAGAGCACGAAGAGCGGGGCCACGATCACCGGCCCGCCGAGGCCGTCCCACACCGGATAGGGGTCCTCGGGCGTGACCACCCCGATGGTGCGGCACATCGCCACGAGCCGGCGGTACCGCTCCTCGCCCCGCGACTGGTCAGGGTCGTCGCGGGTGGTCCACAGCTCGTGGTTGCCCGGCACCCAGATCAGGTTCGCGAAGCGGTCCCGCAGCGTCCGCAGGGTCCACTCGACGTCGGCGAGCTTCTCCCCCACGTCGCCGGCGACGATCAGCCAGTCGTCGTCGTGCGTCGGTTTCAGCTGCTCGACGATCTCCCTGTTCTCCTGATACGACACATGCAGATCACTGATCGCCAGCAGTCTTCCGGTCACGGTTGGACCTTAACCGCTGACATCGTCCGATGCGTATCCCTGACGCGGGGCCGCCTCCGTGCGGCCCCGCGGCGTGCGGTGCTCAGCCCACGGTGGGGATGGGCACCACCGTGTCGGTCGGGATCGGCACCGGGACGCCGGCGCAGGACGGCGTGGTGCCGGGCACCGGTGCCGTGCTGTCGCTGGGCGTCGCCATCGGCGTGGTGCCGTTCATCCCCGGCGGGATGATGATCGCCGGGCCGGTCGCGGACGGGTCCATGGTGGCGCCCGGACCCGGCGGGTTCGGGTCCGTCGCCGGCACCGTCGTCGCGAACGGGTCCACCGCTGCGGGATCCGTCGTCCCCCACGGGTCCACCGTCGCGGGCGTCGGCGTCGCGGACGGGTCCACGGCTCCGGGATCCGTCGTCCCCCACGGGTCGGCCGGGTCCGTCGTCGCGAACGTCCCGGGCAGACCCGGGTCCGGCGGCATGCCGGTGCCTGGCGTCGCGTTCGGGTCAGGTGTCATGCCCGGGTCCGGCGTCATCCCTGGCGCCGGGCTGCCGAACGGTCCAGCGGACGCGCCCGGGTCCGTCGGGTCCATGGAGCACGACGGGTCCCGGGTCGCGAACGGCCCCACGTCCGAGCTCATCGACGGGTCCGGCGGCACCGCGGTGCTCGGGTCGCCGAACGGCGGCAGGGTCTGCGCGACCCGCGCCGTCGCGTCGCCCGCCGCCTCGTGCGCGCCGGCCGTCTGCACGATCCCGCCGGTCAGCGCGACGAGGAACCCCGCCGCCCCGACCACGACCGGTATCCGGAACCGGCCGCTGTTCGGGCGCTGCTGTGTCTGCGACATCTCGTTGAAACCCCCGTTGGTCTCGCCTCGAGTGATCTTCACTTTCAGTAGTTGACAAACTACACAGCGCTCAAACCCTGGACCGTCGGTTGTAGGCCAGGACGGACGGCGAGTCATGGCCGTAGAGGCCGTGGGCGACGACCCGGACCTGGTAGTCGTTGCCGATCGGCACGAACATCATGCACTGGTCGATGCTGCCGTTGACGGTCGCGCAACGGCCGTTGTCCGCGGTCGTCGCCGTGAAGTGGCAGTTACCGGTGCCGGCGTCGACCGGCGGGTGCCACCGCACCAGGAGCCCGCTGTCACGCCCGACGGTGTACACCGAGGTCGGCGGCTGCGTCGCCACGCCGGGGTAGACCGCGCCGGTGGGAGCGCTCGGGCCCGAGTCGGCGACGCCGTCGCCGGGGTCGGCGTGCCCGACGACGGTGATGACATAGGCGCGGCCGTTGGTCAGCCCGGTGATCACGCACGTGATGCCGGTCGTGGTGCAGGTGGCCCCACCGGGTGTGGCGGTGGCGGTGAAGCGCGACGCCGTCGCGCCGTCCGGCGCGGCTGTCCACCTGACGGTGACCTGCCGGTCCTCGCCGGTGGCGGTCACCCCGACCGGCGCCTGCAGCACGCCGGCGGAGGGGCCGACCGGCACGTCCGGCACGATCGTGTTCGACGGCGTGCTCGCCGCCGAGGGGCCGGCCGTGCCGTTCGCGACGACCGCGAACGTGTAGCCCAGGCCGTTGACGAGGCCGGGCACGGTGCAGCTCAGGCCGGAGGTGGTGCAGGTGGCGCCGCCGGGCGCGGCGACGACGGTGTAGCCGCCGACGCCGACGCCGGCGCCGGTGCTGGCCGGCGCGGTCCAGGAGACGGTGGCCGAGGCGTTGCCCGGGGTCGCGGTGACGCCGGCGGTGGCGCGGTCCCGATGCCGGCCGGGCGGGAGGCGGTGACCGCCGGGGCGGTGGTGACCCTCGTGACCCGCTTGACGTCGGTGGTCTTCGTCGCCGCCGGGGCCGCCGAGGCATCGGTTGGCGGCGTTGCCGCCGGACTCTTCGCCGGCACCTTCGCGGTGCTCCGCGCCGGGTGCGGCAAGGGCGGCTTCGTCGCGGTCGCCGCCGCGGGGGGTTTCTCCGCGACCTCCACAGAGGTCTTCGCGGGGGTCTTCGCGGGGGTCGTGGCCGCCTGAGCGACGGCCGCGGGGCGCTGCCGATGGGCCGCGTCGCCGGACGGCTGCGGCGTCTCGGCGGCGAGCGCCCGGCTCGCGAACGCAAGGATGAAGAGCCCCGCTCCAGCGGTGACGCCCAGGCCGAACACCATCAGTCGCGACACGTCGCGACGGCTGCACGTTGGCACCGTGCACCTCCTCGAAGATCCACCCCGAGAATCACCCACAGACCGGCCGTATGCAGCGAAAATTCACGACTTCGGATCTTTCGGACCCGGACGATCTGCGGCGCCGCGGCGCTCGGCACCGCTGCCCCGACGCTCTCGAAGGCAGTCGTCGATGAAAAGAATGTGCCAACGATGTCAACGACGTTGACCTGCGGCTACAGATACTCATAGTTTTCACATCCTTGGATGTATGGGAGGCATTATGAGGACAGCAGGAAGCGGGCGGGTGCTCGTCGTGACGACGTTGCTGGTGGGTGCCGTGGGGACGGCCCTGGTGGCGTCCGCGCCGGCGCTCGCGGTCACCAACCCGGCCGGCTACGTCAACACGCTCGTCGGCACCAACGGCGGCGAGACGTTCCCGGGCGCCGACACGCCCTACGGGATGGTGCAGTGGAGCCCGGAGAACACCGGCGGGAACCAGACCCGCACGGTCCGGCCCGGCGGCTACGGGTACAACACCACCCGGACGCGAGGGTTCAGCCTGACCCACATGTCGGGCACCGGCTGCGCCGGCGGCTCCGGCGACATCCCCTTCATGCCGCACGTCGGCACCGTGGGCTCGTCGCCGTCAGCGGACACCACCGACGCCACGTACGCGAGCGGCTTCTCCCACGGCAACGAGACCGCCACCGCCGGCTACTACCGGGTGGGGCTCAACTCCGGGGTGAACGCCGAGCTGACCGCGACGACCCGCACCGGCTCGGGCCGCTTCACGTACCCGGTCGGCAGCACCGCCTCGATGTTGGTGCGCACCTCGAACTCGGAGGTCGGCAGCAGCGCCGCCACGGTGAACATCGACGCCGCGAACCGCACCATCAGCGGCTCGGTGACCAGCGGCAACTTCTGCGGCTACATCAACGCCGTCGGCCGGCGCAGCTACTACACGCTGCACTTCACGGCGGTGTTCGACAAGCCGTTCGCCGGCGTCGGCACATGGCAGGACAACGCGCTGCGCCCCGGCACGACCTCGGCGTCCGGCGGCACCACCTACGGCACCGACGGCTGGCCGGTCGCCGGCAAGGGCTCCGGCGGCTACGTCACGTTCGACCTCAGCCAGGGCACCGCGGTCGGGGTGCGGGTCGGCATCTCGTACGTGAGCCAGGCGAACGCGCAGGCGAACCTCGCCGCCGAGAACCCGGCCGGGACCACCTTCGACACGGTGCGCCAGCGGGCCACCGACGCGTGGAACACCGAGCTCGGGCGCATCGACGTCACCGGCGGCACGACCGCGCAGCTGCAGACCTTCTACACCGCGCTGTACCACGCGCTGCTGCACCCCAACGTGTTCAGCGACGTGAACGGCCAGTACGTCGGCATGGACCAGCAGGTGCACACGGCGGCGAGCGGGCACGCGCAGTACGCCAACTTCTCCGGCTGGGACGTGTACCGCGGGCAGGTCCAGCTGGTCACCCTGCTGCGCCCGGACGTCGGCGCCGACATCGCCCAGTCGCTGCTCAACCAGGCCAACCAGAACGGTGGCGTCTGGGACCGCTGGACCCACAATCAGGGCGGCACCCACGTCATGACCGGCGACCCGGCGCACGCGGCGGTGCCGAGCATCTACGCGTTCGGCGGCACCGGCTTCGACGCGACCGGCGCGCTCAACTCGATGGTCAGCGCCGCGACCACCGTCACCGCCGCGGACCTGAGCCGCGACGGCTGGAACGTCATGGTCGTCGGCGAGCGGCCGTCGCTGGACAAGTGGCTGTCCATCAACTACATCCCGACCAACGGCAACGCGTGGGGCGGCGCCGGTGAGACCCTCGAGGTCTCCGTCGCCGACTTCGGCGTCTCGCAGCTGGCCCAGCGCCTCGGCAGCACGAGCACGGCGCAGCAGTTCCTGGCCAGGTCGCAGTACTGGAAGAACGTCTTCAACCCGGCCAACGGCGGGTACGTTCAGAACCGCGACGACAACGGCACCTGGCCCTCGTTCTCCCCCGGCAGTGACAGCGGGTTCGCCGAGGGCAGCGCCGCGCAGTACACCTGGATGGTGCCGCACAACGTCCGCGGCCTCTTCGACAGGATGGGCGGCAACGCCACCGCGGTCAGCCGGCTCGACGGCTTCTTCCACAACAGCGACGGCAGCTGGGCGCTCACCGGGGCCGGCGGCACCAAGTCGGAGATGGACAACGAGCCGTCGATCTGGGTGCCGTGGCTCTACAACTTCGCCGGCCGCCCCGACAAGGCGCAGCAGACGATCCGCCAGACGCTCAACGCGCTGTGGGCACCGACGCCGTCCGGCATCCCCGGCCAGGACGACCTCGGTGCCATGTCCGCGTGGTACGTGTGGTCGGCGATGGGCATCCACCCGCTGACCCCGGGCCGCTCGGAGCTGCTGGTGTCCGCGCCGCTCTTCCCGGGTGTCACCGTCAACCGCGGCAACGGCAAGACGATCACCATCACCGCACCGGGCGCGGCCACCTACGTGCAGAGCCTCACGGTCAACGGCGCCGCCTCCACCCGGGCGTGGCTGCCGGAGTCCTTCGTCGCGGGCGGCGGGACCCTGGCCTTCACGGTCGGCACCACCGCCTCTTCCTGGGGCAGCGCTCTTGCTGACGCCCCGCCTTCGTTCGATGTCGCTGCCGGCTCCCCCAACCTGGCGCTGAACCGGCCCGCCACCGGATCCGCCGCCTGCAACACCAGCGAGTCCCCCGCCAAGGCCGTCAACGGCAGCGTGTCCGGCGGCACCAGCGACAAGTTCTGCTCGACTGCGGCGACCAAGTACCTCCAGGTCGACCTCGGCTCGGCGAAGGCCCTCAAGTCGGTGACGGTCCGCCATGCCGGCGCCGGCGGCGAGTCCACCACCTGGAACACCCGCGACTTCGACCTGCAGGTCTCCTCCGACGGGACCACCTGGACCACGGTCTCGCAGGTCCGCGGCAACACGGCGAGCGTCTCGTCGCACACGTTCACCGCCACCGCCCGCTACGTCCGCATGAATGTCCTGGCCGCCGAGCAGGGCACCGGCGGCGCGACCCGCATCTACGAGTTCGAGGTGTACTGACCTTCCCGCCTTTTTCGACGGCCGGTCCCGCTTCGGTGGGGCCGGCCGCCTTATGCGGGCCTTAAAGCGATCTCTCGTCGGTCTTTGGCCGTCTCTCTGCCAGTTGACCGCGCGGCAGTGATGGGCTTAGTTTTCATCCACATCGATACTCGATGAAAATTCCGACCGCCAACGGAATGCTTCGGGAGGCTTCGCCATGCCCATCAACCGCCATCTACGACGCCCCGCACTGGGGGCCGCCGCGCTGGTCCTCGCGACCTCGCTCGGCGCGATCGCGGTGACCGCCGCGACCACCGGCCAGGCCGGTGCGGCCGCCAACAGCTGCGGCAACGTGTTCGACGACTTCAACTACGCCTCATCCGGCGACGGCGGCTTCACCGGCCACGGCTGGGTCCCCCGCGGCAACGCCGGCGGCCCCGGTGTCCCCGGCGCCACCTGGTCCCCCAACAACATCACCTTCCCCACCTCCGGCGGGCAGAAGGTCATGCAGCTGACCGCGTCGACCAACGGCACCGGCGCCGGCACCCAGCACGCCGAGGTCTACTCGTCGCAGAAGCGCTACTTCGAGGGCACCTACGCGAGCCGGATCCGCTTCACCGACACCCCGGTCTCCGGCAACGACGGCGACCACGTCAACCAGACGTTCTTCGCGATCAGCCCGCTCAACGGCGACCTCGACCCGACCTACAGCGAGCTGGACTTCTCCGAGTACCTGCCGAACGGCGGCTGGGGCGAGACCGGCCCGATCAACTACCAGACCAGCTGGTACACGTACCGCAACGAGCCGTGGCTCGCCGACAACACCCACTCCGAGCAGCGCCGCAGCTACGACGGCTGGCACGACCTGGTCACCCAGGTGTCCGGCGGGCACGTCAAGTACTACATCGACGGCGTCCTGGTGGGCGATCACTCCGGCAAGTTCTACCCGCGCCAGACGATGACCGTGAACTGGAACCTGTGGTTCATCGACACCGCCACCCACACCGGCGGCACCTCCACCTACGTCCAGCAGGTCGACTGGTTCCTCTTCGCCCGCAACCAGGTCCTGTCACCGGCCGCGGCGACCGCGCAGGCCGCTGCCTATCGCGCCGCCGGCACCACGTTCACCGACACGTTCGACACCGCGCCGCCCTGCGGCTCCACCGGCACCGCCCGCCCGATCATCGGCAACGGCAGCAACCGCTGCATCGACGTCCCCTCCTCCAACGCGGTCGACGGCAACCGCCTGCAGATCTGGGACTGCAACAACACCGGCGCGCAGCAGTGGACGTTCGCCTCGGACGGCTCGGTGCGCGCGCTCGGCAAGTGCATGGACGTCTCCGGCGGCGGCACCGCCGACGGCACGGTCGTGCAACTGTGGACCTGCAACGGCACCGGCGCGCAGAAGTTCACGTTGAACTCGGCCGGCGACCTGGTGAACCCGCAGGCCAACAAGTGCGTCGACGTGCAGAACGTGGCCACCGCCAACGGATCGAAGCTGCACATCTGGACCTGCAACGGCGCCAGCAACCAGAAGTGGCACTAGATCTTTCTTGTGCGGCCCCGTTCGGCGGCGTTTCGCGCGCTGCCGAACGGGGTCTGCTCCCAGCTGTACGGGTGGTCGGCGAGCACCAGGGTGCTCCAGCCGCCGCCCATGCAGTGCGGACCGCCGTGCAGCTCGTCGACCAGCTCGTGCCACCGGTCCTGGTACTCCTCCGGCGACAGGTCGATCGCGACGACCCGCCCCCGCTCGGCCGCGATCCGTCTCGCCTCATCGATCACGCCCTCACCGTAGCGTCGCGACCGGAGTCCCAGGCCAGTGGTTTCGAGGTGGACCTGTCCCGGTGCCGCGTCGTGCGCCGAGCATGACCTCATGGACATCCCCGACGCTCTCGCGCAGCTTGCCCGTACCCCCTCGGTGGCCTCCGCCCTGCTGCTGGACCTGCCCGACGAGTGGCTGCACCGCGACGACGGCCCGGACACCTGGAGCGCCTACGCCATCGCCGGCCACCTCCTGCACGGCGACGAGACCAACTGGCTGCCACGGATCCGGCTCATCGTCACCCACGGCACCGGCCGCACCTTCGAGCCCTTCGACCGTGTCGCCATGCTCACCTGGGACCGCGAGCCGGTCGCCGCGCTGCTGGACCGCTTCCGGCTGGTGCGGGCGCGCTCGCTGGAGGGACTGTCCTTCCTCGCGCCGTCCGATCTGACGCTGACCGGCACCCATCCGGAGTTCGGCACGGTGACCCTGTCGCAGGTCCTGTCCGCGTGGGTCGCCCACGACCTGACCCACCTGGCCCAGATCGGCGAGGTCCTCGCGGGCCGTTACCGCGACGACGTCGGCCCGTACCGCCGCTACATGCCCGCCCTGGAACGCTTCGCCCCCGCCGAGTGATCCCGCTCCGCAGTTCTTGAGGGGTCACAGGTGGGGGCGGGCCGTGCGTGTCCTCGGCTCGCCGCCCTGCGCCAGCGCTGCCGAACCGTCCACATCGGCAGACTCGCAGCACCGCGCGGGTGTGTCGCATCCACTCATCCCGCCTGGCCTTTCACGAGGTGAGATTGAGGATCATAGACAGTCAGAGCATTCTTGGCGGCCAGGCGTTCAACAACCCTCGCCACCTCCTCCGCCCTGGACCAGGATATCGCAAGCAGGACGCACTCATCGGTGGAGTAGATCCCCGAGGCCCAGGGCGACGAATCGTCGTCATCGTCATCATCAGGGAAGACCTCCAGGAGATCCTCCAGAAATGCCGCGATCGCCGGACTGGGCTCAACAACTCCCACGATCCCATCCGTCAAGCGGTCGTAGATGGCATATGCCTCGTCGCCCGTCAGCGGACCCACTTGATACCAGACGGCCAGGTCGAAGCTCATCTCTCCCACCAACTCTCGCAACAGCCAGATCGAACGTCATTTGATGATCCAGACATCGAACACTCCGTGCAGCACCTGACCGGCTTTTGTGGTTACTGTCCACCCGTCCTTGTTCAACTGCGCGTCGAATGCCCTTTGATGCGGATCTCGTTTCGCATTACGGCCCTTGGTCTCGATCCCGTACCATTTCCCGTTGACCTTGACAAGGCCGTCGTATTTTCGCGCCTTCTTGAAGGGCGGCATCCAGACCTTGACCTCTTGGCGGACTACCTCCTCGACGCCATCGAACTCAAGCTGGTCCCACGCATTGACCTCATCGGCGGCACCTACTTGTCCGCCGCCGTTGCTGTTGCCGAACTTTCCGGTTTTCCAGCGCACCTGCTCACCGGAGTCGCACTCGCAGGTAGTCGAGTGCTCGCTGTCGCCGCAGTTGTGGACGAGGACCGGCTCACTACCGGCCATCACATAGTACGTGTGGATCTCGGCAACGGTGAGGTCATGCATGACCCGTGACGCGTCGAGGAGCTGGACCTCGAGAACGACCACCGTTACGCCGTCGAGCGTATGGACCTGCTCGCCCGGCTGAAGGGCCGCCGCATCGACCCATGCCTGGCGGGTCACGGACCAGAACGGATGACGCTCAGTTGTGTGCAGGGTCTCGACACCGTCGTCGTCGGCGAGCGTGACATCGACGAGGTCACTGTCCAAGTTGACGTGTTGACGCTCGACCACGCGTGTCGTCGTCCGACCCGTTTCCGGGTCCGTGGCTACGACCTCGTCGCCGGCGTTGACGTCTTTGATGGGTTTGACGGAGCCGTCTGCCATCTGGACGGGCGTCTCCGGATCGAAGCTGTGGCCCGCGCCCTTGCCACCACACTTGCTGGGATTGCCGCCCTTGCCAGCACCGCCGCCGGCGGCGTTGCCCGCGTCGTCGGCGAGGCCGCCCGGGCCGTTGTCGGCCTTCTTGGCACCGGCGCCGATGTTGGCGGCGAGTTCGTCGGCCTTCTTCTTGGCGGCGGCGATGAGGTCGTCGGTGCGTTTGATGACGTCGTTGGCGATTTTCATCGCCTTCTGCCAGGCCTGATAGGCGGAGAACGCCCGTTCGACACCTTTGACGATCGATTTCAGGGATTTGAGGACCCGGCCTGATGGGAACATGCCGATCAGGGCGTTGACGCAGGAGCTGACCTTGCGGGTGTTGATGCAGTCGACGATGTCGCTGATGCCGAGGAAGTCCAGGAGGAACTTCAGCCCCTGTTCGAGGATGAGGTCCATCATCGACTTCTTCTTGGTCGCCTCGGCCTCGGCGCGGGCTTCCATGTCCTCCGGGCTCAGACCGGTGCCGCCGGCCGGGGGGTATTTCTTCATCTCGTCGACGGTCTGCGAGCCCCCGTCGCCGCCGGGGAACGCCTCACCGGTCGGGTCGGCGTTGACGATCGGGGCGTTGTTGCCGTACGCGTAGCCGTTGAGCCGTTGCGGGTCCTCGGGGATCGTGAGCGGGTCCACGGAAATGAACCGGCCCAGGGTCGGGTCGTACTCGCGGGCGCCGAGGTGCGTCAGGCCGGTGGACTGGTCCTTCGTACCGCCGATGAAGCCCTTGTCGCCGGGCCAGCCGACGACGGCGGTGCCGCGGTCCTCACCGAACGGGGTGGCACGCCGCTTCTGGAAGGCGCCGGTCGACGCGTCCATCGCCACGGTGGCGGTGCCGTGCCGATCGGAGGCAAGGTAGGTGAGCTTGTTGTCGTCGGTGCGGACCGCGACGTTCATGCCGCCGTGGCTGTAGTAGCGGGTGCCGGTCTCGGCGCCGCCGGTGCTCTTGTGGATCTCCTGACCGGGCAGGTACAGGGTGGTGCCGGTGTCATCACGGCGGATGAGCCGGTTCCCGGCGGCGTCGTTGAGGAACTTGGTAATCTTCGTGCCCTCGGTGACCTTGGCGAGCTTGCCCTCCGCGTCCCACGTCAGGTCCTGGGTGCTGCCGCCGACGACCCGCTGGGTGGTGTTCCCGGAGGCGTCGTACTGGTACGAGCTGAGCGTGCTGCCGCCGACGGTGGTGCTGCCGAGCTTGTGCCCGGCGCCGTACACGTAGTTCTTGGTCGGTTCGCCGGGCAGCTCGTGCTTCTGCTCGGTCTTGCGGTTGCCGGTCTTGTCGAAGGTGTAGCTGCTCCAGTACCTTGCCGGCCCACCCAGGTTCGCAACCGTGCGGCCGGCGGCCGAACAGTCCAGCGTGGCGGGTGTCCACGCCTCGCTCATCCGGCGCAGGTAGTCGTACTGGAAGCACTGGTGGTCCTGCGGCTGGCCGGTGAGGGCCGGCTGGTCCGACACCGACGTGACGTTGCCGACCGGGTCGTAGGTGTACTTCGCGTTGTACACCGACGCACCGCCGTTCGGGCGGGCCGACGACGACGCCAGCCGGCGGGTCGCCTCCTCGTAGGTGAACTGCAGCAACAGCGAACGGTTCCCCGCGCCGGTGGCGCCGACCGTCACGCTCAACGGTTCCGCGAAGGAGTTGTACGCCGACGCCTGCACGTAGGACGACGCTCCGGTGAGCGAGAACGGCAGACCCCACACGTTGTACCCGAAGGTCAGCGTCTCCGCGGGCAGGTTCCCGGCGGCGGGGAGCTTCGTCGTCTTCCGCGAACCGTCGAAGTTGTACGTGTGTTCATACAGGTAGGTGTCGGCTAGACCACCCTCGATCATGGGGATGCCGACCGAGGTCTTCGTGGGCCGCATCGCGTGGTCGTACTCGACCACGGAGTCGCGGTACTCGTCGCTGCCGACCCACCGCGACGACGACGTCGGCAGGCCCTTCTTCAGGGTGTCGTACGTCCACGTCGCGAGGCGCTTCTCCGGGGTGACCGTCACGTCCTTGAGCTCGACCGGACGGCCGACCAGGTCATAGATGATGCTGAGTACGTTGTTGCGACCGTCGATGGTCTTGTTGACCTCGCCGTACTGGTTGTACTCGACCTTCGACGTGCCCCGGTCGGGTTCCCGGGTCTCCTTGGTGCGGTGCAGGTCGTCGTAGAAGTACTCCCACTTGTTGCCGGCGGAGTCCTCGACGACGCTCTGCTGGCCGTCCTTGTTGTAGGTGTACTTCGTCTCGTCGTAGCTGTTCGGGTCCGACGGGGTCGGCACCCCGGTCTTGTACTGCCACAGCCTCGACACCTGGCCCTGCGCGTCGTACGTGACCGTGGCCGCACCAGCGCCGGCGGGCGGGGTCGTGCTGATCTGATCGCCGTTGTAGGTGGTTGTGGTACGCCACTTCTCGAACAGTCCGGACGCGTTGTGGCCCATCAGGATCTCGGCGGTGACCCGGCTGGCGCCGTCGTACACGGTCCGGACCTGGTTCGGCAGCGACGCCTCGTTCATCGGCAGATACGTGAAGCCCGACGGCGCGTCGTTGCTGATCGGGCCGGAACGCTTCACGATCCGGTTCTGGCTGTCGTAGTCGATCGTGTTGACCGACCGCCCACCGGACGGGCTGGCGACCTGCGTCTGCCGCAGCCGCAGCAACCCGTCGTAGATCTCGTACTTCGACGTGTACTGCGGGGCCAGAGCCCCCGACGGTGACTGCAACGTCGTGGACACCACGACCGGCGGGGCGTTGCGCTGGATCAGGTACTGGTAGGTCGTGTCCGGCGTGTCCACACCGCGGACGCGCGTCGCTCCCCAGACGCCCAGGACCCGGCCCAGGGCGTCGAGCTCGACCTCCGCCTTGACGTCGCCCAGCGCGGTGGCGTTGCTCGAGTCGCCGTTGACGATCGGCGCACCCCACGCGGGGTCCGAGTCGACGTAGGTGACGTGGCCGATCGGATCGGTCGTCGTGATGCGGGTGATCGGGCCGTTGCCGTTGCGGGTGTACTCCGTCTTCGTCAAGTTCAGTTTGGCGTCGTACGAGTCGGTCATGTTGCCGTCGGCGTTGTATACCCCCTTCGACTCCGTCTGGTACGTCGCGCTGCTCGCGTTGGCGCCGGTGAACCCGTTCAGCGCCTCGACGCGGGTCACGAGGCCGCGGGCGCCGACGTAACCGAGCACGTCGGAGCCGTCGTAGTACGTGCGGCTGTCCGACAGCACGTCGGCCTTCGGCGGGTCGGCCACCGAGCAGGCCGCGCTGAGCTGCTGGACCCGGACCGGCCGGTTCGGCAGGAACGCGACGGCGCTCGACGCGAAGGTGTACTTCGTGCACTGGTCGTCGGTGGTGTCGCCGACGACGCCCTGGTTGTGCACGGCGGTGATCGTGCCGTCGGCGGCGATCGTGTTGACGACCCGCGTCTCGCGGACGTTCGTCGGGCTGAGATAGGTGAACGAGCTGGTGGCGGCGGTGCCGGTCTTGGTGGCGTTGATGGTGCCCCACGGCCGGTTCTGCGACGCGGTCGCCGCGGACACCCAGAAGTCGGCGATGGTGGTGCTGAGCCGGGTCGTGTCGTCCAGGAACTGGGTCGTCTCCCGGGTCTGGCCGGTGAAGCGGTCCTCGTCGGGGACCGAGCCGCCCCTGGAGTCGGTCACGTTGACCGTCTTGTAGACGCCTGCTGTGGCGGTCTTGTCGCCGTGCATGCCGCGGTAGAAGCGCGACTCGGTCTTGCCGCGGGTGCCGTCGACGCCGTCGCCGGTGTAGGTGACGACGGTGCCGTAGCCGCGCCACTGCGACCAGGTCTTGTCCTCTTCGGGGGTGATGCCGTCGAGCTCGTCGAAGCGCCAGGCGGCGTCGCCGACGTAGCCGTAGTCGGTGACGACCTGGGTCACCGCCGGCACCGTGTAGCCCGAGACCGACTGGGTGACCCGGTCGACGATGTACTTGTGGAAGTAGTCGATCCGGTTGGGGAACGCGTCGTCGCTGCCCTTGACCGGCATGCAGCGCTGGGTGTTCGTGGCCGGTGACGCCGGGAGGTTGGTGCGCGAGCAGTTGGTCGGCGCGTAGCGGACGGCGAGGGTGCCGCCGTTCTCGTTGGTGATGCCGATGATCCGGCGCCAGTTCAGCGGTGCGATGTTGTTGGCGAGGTCGTCGACCCGGTTCGGCAGGAAGGTGCCGTCGAAGGTGACCTCGGGCATGACGATCTCGGGCGTGGCGCCGCGGCCGGTCTGGGTGATCCCGTCGAGCCACAGCGCGTAGCCGGTCGTCGCGTCGCCGCTGACGTAGGAGTGGCGCAGCGTCCACCGGTCGACCGGCCGGTAGCCGACGCCGTTGTTGTTGAGGACCTCGGTGTCGATCTGCTTGAGCCGCCGCTTGGTGAAGAAGGCCGGGGAGAACGTCTGCGTGCACGGCGCCGCGGCGCAGTTGAGGTCCATCGGCGTGTCCGGCCAGTTCCACGCGTCGTTGCAGTTCGTGTTCGGCAGGCACCGGTCACCGGTCTCGAACAGCACCCTTGCCAGGGCCGGCGTGCTGGTGACGGCGTTGCTGCGCTGGCCGTACTCGATCCGCTTGAGGTTCCCGCCGCGGGTGTACCAGTCGGGGCTGTTCGCCTCGCCGTAGCGGGCGTAGTTGTTGGTCTCCGGGTCGTAGAAGTACGACAGGGTGTTGCCGTTGACGTCCACGACGTAGTCGACGTTCCACTTGTACCCCTGCCGGCACGCCGACGCCTGGAACGACGCGTTGTAGCACGCCTCACCAGGGTGGTTGCCGTACACCGGCAGCGTGAACGTCGACTTGGTCTCGTCGCCGCCGTTCCAGCCCGGCAGCCGGTTGTAGCCCAGGTAGTACTGGGTGCCGTCCGGCGAGGTGAAGATCCAGTACTCGCCGTTGTCGTCGCCGTTGTTGCGGCCCCCGTCGAACTTCTGCTCGACGATCGTGCCGTCGTCGTCCTTCAGCTTCCAGAAGTTCGTGGTCCCGACCCGGACCAGCTCCGAGGAGTGGCCGTTCAGGGAGATGCTCGCGTTGTCGGAGAACCAGCACATGTCACCCGTCGGGCGGGTCTTGTTGTTCGCCGCGCCCTCCACATCGGACGCGCACGGCTTGTACCGCCGCTCGATCTGCCCGGGCGCGAACTCGAAGCCCATGCCGATCCACGACGTCTGGTTGTTCGCCGCGTTCGTACGGCCGTCGACGCCGCTGGACGCGTAGGACAGGCTGATGCTCGGGCTCGGCCCGCCGTTGGCCGGCGGCACGCGCAGCGGGTAGGACCAGGTGAACTCGCCGGTGGAGCCGCCCGCACCCCACGACGACGAGGTCGTCAGCGAGGTGGCCGCGAAGTTGCCGGCGCTGCCCGAGACGCCGGCCTGGACGGCGAGCAGCTTCGTCGCGCCGCCGGCGAGGGTCACGTCACCGCCGATGCGCGCGGCCTGGGCGTCGTTGGTGGCGTCGACGGGCCGGCTTTCCTGGCAGATGGGCAGCTCCGGGGTACTCGCCGCGCACTCGGGCAGCTCGACCAGGCGCAGCCGGGAGCTCCAGGCGCCGCCGTACGCGGCGCGGAAGCCGCTGTAGTCGACCTCGACGGCGATCTTGTCGTTGCTCATCGCCCGGTCCGGCCGCGACACCCGCAGGAGCAGACCGTCCACTCCGGACTTCGCGGTGCGGGCCCGGTCGTACACCTCGACCTGCACCGCCTTCGGCCCTGCCAGGGGCACCTTGCGCAGGTCCCCCTGCACCTCGCCGCGGGCGTCGCCGACGAGGACGGGGCTGCCGCCGGCCCGGGTCGGGCCCGCCCTGGCCACCCGGACGGTGTCGCCGTTGGTCCGCGCCGGTTCGGCCGCGAGCCGCCGTGCGGCCAGGTCGATCGTGGCTGTCTCCGCCTTCGGCCACGCCACCGCCGGGCTCGCCTTGAGGGCGATGTCCTGTTCGGCGTCGGCGATCTGCTTGACGGTGTTCTTGCGGCTCTTGTCCTCGGGGACGATCCGCTCGACCTGGTCCGGCTGGGCCACGAACGGGTCAACCGGCGCGGCGTGCGCCGGCATGGTCACGACAACCCCTGCGGCGAGTGTGACGCTGAGCACACCGATGAGCATCGAAATCGCGCGTCGTCGTCGCCGACCGCGAGGGCGAACCGGCGGAACTTCCGTCCGCGCAGCAGCAACCAAGGACCTGTCCACGGCATCCTCCCCGTTACGAGCCGTAGAACCACTCTCACGGAGAGCGGTCGTACCGGGGATCATGCATGCGAATGCGGCGATGCACAAGGCATTGAAATTTTCACGTTCATCGTTCTAAGCTCCGGCCCAACGACACCGTGGAGCGCCGCGACGGGCCATCCAGCCAGCGCAAACGCACCGACGATGTCGACGTCGTGAACAGCAGATGTCGCGTGGGTCGCCCAGACGGGCGGCCCATGCGCCGTATGCGGGTGCGGCGACAAACCCACGGGGAGGGCACAGAAGTGACAACACAGGGGACGCGGCGCAGCCGTGCCCGGCGATGGCCGGTCTTGTCCATCGCGGCGGTCCTGACCGCCGCGGCCGTGATCAACTGGCCGCAGTTCGGCGGGCACGAGCCGCCGACCGCGCCACCACCGGCCGCCGGGAAGCCGGCGCAGCAGCAACCGGGAGCGACGGCGGCCGAGGTGCCGACCGCGCAGCTGTTCACCGAGGCCAAGCGCACCAGCAAACCGGTCGAGATCCTCGAGCGGCGCACCCAGACGACCGAGTACTTCGCGAACCCGTCCGGCACCTACACGATGCGGCAGTACACCGTGCCGGTGCGGGTCCAGCGGGGCAAGGCGTGGGTGCCGGTCGACCTGGCCCTGCAGCGCGAGCCGGACGGCGGGGTGCGCTCGAAGGCCGGCCCGGTCGACCTGACGTTCTCCGGCGGCGGCAACGGTGACGTCGTCCGCGTCCGGGACCACGGCCGCGAGTTCACCCTGACCTGGCCGAAGCCGCTGCCCGAGCCGCGGCTCGACGGCGACTCGGTCGTCTACCCCGAGGTGCTGCCCGGCATCGACCTGCGGGTCACCGCGCAGCGGACCGGCTTCAGCAAGCTCTTCGTCGTGAAGGACCGCGCCGCCGCAGACAGTGAGGCGTTGCGCCGCCTCACCCTCGGCGTGAAGACGAAGGAGCTGACGCTCACCGCACGCGCCGACGGCGGGTTCGTGCTGAAGGACCGGGAGGGCAACGAGGTCTTCGCCGGCGACCCACCGTCCATGTGGGACACCCCGCTGCTACCCGCCGACGCGACCGAGGAGCAGCGGCTGCAGGCGCAGCCGGCGCACACGGCGACGGCACGCTCGGTCGTCACCGGCCGCGACATCACGATCGTGCCCGACCGCGCCATGCTGGGCCGGTCGGACCTCAACTTCCCGGTGTTCGTCGACCCCTCCGCGATCGTCGTCAACAACGGCGCCTGGACCCACATCAACAGCGCGAACCCCAGCAAGTCGTACTGGTCGGAGGATCGCGACCGGGCGAAGGTCGGCTACTCGTACTGGGCCACGACGAGGACCCCGTGGCGGTCGTTCTTCCTCTTCGGCACCCCGACGCTGTCCGGCAAACAGGTCACCCGCTCGACGTTCTCGATCACGCTGGACCACTCCGCCAGCTGCGGCGACACGCTCACGTACCTGTACTCCACCGCCAACGTGTACGGCTCCAACGCCGTCACGTGGAACAACTCCTCCGGCAGCGGCACATGGAACTGGCACCTCGGCAGCCAGGGCGGCCACGCCAACCAGGGCAACGGCTGCGCCGGCGGCAACCAGCCCGACATGAACATGTACTGGTCCAGCGACCAGTACCCGGCGATCAACTCCGTCGTGCAGAACGCGGCCAACGGCGCCTACGGGGCGCAGATGACCTTCGGCCTGCGCGCCGTCGACGAGGGCGACCGGTACCAGTGGAAGCAGTTCATGCCGTTCTCGGCCGCGTTGACGGTGGAGTACAACTCCACCCCGAACGTGCCGGCTGAGCTCGACACGGTCCCGCCGACGGGTTGCGGCTCCGAGCAGCGCCCCACCCGCATGCCCGCGGGGATGCTGACCCCGACGTTCACCGCGCTGCTCAACGACACCGACGCGAACACGCTGCACGGCGAGCTCAACGTGCTGCAGGGCGCCACCGAGACCGTGGTCCACTCCGCCAAGACCCTCGACGTCGCCAACGGATCGTCGGCCGCCTGGCATCCGGTCCCGGCCGGCAAGCTCACGGCGAACACGCTGTACTCGTACCGGGCCCGGACGAACGACGGCACCGGCTTCAGCGCCTGGAGCAACCGGTGCTTCTTCATCGTCGACAACCAGGGCCCCGGCCTGCCGACCATCGACCCGGTCGTGCGCCTGGCGAGCGACCCGGCCGGACCGGAGGACTTCCCCAACGGGGTGCCGATCCGCAACACCGGCGAGACCGGCAGCATCGCCTTCCGCCACGCCACTGGTGACACCGACATCGCCGGATACCGCTACGGCTTCGCCGCGGACAAGCTGACCGGCTGGGTGCCGGCGCAGGAGGACGGCGACGCGACCGTGCCGATCACCCTGTGGACGAACCCGGAGACCGGCTATCCCGAGGCCGAGCTGTACGTGCAGGCCGAGGACCGGGCGGGCAACGTCAGCCTGGCCAGCGCCGAGCCGTACTACCTGCTCGCCAACGACAACGGCGCGGTGCCGACGGCCAAACGCGGCGACGTCAACGGCGACGGCAAGGGCGACATCTCCGCGATCATCGACGCGGGCGGCGACCGGCTCCGTGCCTGGACGCTCACCTCCGACGGCGCCGCGCCGGACGGCAACATCCAGCTGTCCACCCAGACCGTCGGCTGGGACACCGGCCGCGACGGCTCGTCGTTCGTCACCATGCGGTTCGTCGGCGGCGACTTCACCGGCGACGGCCTCAGCGACCACGCCCTGTTCCGGCAGGACCCGGACGGGCGGCTGCGGCTGTACCTGCTGCAGTCCAAAGGCAACCGGTTCGACGTGGCGGACATCGTCCTGTGGACCAGCCCCGCCGGAGATCCACTGTGGACCCTGGCCGGCATCAAGGCGCAGTCCGGCGACTTCGACGGCGACGGGGACACCGACATCGCCGTCCTGCGCGAGAACGGCGCCGGCGGCTGGAACATCTACCGCTTCGACCGCGACCCCGGCACCGGCCAGTACAACCCGACCTCATGGCGCAGCCAGGCCTTCGGCTGGGTGTGGGGGCGCTACGACATGGTCGCCGGCGACTTCGACGCCAACGGTCACACCGACCTCGCGCTGCTGAAGGCGAACGGGGCCACGACGGAGATCTGGAAGTACATGTCGGGCCTCGTCGGCTCCAACGGCGTGCCGACCGCGGCGACGACGGTCGCCGCCGACTACGACCGCAGCCACTTCGCGGCGGGGAACTTCGACGGCGACACCACCAACAGCCGGGGGCGCACCGACCTCCTCGCGCTGACGGAGACCGGCGCGACCACGAGCAGCCTCACTGTCGTCACGTCGACCGCCACCGGCTCCACCGTCGGCACCGCGTGGCCGGCCGGCACCGCGTTCGACTCGCGGAAGGTCAGCCAGCTGCAGTCGGCCGACTTCAACGCCGACGGTCGCGACGACCTGGCGGCGTTCGCCGGCGGCCAGATCGCCGGGGTGACGCAGCTGTGGACGGCGCTGTCCGGGCCCACCGAGTTCGCGGCGCCGACCATGCAGCGCACCTGGACCGTGTCGGAGAAGCCCGAACGCCGGGCCGCCTGGCGCTTCGACGAGACCGGCACCGGGGTCTTCGACGACTACGGCGACAACCCGGCCACCGTGTCCGGCGGCGCGACCCGGGGACCGGGCCGCACCGTGCGCCCCGGCGACCAGAGCCTGGCGCTCAACGGCACGAACCAGTACGCGGCGACCACCCAGCCGGTCGTGCGCACCGACCGCGGGTTCAGCGTCGCGGCCTGGGTGAAGCTCAACACCACCGGCGGCTACTACACCGCCGTCGAGCAGCAGGGCGTCAACCAGTCCGGGTTCATCCTCGGCTACGCGCCCGGCCAGTGGCGGTTCCTGTTCACTGCGGCCGACAGCGGCTCCACCACCTACCTGAGCGCCACCGCGGCGATCAACCCGGTGGCCGGGGTGTGGACGCACCTCGCGGGCGTCTACGACGAGAGCGGGGTCCTGCGGCTCTACGTCAACGGCGTGCTGGCCGCCACCGGATCCCGGCCCACCCCGTGGAACGCCTACGGCCCGCTGCAGATCGGCCGGTCGAAGCTCGGCGCGGGTGCCGGCATCGACCACTTCCCGGGCAGCATCGACGACGTCGACGTGTTCGACCATGCGGCGACCGCGCACGAGATCGCCACCCTGGCGACGACCGGCACGGTCACCGGCAGCGCGGGCGCCTCCAGTACCGTCACCGCCGGGCGCAGCATCAACGTGCCCTACGGGTACACCGACTTCCAACGCGGCGCCAACGGGCACATCATCCGGTTCACCGCCACGACGACCGCGAGCGTCGCGGAACAGGACTGGGGCGGCAGCGCCGCGAGCCAGCCGGTGGTGTTCCAGGTGGGCCCGGATGTCGACGTCTTCTTCCGCAGCACCGACAACCACCTCTGGAACTACCGGTGGTCCCCGACGAACGGCCTGACGAAGGCCGACTGGGGCGCCGGCGCGACGGGCGGGGTGAGCGGTTTCGCCTACAACGGCGAACGGCACGTCTTCACCCCGGCGGCCGACGGCACCCTGCGGCACTGGTATCAGAAACCCGGTCAGGCACCGGCGTTCGAGACCTGGAACGGCGCCCCCGCGGCCGACGGGACCCCGTCGGCGTTCCTGACCACCGACAACCGCTTCGAGGTCTTCGTCCGCAACACGGCCAACCACCTCCTGTGGTGGGAGCAGCCCCGCACGATGACCGCCGCGCCGGCGCCCGTCGCGTTCGCCAACGCACAGACGGTCTTCGGTGACCCCACCGCCCTCGTCGTCGCGAACCAGATCAACGTCTTCGCCCGCGTCGGCACCACCCCCGGCAAGACGGTCCACCGCTGGTACTTCACCAGCACCGGACCCTCGACCCCGATCAGCGACGTGAACTGGGGCGGTGGCGCCTTCGGCCAGCCGACCGCGGTGTCGTGGGCGACCAACGAGATCTGGATCTACGCCCAGGGCACCGACAACCACCTGTGGCGCTGGAACGGCCGCTCCGGCGCCCCGACCACGATCACCTACACGTCCTTCGGCGGCGGCACGATCTACGGGCCGCCGAGCGTCCACACCGACGTCGGCGCCCAGCACTACGTCTTCGCCCACGGCCAGGGCGGCACGCTGCAGTACTGGTACTGGTACTACACGGGCCAGATCGGCTGGGGCGACTGGAGCGGCAACCTGGGCACGACCTACCCGGGCTAGAACGACACGGCTGGTGGCGGACCGATCTCCGCCACCAGCCTTTGCCGTCCGGCCGCCCGTGCCAGAATCGGGTCCGTGGCGAAGCTGAGCGCTGGACTCCTGCTGTACCGTCGCGGCGACCACGGACTCGAGGTCCTCATCGGACACATGGGCGGCCCGTTCTGGTCCCGGAAGGACGCCGGCGGCTGGTCCGTCCCCAAGGGCGAGCACGACCCCGACGAGGACGCTCGGGCCGCGGCCCGGCGTGAGTTCGAAGAGGAGCTCGGCGCACCCCCACCACCCGGCGACCCCGCCAGCCTCGGCGAGGTCAAGCTCAGCGGCGGCAAGCTCGTCACCGTCTTCACCCTGGAAGGCGACTTCGACGAGACCACCGCCGTCAGCAACACCTTCGAGATCGAATACCCGAAGGGCTCAGGCGTGATGCGCTCGTTTCCCGAGCTGGACCGGGTCGCCTGGGTCCCCGTCGACGAGGCCAGGACGAAACTCACCAAGAGCCAGGCCCCGTTCCTCGACCGCCTGCTCCTGCACCTGGAAGCTCCTCAACAGGTCGAGTGAAACAGGCCGCCGACCGGCCCTTCCCCGATCAGCTCGTTGTAGATCTCCACCGCCTCGGTCGTCTCCGCCACGTGCACGGTGACACCCCTGCTCGCAAGCATCCGCAGCGTCGCCGGGTCGACGCTCAGCCGCTCCTCCATGCCCCGCGACAGCACGATCATGGTCGCCCCGTGGTCGAGCAGCTCCTGCACGTCCGCCGGCTGGATCCCGGGATCGTGGTTCGTGCCGGTCTCCCGCCAGTCCCAGGCCCGCCCTCCCCCTGGGTACACCTTGAAGTCCTTGCCGATCCCGACCCCTTCGACCTCCATCCGCCCCCACGAAACACTCACGATCCGCGGCGCCGGCTTCCAGTCGCCCATGTCGCTTCCCCCTCCGTGTCTTCCCGGATGGTAGCCAGCGGCTCTCGGCGGGGCCGCGGCCAAGCAGCACCTCGTGCCAGAATCCGGCCGTGCGTATCCCCCTGCTCGTCGTCCCGGCACTGGCCCTGCTCACCGCCTGCTCCGGCACCCCCACCCCGGCAACCCCTGCCCCGCCCACATCGTCCGGGGCCGCGGGGTCCGGGCCTGCGGGGTCCGGGGCCGCGGGGTCCGGGGCCGCGGGGTCCGGGGCCGCGGGGTTCGACGACCCGGCGCCCGCTGCCGCCGCCGACAAGATCGGTCCAGGCACCGCATGCCCGATCCCGGCGACGATCCCCACGGCCGCGAAGTGGAAGCCCAAGGACGCCACCTCCGCGAACCTCACGACGGCCGGCGTCACCCTCCGCTGCGAGATCGACGCCAAACCCTCTGGCGTCCTCGGCTTCATCCGCGTGTACACCTACGACGGCGCCGACCCCACCCAGGCCCTGACCGCCGCCCTCGCCACCCCAGGCCTGGGCGGCACGAAGACCACCGACCGCCGGCTCACCATCGCAGGAAAGCCCGGCATCGAAGCAACCCTCAAGGCCGAGTCCAGCGGCCCGGGCCGAGCCTTCGCCGCAGGCGGCGTGGTCCTCGTCTGGCGCGGCGTCGACACCGAGGAGTTCCAGTCCGGCCTGCCCGCCTACGTCCTCGCCAGAACCTCGATCACCTTCCCCTGACCCGACCCCGGCCTTTTTGTCGTACCCCCGTGCTTGAGTGTCCCCATACAGTTCCCCCCGGTCGGCAGCAGCCGGAGCCAGCCCGCTTCAAGGTCCGCGCGGCGCGGGAACGGACCGCGCCGACAGGACACAGGGTGTCGCGGACCAGGCACCGGCAAGCGACGACGAGCTGACGAACAAAGATCAACCACCTACACGGTCAACCTCCACCCTGCTGGGCGCCCGGAAGAGGCTCGGTGACCGAACGTGAGGTCCACCTATACGCGCGGCAATAGGTTACGTATAGGCAGGCAGACCACACTTCGACCAAGTCCGATGTGCGGGGAGACGTGGCCGGTCGACGACCGCCACAGGATCTCCGTCGTCCACAACGAAGGGACGCAGCAATGAAAGCCACAAGTCTCGCCATGAGGACCGGCGTGGTGCTGGCGATGGTCGGCGTCAGCGCGCTGGTCGCCGTCCAGCCCGCGTCCGCGCACGCGACCATTTACAGCAAGTCCCGCAGCTGCGGCAACTACTCTGGCGGCGTCAACAGCTTCGACACCATGGCCTGGACGCAGAAGGACCTCGGCGGCAGCTGCGCCGGCGACGCGTGGCTCAAGGTGACCTACACCAACGGCACCTCGTCGGGCGACCTGCACACGGCCGGCCGCGCCGAGGCGTACGGAAACATCGCGTCGGCATGGCACAAGAGCCAGTCCGGCGAGTCCTGGGTCCAGTCCCACTGAGATCGAGGAACAAACTCATGGGGTTGACGATCCGTTCGGTCGTCGTCCTCGTGGCGCTGCTGTCAGGGCTGGCTGGTTGCTCGACCGCAACGGGCTCCGGCCAGCCCAGGGTCGGCGACACACAGTCGCCGACCCCCAGCGTCGCGACGGACACCGCTTCGCCCCCGTCCAAGAAGGTGACGACCGCCGATTACGAGGCGGCCGTCAGCAGTCTCGAGACCTGCCTGAAGCAGGCCGGGCTGGAGCTCTTCAACGACGGTTGGGACCCTGTCGACAACGAGCGCATGCTGCTGCGGTATAAGGCCGCCGGTATGTCGTTCGAGCAGGGTGATGACATCTACCATCGATGCGCGGTGACGTATCTGGAGCCGGTCGAGAACAGGTACAATCAGGACAACAAGTCCCACATGGAGCCGGCGCTGATGACGGCCGTCCAGGCATGCCTCAAGAACAAGAAGATCAGTGTGAGCGGCCGCGAGGACAACCCGACCGATCTTCTCGCGGCTGTGCCGGCGAACAGACATCAGGACCTGCGTGACTGCGTCCGGGTAAGCGTGAAGAAGGTCTACAACGACCTCGCAACGTCCTTCCCCTGATGCCGCGGGCCAGCTTGAGCCGCGGTGACGACGGCCACCTCACGATCGACGGGCACGGTGCCGCGCAAGGAACGTGAGGTGGCCGCCGGCCCGGACTCAGAGGTCCGGATCCCGGTCGAGAATCCGCTTTTCCAGCTCGCGGAGGTGTGCACCCGGATCGAGCCCGAGATCATCCACGAGGATGCGTCGCACGTCCTGGAACGCCTCCAGCGCCTCAAATGATCGACCCGACCGGTACAGCGCGAGGATCAGCTGCTCGTGGAGCCGTTCCCGATAAGGGTGTTCGGCTACCAGTGGTCGCAACCTCCCGACCAGTCGCAGGTGGTCACCCACCACCAGATCGACGTCATTTCTGTATTCGACGGCCTGCAAGCGCAGTTCCGCCAGCCGGGCGACCTCGGTGACCAGCACCGGGTGGTCGTGGAAGTCGGCGAACGCACCGCCACGCCACTCCGCCAACGCCTCGCGGATGAGCACGGCCGCCCGCCCGTGATCGCTCGCCTGCTGCGCCTCGTCGACGAGATCGACGAACCGGTAGGCGTCGAGATCCCCTCGGGACAGCAGCAACCTGTAGCCCATCCGGCCGCGGGTGACCAGCCGCTCAGCACCGAGCGCACGGCGTAGCCGATGGATGTGGAGATGGACGTTCTGGCGGGCCGACGCCGGCGGCTGGTCACCCCACAACACATCCACCAGACTGTCCGTGCTGACGGCTTCACCCGCATGCAGCAGCAGCGTCGCGAGCGCGAGTCGTTGCTTCGGCGGCCCAAGTTCGATCGCGCCCCCCGAGTCCTCTGCCTCCATCCGGCCGAGAACGCGCAGTTCCATCAAAATCCTCCCGAGGTTTCTGTGGCTGGTCCGCACCGTCGCAGCCAGATGCGTGCGGTCGGTTCCGGGTCAACGAAAGGCATGGAAATTTAACCGGGAAATGCCCGGATGATGTGCACGCGTGTCATGGCGCGTCATGGCGCGTCATTGCTGCCGCGTTCCTGCGCCGAAGCACGGCGCACGCTTTGCCGGCAAGTGACTACCCCCGTGTACCCATGCGTCTGGCCGCCGGGCCCGCCGCGCAGGCGGACCCGTAGGAGAAGGATAACCTAGTATCTCGATACATGTAAAGACATCACTACATAATGTAATCGAATCGGGAATTGGCGCCGCCATTTTCCGCCGAAACCATTAAATCGGCATGGTTCATCTCTGCGGATCGCGGGTCGTTTCTGAGGCTACCGTGATGGTTGACCGGAAATGTTGCCGAGCGCGTTCAAGCACGTCGGCGTTCACAAAAATGGTCAGATCAACATTATTAGGATCAAGTCTCCCAAAGCTGGTGAAACTCCTGCCGAGCCACACGCACATCTGCAACCGATCGCCACGGAGAGCCGGTTCCAGCCGATCTTCGAATTCGCGCCACCTGGCCGGGTAGGTCGTAAGCCCGGCGAAGCACCGGCGACGGGTCCCAGAATCCGCGAAACGCGGTGCGTCGACGAACACCGCTTTCACCTGTTCCAAGGTGAGCGGGTATCGACCAGGTGCCAGAAAGCCGCGATCAGTAAAGGGCAGTAAATCGGTGCGGTTGAGTGGTGCCTCACCGTCGGGGGGCCATGTGGCCGGACGATACCCAAGTCCATGAGTGCAAGCCAACGTGACGCACCGAAGTGGTGGCGCATGCTGCGCAGAACGAGCACGGCCGCAGGCTGACGGGTGTCCATGTCCAGCATCAGAATCGTGGTGCAGCGATGGCGAGGCACTCGGCTCCGCCCCGACTACGCACGCAGTACACCACCCAGAAAACGCGACCAGAGCAACCGATGCGACCACTAGCGCCGAGAACGGTCTTGAGGGGGTGTGGGTGGAGCGAAGCTCCCCCACTGGGGAGCACGGCGAAGCCGTGCGCGGAATTCAACTCCACCGCAAACGCGAAAAGGCGCAGCCTTTGAGCAGGCTGCGCCAATCGTGTGGAGTTGAGGGGACTCGAACCCCTGACCCCCTCGATGCGAACGAGGTGCGCTACCAGACTGCGCCACAACCCCAACCGGCCCGCCGGAGTGGGCCGGGGCCAAGAGTAGCAAATGGTTGAAGCGGGGCGCGAATCAGATCACTGTCCTGAGGCCCGCGTGTCGTAGGGCTTGCCGCGGACGGCTCCGAGAGCGCCGAGCCGGGCGGCTTCGCGGCGGGCGCGGTCGCGTTCGGCGAGCTGGGCGGCGACGGCCTCCCGGCGTTGAGCGGCGCGGCGGACCTGCTCGCGGCGGACCTGCGCCTGGCGGCGGGCGATCCAGGCGGCGTAGTGGGCCTCGCGGCGGCGTCGGCGCTGCTCGGTGAGGGCGCGGTTGCGCAGGTGGGCGACGTACGCGACGAGGAGGGCGCCGGTGACGGCGAAGCCGACCCAGAAGCCGCTGCTGACGAGGGCGACGCCGCCGAGCTCGACGAGGTTGAGCAGGACGAGGGCGAGCAGGACGCGCCGGCGCCGGTACATGGCGCGCGGGGCCTGGCGAGGGCGGCGGCGCCGGGCCACGGCCGGCACGACCCGCAACGGCGAAGCCCCGCCGGCAGCACCGGACCGGCCGGCCGCGCCGGAACCGCCCGCGCCACCCGAGCCCGAGGCGCCCGGCAGACCGGCCGCGCCGGAGACGAGGCGGTGCACGACGGTGCGCGGAGGGTTGACGGGGCGGCGGCCGGGAATCGTCCGCTGCCGACGGTCGTGGCGCATCCCGGCACGGGTCAGCACCCGTGCGGTTGACAACGCCCGCTCCGCCACCAGCCGCTCTGTGGCGTCGTACCGGCGCACCAGTGCGGGCGCCAAGGCTAGGAGCCCAGCAGCGGCAAGGACGGCGAGGAGCACCGAGGTCGGCACCCTCACGCCTCCTGTTCACACCTCACGCACCGGTCCCCCCAGGCGCGCGAGTCATCCAAGTCTGTGGAAGTTACAGCGTGGTAACTCCGACTCAGAACACTACGGGTCGAGCAGCGTTACACCACGTCAACACGCAGGAGAAGGCGAAAACTACGCCGCGAGGACCTTGTGCCACCTGGCGAGCAGGCCGCCGTCGGCGGAGACGTCCTCGGTGGTCATGGCGTAGCCGAGGTGGTCGCGCCAGTCGCCGTCGATGTGCAGGTAGCGGTGGTGGTAGGCCTCCTGGCGGAAGCCGAGCTTCTCCACGACGCGCCGGCTGGCGAGGTTGTCGGGCCGGATGTTGACCTCGATGCGGTGCAGCCCGCCGACGCTGAAGGCGTGGTCGACGACGAGCGCGAGCGCGGTCGGGGTGATGCCCTTGCCGGCGTGGCGGGAGTCGACCCAGTAGCCGGCGTAGCCGGAGCAGAAGGCGCGCCGCACGATGTTGCCGAGGGTGAGCTGGCCGACGAGCTGGTCGTCGTAGCAGACGGCGAAGGGCATCGCGCTGCCGGTGCGGGCGGCGCGGCGCAGGTCGGCGTGCACGGCGCGGAACGCGGCCGGGGAGTTGAGGTCGTGCCAGGTGCCGTACGGCGTGGGCTCCCACTTGGACAGCCACTGCTCGTTCGCGCGCCGGACCTCCGCCCAGGCGCGCGCGTCGGCGCGCCGGTAGGGCCGCAGGGTGACAGGACCGTCGGTCAGGACCGCCGGCCATCCAGGCTGACTCATCGCCGTCTATCCAACATGATGACGTCCACTGTAGAGCCGGCGGCCGCGCTGATCACCTTCTCGCCCAGGACCATGAGCCCGTTGGCGTCGGCGAGACCCGACAGCGTGTACGGACCGCCGGCGAGCGGCATGACGGTGTATCCGCCCCCGCGGCGCTCGGTGATGTACGCGGGACGGAACTCCCGCATGCCCGACGGCGAGCTGACGGTCTCCAGCAGGTGCGCGCGCACGCTGGGCCGGAAGACCGGGTCGGCGCCGGCCAGGAGCTGGATGACGGGCCGGGCGAGCACCTCGAAGCCGATGAGCGCGGCGCCGGGGTCGCCGGGCAGGCAGACGATCGGCACGCCGTTGGCGCCGCCGGAGCCGCCGATGGTGCCGTAGCCGAGCGACGAGCACGGATACACGGACAGGTCGGAGAACACGACCGAGCGGGACAGGATCCGCCGGACCATGTCGCCGGGGCCGGTGCCGGTGCCGCCGGTGGTGATGATGAGGTCGGCGCGCAGCATCTGGTCGTCGAGCAGGCCGCGCAGCCCTTCGGGGTCGTCGTCGCAGATGCCGACGCGGTACGCGTGAGCCCCGGCCTCCGCGGCTGCCGCCGTGAGCGCGTGGGAGTTGGCGTCGACGACCTGGCCGGGCTGGCTGGCGCGGCCGACGTCGACGAGCTCGTCGCCGGTGGCGATGACCACGACGCGCGGGCTGGGCCGCACCACGACGTGCCCGATGCCGCTGGCGGCGAGGACGGAGACGAGCGGCGGGGTCACGTAGGCACCGGCCCGGGCGAGCACGGCACCGGCGGGCAGCTCGTCGCCGGCGCGGCGCACCCCGTGGCCGCGTTTCGTCGGGTGGTACACCTCGACCGCGGCCATGCCCTGGTCGGTCATCCCCGGTGGTACCACCACGTCGGCGGAAACGGGCATGAGCGCGCCCGCCGCGACGGAGAAGCAGGTGCCCGGAGTGAGACGGACCGGCCGCCAGCTGGAGGCGACGAGGTCACCGACGACGCTGAGCCGGACCGGGCGGCCCGGCTGAGCGTCGCTGATGTCGTCGAACCGGGCGGCGTAGCCGTCGATCGCGGAGTGGTCGAACGCGGGCACCGGGCCCGGTCCGACCACGTCCTCGGCGAGCACGTTGCCGTGCGCGGCGGTGATCTCAAGGTCCAGCGGGGGCAACGGGCGCAGACCCCGGAGCACGCCGGCGAGATAGTCGGCGAGGGGGACGCGCGCGTTCGGCCCGACGCCCGCGTCGCGCGCGGCGTCGTGGTGGGAGCCCGTCGCTGGAACCGCTGTCACCCGCGCAGTTCCTTCTCCACGAACTGGGTCAGCCACTGGGTGAACGCCGGGCCGAGGTCGCCGCGCTTGCACGCGAGCTGGACCACGGCCTGCAGGTAGCCCAGGGGCATGCCGGTGTCGTACCGGGTGCCGCGGTAGACGATGCCGTGGACCGGAGTGCCCTCGGCGAGCAGCAGGGCCATGGCGTCGGTCAGCTGGATCTCGCCGCCCGCGCCGGGCCCGATGCGGCGGATCGCGTCGAACAGGGTGGGCGGCAGCACATATCGGCCGATGACGGCGAGGTTGCTCGGCGCCTCCTCCGGCTTGGGCTTCTCGACCAGGCCGGTGATCTTGAGCACCTCGCCCGCCTCGGCATTGAGGTCGGAGGGTTCGATCGAGGCGATGCCGTAGCGGCTGGTCTCGTCGGGCTCGACCTCGATGAGGGCGAGGACGATGCCGCCGGTCTGCGCCTGCAGGTCGAGCATCGCGGGCAGCAGCGGCTCGGTCTCCTCGACGAACTCGTCGCCGAGCAGGCACGCGAAGGCTTCGTTGCCCACGTGGGACTCGCCGTAGGAGATGGCGTGGCCGAGCCCGAGGGGCTCGCCCTGCCGGCAGGTGTAGATCTCGGCGAGCTCGCTGGGGCGCACGACCGCGGCGAGCCGCTCGTCGTCGCCCTTCTCCGCGAGGCGCGCCTCCAGGTCGGGGCGGCGGTCGAAGTGGTCGACCATCGAGGTCTTGCCCCTGCCGGTGACCAGCAGGATGTCTCGGATGCCGGCCGCGGCCGCCTCTTCCACGATGTACTGCAGGACGGGCCGGTCGACGACCGGCAGCAGTTCTTTCGGCACGGCCTTGGTCGCCGGGAGGAAGCGGGTGGCCAGGCCCGCCGCCGGGATCACGGCTTTGACAGCCCGCTGGCGCGGCAGCGCGGGCTGGTGAGGAGTCGTGTCAGGCATGTGGCAAGGCTAGCCGCCGCGGCTCTGTCGTGGCGGTTGTGCGGCCTTTGGCGCGCCGGGCGTCACCTCCGTACTAGCCTTCACGGGCTCGTCCTCGGGAGGAACCGCCACATCGGGGGCGATCCTGTATCTGTCGCGCCCCCCGGCCTTGGCCGCGTAGAGGGCGTCGTCGGCGGCCTCCAGCACGGCGGCTCCGGTCGCGCCGTGCAGCGGGAAGACCGCGATGCCGATCGACACCGTCACCGGGATCCGCCGTGGCGCCTGTCCCGGTGTGGAGGAGATCACCAGGACCGGGGCGCGCCGGACGGCGGCGCAGAGCCGCTCGGCGAGCACCGCCGCGCCGGTCGCGTCCGTCTCCGGCAGCAGCACCACGAACTCCTCACCGCCCTGCCGGAACGCGAAGTCGACCTCGCGGATCTCGGCCCGCAGCCGGCGGGCGAACTCGGCCAGGACCGCATCACCGGCGGCGTGACCGTAGGTGTCGTTGACCTCCTTGAACCGGTCGAGGTCCAGGGCGAGCGCGGCGAGCGACCGGCCGAAGCGGCTGGCCCGCTCGACCTCGCGCCGCAGCGAGTCGCGCAGATACCGGTAGTTGGACAGCCCGGTCAGCGGGTCGGTGAGCGACAGCCGCTGCGCCTCCTCGTGCACCCGGACGTTGTCGACGGCGACCGCGGCCTGTCCGGCGAACGTCCGCAGCGTGATCAGGTCGGCGTCGTCGAACTCGTCGAAGCCGTGCCGGTCGTACAGGGCGAGCACCCCTCTGGCGGCGGGCGGCAGATCCGACTGGGGTTCCAGGCCGGTGGTCGGCCCGACGCCGGGCGCCGCGATCGGCACCGCGACGTAGGTGACGCAGCGCGGCTCGGCGGGTGACAGCGCCGGCCCGTCCCGGTCGACGCGGCCGCGCCGCGGCTCGCCGGACGCCGCGACGCCGCCGAGCAGCCCGTCGCCGAGCTGGAGGCGCAGGTCGCCGACGTCGGACCCGGCGAGCCCCTCGGCGACCTGGCCGCGCAGCTCGCCGCTGGCCGGGTCGACCATGAGCACCACGCCGGACTGGGCGCCGGTCGCGGCCGCCGCGGTCTGCAGGATGACCTGCAGGATCCGGTCGAGGTCGTGGGTACCGGCGAGGGTGTCGCCGAGGACGCCGAGCTGCCCGCGAAGCTGGTCGCGGCTCGCGGTGAGCGCCTGCACGTAGCCCTGCATCTCGCGGGTCATCCGGTTGAACGTCTGCCCGAGCCGCCCGACCTCGTCCTGGCTCCGGACGGGCACCCGGGCGCTCAGGTCACCGTCGGCGACCCGCTCGACGGCCAGGGCGAGCTCGGTCAGCGGGTGCGTGGTGGAGCGCGCCAGCCACCAGGCGACGCTGATCGCGACGACCCCGGCGCAGGCGACGACGGCGACGAGGACCGCGTAGAGCCCTCCCGTGTCGGGCTCCGGCACCGACAGCGCCAGGGTCAGCGGCTGCCCGGGCTGCGGGTCGAGCCGTCTGACCAGGCGTCCGCCGGACGTGATGCCGGTGGCGCCGCTGTCGAGTTTGCGGGCGGTGCCGACCTCTTCGGAGTCGGCGGCGTCCGAGGCGAGGGAGTCGACGCGCACGCCGCCGGCCTCGGCCAGCCAGTCCAGCAGGGTGTCGTCGACGGGTTCGACCGCGTACGCCCGGCCGATGCGCCGCGAGCTCGGGTCGAGCACGTCGACGGAGGCGGCGATCGCGGCGAACGGCGCGGCGGTCGGCGCGGCGCAGTCGGCCCATGGCTTCGGCGGCAGCGTGCCGGCGGTGGTGACGACGGTGCCGCCGGCGTCGCTCACCTCGACCGCGCGGGCGAGCCCGCGGACGACGGCGCGCTGGGCCGCGTCGGGCTGGTCGCCGTCGGCGGTCACCATGGCCGTGGTCTCGGCGGCGAGCCGGAGCCGCTGGCAGGTGACGGCGAGGGCCGCCTCGACGTTCTGCGCGCCGGAGCCGAGCCGCTCCTTGGCCCGCTGCTCGGTGACCGCGGCGACGGCGATGCCGACGAAGATCGCGCCGAGCAGCACGGGACCGAGCACGACCGCCAGGAAGGCCGCGGTGAGCCGCGCCCGCAGCGTCACGTCCGTCCTCCCGTAGCTGTGTTTCTGCGATGCTGTCACAGATGAGGAGGATTTGAGCCTTGGCGCCTGCGGTGTCCCCGAAATCCGAGCTGCGATCGCACATCCGGTCCGCTCGCCGCGCCATGCCTTCCGACCAGCGCGACTTATCCGACAACTCGCTCATTTCGGGCATTTCCGCCATGGTACGAGCCGCGGGCGCGCGTTCTGTCGCCGCCTATGCGCCGCTGCCGTACGAACCGGCCGGCGCGTTCCTGCTCTCCGCCCTGTCCGCGCTGGCGCCCCGGCTGCTCCTGCCGGTCCTGCTGCCGTCCCGCGATCTGGACTGGGCGGTTTTCGACGGGTCGCTCGCCGCCGGCCCGCGCGGCCTGTCCGAGCCGACCGGCCCCCGGCTCGGCGTCGACGCGGTCCGCTCCATCGACCTGATGCTGGTCCCCGCCCTCGCGGTGGGCCTGGACGGCACCCGCCTCGGCCAGGGCGGCGGCTCCTACGACCGGGTCCTCGCCCGCGTCACGGCCCCGACGATCGCGCTGCTGCACCCGGGCGAGCTGCTGCCGTCCGTGCCTGCGGAAGCGCACGACCAGCGGGTCAGCGGCGCCCTCGTCGGGGCCGCCGCCAGGTATGAGACCGCCCACCTCGACTGGACGAAAGGATGTGCGATACCGCACTATTGGCACTCGATAGGGTTGAGTGCCAATGATGGAGGCTGAACGGTGCCTACCTACCAATACGCCTGCACGGCCTGCGGCCACCAGCTCGAGGCGGTGCAGTCCTTCACCGACGACGCGCTGACCGAGTGCCCCGAGTGCCAGGGCCGCCTGCGCAAGCAGTTCTCCGCGGTGGGCGTGGTCTTCAAGGGCTCGGGCTTCTATCGCACCGACTCCCGCTCCTCGACGAAGTCCAACGGCTCCTCGTCCTCCTCCGACTCGGGCACGAAGTCGGAAACGGGGTCAAAGTCGGACACGGGGTCGAAGTCCTCGGACTCGTCCTCGTCCGGGTCTTCGTCGTCCTCCTCGGACTCGAAGCCCGCGGCCGCCTCCTCGGGGGCCTCGACCAAGTCCGCGTCCTCGACCGCCTGACCCTGCCGCATCGCATCCCTTCCCCGACGGTTCAGGCGATGCCCCGGTGGATCAGGGCCGAGCGGAAGGCCGGGTCGGTGAGGTCGACGGTCGTCGCGGCCGACGCGTAGAAGGTCGGCAGGTCGTCCGGGGTCGCCCGGGTGGGGTCCGCCAGCCAGGCGCGGACCGACCCGACCGCGGCATGCGCGGGCAGACCGTCCTGGACCAGGGCCGTGTGCAGGATGAAGAGCATGAGCGCGGCGACCGGATCCGGGACCGGGTGGCGCCAGGTGACGACGCCCGTGAAGCCCGCGGTCAGAAACTGGTCGGCGATGCGCAGGGTGGCCGGGGTGGTGCCCTGACGGGGCGGGTGCAGCACGACCAGGCCCGCACCGGTCACCGGGGGGAGCTGGGTGAGGGGCAGTTCGGTGCCGTTCGCCAGTTCCAGGGCGCCGGCCGGCGTGATGCCGCACGCCAGGTGGAGCAGTGAGCCGTTGAGGTGGGCGCGGACGTCGTCCGCGGTACCGGCGGCGTCGATGTATTCGATGGTGCGGCCGAGGCCGGTCGAGCGCGGGTAGAAGATGCGGCGCAGCAGCATTGCCTCGACGCCGGCGGGTTCGTGGTCGCCGCGGGGGTCGGCGACGAAGACCGGGTCGTCGGTGACCGGTGGGGGCTTGCGGGCGGCGAGGGTGACGAGCTGGTCGATGCCGGCGACCGACCAGGGGCCGTCGCCGACCGTGAGGACGCGGCCCGCGACGTCGCGGGCGGGGGTCGGTTCGCCGGAGGCGTGCAGGGTCAGGCCGGGCAGCGCGAGGGCGTCGGCGCCGATCGCGCGCAGCGCCCCGGCGGCGGGGGCGAGGGCGACCGCGGCCAGGTCAGGGCGGTGCAGCCGGGCGGCCAGGGCCACCACCGCCGGCTGGTCGTCGCCGGGCAGGGGCCCGGCTGCGGCGGTGGCCAGATGTTCGGCGGCGCGGTCGTCGTCGCCGTCGTCGCGCAGGTGCAGTGCGACGGCCAGGACAAGATGGTCGTGCGCGTCGCCCGAGGCGTGCACGGCGGTGGCGGCCAGGGCGACGAGCTCGTCGACGTCCACGCCGGACCGGTCGCCGGCGAGGAGGGTGCCCAGGTCGCCGGCGAGTGCCCGGAGCTTGCGGCGGGCGGCGTCGTCGTCCGGCTCCACCGGGGTGCGGGGGCGGGGGACCACGGGGGCGGGCAGGTCGCCGTGCTCGACGACGGCGACGGGACGGATCAGTGGGTCGTCGTTCGCGGCCCGTTCGGCGTCGAACAGCGACGGAAAGGGCACGATGCCGGGCCGGGCGGAGAAGCGGCCGCCCTGCTGCTGGACGCGTTGCATCACGGTGACCATGTCGGCCATCCGGCTCAGGTCGAAGCCGCCCAGCCCCTTGCCGAAGCCGCCCATCAGCGACTGCAGGGCCTCCGCCATCTCCAGCATCATGCGGGCCATGTCGCGCATCTCGGTGTTGACCGCGGTGCCGTCGGCGACCCGGCGGAAGCACTCGACGGCCAGGTCGGCGTCGCGGGCGTCGCCGGGCGCCGTGCCGCCGCGCATGGCGCTCGCCATGTCGGTGGGGTTCATCGCGGCGGTGACCCGGCTCATGTGGAGCTGGCCGAGCATGAGGTCGGCGCCGGTGCGGTGCGGACCGGTCAGGCTCGGGAAGGACAGCGCCTCCCGCAGCACGTGGATGCCTGTGTCGCGGTCACGCGGCGGGCCGGCGTGCGCGAGGCTGCGGGCGCCGAGGAGCCAGCCGAGGGTCGCGGCGACCGTGCCGCGCAGCGTGTCGGCGGGATCGATGTAGCCGTACGCCTCGTCGAACGCCTGGACCGCGGCGTTGAGCGCCGGCAGCGCGCCCGGGTTGCCGGGGCCGGCCCGCCAGTACTCGTCGAGCCTGATCTGGCCGAGCCGCAGCAACGGGATCGTGCGTTCGGCGTCGCGCAGGTGTTCGAGCTGTTCCCGCAGCGCCTCGGCGTTCTGGTTCACCGGCTCCCCCTCATTGTCCCCAGTGGACGAACCCGGCCCAGGCGATGACGTCGCCGAGCTCGGACGTGATCAGCTGTTCGCGGAGCTGCTCCGGCATGCGGTCGGGGATCCGCCGCCGCGGGTCGAGCATCCACAGCTGCGCCTGCCGCAGGGCGTCGCGGGCCGGGCAGCGCTCGGTCATCAGGTAGTGGTGGAACATGAACATCAGCGCCGACGTCGCGGCGTCCGGGATGCTCCACTGGGTCGACAGCACCGAGCGGACGCCGCCCGCGAGGAACGCGGTGCCGAGGCTGTACGCCTCGTCGTAGCCGCTCATGGCCTGGCCGGTCCGGCACGCGGCGAGCACGACGAGGCCGATCGCCCGCTCCGGCACGGCGGCGAGCAGCTCGACGAGCTCGTCGGCGGCCAGCCGTTCGCCGCCGGCGAGCAGCAGATACGAGGTCGCCGACCGCGGATCCGCGCCGACGAAGCCGTGGCACGCGAGGTGCAGCGTCGTCCCGGCCGCCGGGCCCGTGCCGCGGATCCAGGCGCGGACCTCCTCGGCGGTGCCGGCCGGGCCGGGGCGCGAGTCAGGCCGGCGGCCCAGGTAGCGGCCGCCCCAGTAGAAGTCGCGGTGGATGGCGAACGCCTCGATCCGGGCGGCGGGCAGGTCGAGGCCCTTGACGCCGGGGTCCGGGTCGCCGACGACGAGACCGACCGGTGAGGGCGGCACGGGCGCCAGCCGGGCGGTGCGGCACAGCAGGCGGGCGGAGACGGCCTGGGACAGCGCGAGCAGCTGCACGGCGTAGGTGCCGTCCGGCCGCTGGGCGGCCTGCCACGGGATGCGGGCCAGCTCCCCGGTCGGCACCAGCACGACCCGTGGCGGCCGGTCGCCGTCGGGGTGGATGCCGGCGAGGTACCGCTCGTACAGCGGGCCGATCGCCGCGTGCCAGGCCCAGCCGCAGATCTTCGCGACGCTGTCCGCCAGCGACGCGCCCGGAGGAGCGGCAGCGGGCTCGAAGTCGCGGACGGAGATGGCCGCGAAGAACTGCTCGACCGCCATCTCCTCGGTGATGCTGAGGTTCGGCAGCGCGCAGTACGCCACCCGGCCGGCGACCGGCACGATGATGGCGAACCCGGGCTGGGGCGGGTCGGCGGGCATCAGGTAGACCAGCGCGTCGGCGTCCAGCGTGGCGAGCGCCTCGCGGATGTCGTCGATGGAGGGCGCCTCCAGCAGCTGCGCCGAGGCGCCGTCGGCGGTCAGCACGCCGAGGATCTCCCGGCGGACCTCCTCCGGCAGATGGTCGGCGTCCGCGGTCCGCCACCGCTCGGCGAGGCCGGCGCGGCCGGACCCGATCAGCCGGGCGGGCACGTCCTGCCGCTCGGTCGCCGCGTACAGCGCCAGCCCCCGGCCCAGGTCCAGCGCGCGGATCGCGTCGCCGGGATGGTTGTCGGCCAGGCAGAGCCGCGCCACATCCAGGGCGTCCCGGGCGGCGCTGCGCGCCGCGACGTGAGCGGCGGCCGGGGTCGGCTGCAGCAGCACCCGCCACGTGTTCGCCCGGAGCCCGTCGAGCGCCCGCAGGTGCGGGTCGGCCACGCCGCGCCGGCGCTGGGCGTGCGCGAGCATCTCGTTGATGCCCGACCACTGGGGGTGCATCGGGCCTCCGGCGGACCGCAGCGCCTCTTCCAGCACCGTGATCGCCTCGTCGATGTCGGCGAGCGAGTTGGTGAGCTCGTTGCGCCGGACCAGGCCGAGCGCCAGTCCCAGCAGGACGGCCGCCCGCTGGGGATGGCCGGGCGGGGTCCGGGCGACGGCGGTGCGGGAGTGCTCGATGCCCTGGGCGATGCGGGCCGGGTCGGTCTCGGTGCCGCCGCCGATCGCCGCGCCGCCCACGAAGGCTTCGGCCAGCGCGGCGTCGGCGGCGCTCAGACCGCCGCCGGTCGCGAGCTTCCGCATGGTCGCGAGCTGCTCGTCGGTGACCCGGCCGGTGCCCTCCATGACGGCGCGCAGCGGCGCCATGACCGCCGCGGCCCGCTCGACCGAGGTGCGCAGGTCCGAGCCCTCGGGGAACCGCTCCGCGAGACCGGCCATCCGCTCCATCGCCGCGAACACGTCGCCGTCCAGCTGGCGCGCGTCGAGCACCGCGGTGGCGGCGTCGAGCATCTCATCGAACGCCGCACCCATCGGATGCCCCTGCGTCATCGCTCGCATGAACTGCTTGTCGGCGGTGAACGAGGCCGGCAGCGCCACGTCGCCGTGATAGACCGACAGCAGCATCGCGATGCCGGCACGGGCGAACCTGACGTGCATCATGGCGGCGGGGTGCCCGGCGGCGTCGGTCTCGAGCCGGTCGAGCTCGGCCATCGCCGCCTTCGGGTCGAAGATCTCCCGCTCGGCGGCGGCGCGGGACAGCTCACCGGCGCGGGCCGCGGCGCGCAGGCACGGCCAGCCGGGGTCCGGCGGCGGGTCGGCGTCGGCGAGCGCCAGGAGCGGGGCGAGCCGGCCCAGCCGGAAGGTGCCGGTGGACGGCCCGGTGACGAGGATCGCCTGCAGGAGCAGGGCGGCGAGGGAGCCCCGGCCGGGGAACTCCGGCAGGCTCAGCAGGTCGTCGATCGCGGCGTCGAGGTCACCCTGGCCGGCGGCGGCCCCCTGGATGCCGGCGCACCGAGCCGCGAGATCCGCGCCGCCCATGGTCCCTCCCCGTCGTCAGTCCCTGATCGGTACTGACGGACGCGGCGCCCGGACGTCCCCCGAGCGGTCGGGTCAGTCCCAGTGCGGGGGGCGGTCGGCGAGGAGGCGGTCGTCGTTGGAGGCGCTGCGCTCGCCCCAGCCCGCGTCGGTGTCGTCGGTGGTGGTGTCGGGGAGCACGACCAGCTCGTCGGCGAAGTCTTCGAAGCTCACTTCGCGCTGCTCGTCGGTCGATGCCCACTCTTCGGTCGTCGCCACGCGCACGAGGGTACTCCGGCGAGTTTGCGGGAAGTTGGCCGAATGACGACAGTCGCCCTTCCGTCGACAGGTCACACTCGGCGGCATGACAGAACAGAGCGCCCCCCAGCACGAGAGCGACGCGGAGCAGCCGGCGGCGGACGAGCAGCCGACCGTGCGGCTGGACGACCGGCGCGACGACCCGGATGCCACCCGGCCCATGTCGCTCGCGGACCTGCTCAACAGCGACTGACGTCGGTGGGTCCCACCGGGCGGGCCGCGGAGGTCCGTCCGGTGGGTAGGCTCGACGACGTGAGTGACGACGCCTTCTGGCGGCGCCCGCCCGAGGGGGCCGCGCCGCCACCGCCGGCGGTGCAGGACGTTCCGGCGGCGGTGCCCTACACGGGTGCCCCGCGCAGCGCGCCGCCGCCGCGAGGGTGGCGGCCGCCGACCGTCGAACGGCCGGCGGCGCCGCGGAAGCTGCCCGCCCAGGACTCCGAGCGGATCGACCGTGAGGAGCAGGCGGCGACGATCCTGACCAAGGGGATGGGCATCTTCGCCGGTGCGGTCATCGTCGTGCTGCTGCTGATCTTCTGCGGGCGACTGCTGTTCTGAGCGACGGGCCTAAAAGCCGTCCCACACCATTTTCGCGCCCGTGTCGCCGGCCTTGAAGACGTAGTAGAGGGCGGCCAGCGCCAGGACGACCATGAGGCCGGACAGCGCCCAGTGGGCCGCCACAGGGCCGACGGAGTCGGTGGGGACGGGGCGCACCAGGTAGGCCGTGGCCAGCGCGACCAGGGTGAGCCCCACCACGACCAGCAACAGTGTGCTCCCGAGGTCCCCGTGTTCGCCGATCTTCGCCTGAAGCTCGCCGGACTGGAAGTTGGCGCTCTTCTGGAACGCCTCGCCGGACTCCTTCGCCGCGAAGACGGCGCCGGGGGTGGCGACGGCCAGCACGATCAGGGTCCACCGGACGTGCCGGCGGGCGCCGGGCCAGACCGCGTAGAGGATGCCCGCGACGGCGAGCAGCGGCACGAGCACGACGGCTGCGTGGATGAAGAACGGGTGAGCCGGTAGACCGAGCACACGTTCGAACAACGGGGCCTCCTCTTCGTCGGTGCGATCCTCCCCCACCGGACGTGTACACAACCCGAGTACCAGGAGTTCAATCAAGAGTCCAGAAACATTTGAACGGTTCCAGGCTGCGTGGTGTTATGGAAGACGTGTCGGGTGAGGATCTGCTGCGCGCCCGGGGTCTGCGGGTGACGCGGCCCCGGCTGGCCGTGCTGGAGGTCCTCGAGGCGTCGCGCGGGCAGGCCCAGGGGCACCTCGACGTGGACCAGATCGCCGCCCGGGTCCGGGCCAGGCTCGACTCGGTGTCCACGCAGGCGGTGTATGACGTGCTGAGCGCCCTCTCGCGGGCCGGGCTGGCCAGGCGGATCGAGCCGGCCGGCAGTCCCGCGCGGTATGAGTCGCGGGTCGGTGACAACCATCACCATGTGGTGTGCCGCGGGTGCGGCGAGATCGCGGACGTCGACTGCACCGTCGGTGAGACGCCGTGCCTGACGCCGTCGCAGGCGCACGGGTTCGTCCTGGACGAGGCCGAGGTCACGTTCTGGGGCCTGTGCCCGGCCTGCCAGCGGCGCCGTGCCGACGACATGGCGAGCGAGCAGCCCGGTGGGTGACCCGGGGCTGTTCGGGCCGGACTCGGTCACCTGGCGGGTGCACCGGGAGCCGATCGTCACCGTGGGTGGCCTGCGCAGCCTGTATCTGCAGGCGCTGCTGCCCCGCGCGGTGGCCGGCGTGGAGCAGAACAGCCGGTATCGCAAGGACCCGTGGGGCCGCTTCCAGCACACCGCGATTACGAGCGGATGCGCCCGGAGCTGGCACTGACCGTGGACGCCGCGGCGACAGGGCTCTTCCTGACCTTGCCGCCGCTGCCGTACGGGCTGGGCCTGACCCCCGTCCGTGGGGCCGCGCTCGGGGTGTCCGCCCTGGCCATCGGGCTGCTGCCGGCGTGGGCGCGCCGCCTGTACGGGCTGCCGGGACTCCCCGCGACGGACCTGATCACCTCGGCGAACGCCCGCGTCCTGGGCCGGATGCTGAGCGCCATCCCGATCGAGTGGATCTCCCCACTGCGCCGCGACGCGATCCGCCGTATCTCCTCCTGAGGGCGTCACACCCCACCGGCTCGCGGCGTTGAGCCGTTGGCATGACTGCGAAACTTCCATGGCTCGCGCTCGCCGCGGCGACCGTCGCCATCCCCGTGGCGCTCGGCACCAGCCCGCTCGACGTAGTCCGATATGTCGCTTATTTTGTATATGCCGTCGTGGCTCCGGGCACGCTGGTATACCGCGCGATCCGGCCCGCCCCACGATCGCTGCTGGAGGACGTCACCTACGGCACCGTCGTCGGGCTCCTGGCCGAGACGGTGGCGCTGGTCACCGCCGGCGTGCTCGAGCTGCGTGGCTGGCTCTGGATCTGGCCGCTGCTGGTCATCGTCCCGCTCGCCCGGCGGTACACGCGGAACCCCGGCTATCCGGAAAAACCGTCGGCGGCCTGGTCGTGGGCGGTCGCCGGCGTCGCGATCGGGTTCCTCGCCTATCTGACGGCGGCGTTCATCGCGGTCAACCCGCCGGTCCCCACGGGCGGGGCACACCAGTACATGATCGACCAGCTGAACCTCCTCGCGGTCAGCGCCGACCTGAAGCACCACTTCCCGCTCGCCGTCCCCGAGCAGGGCGACCGCACGCTCGGCTACCACTGGTTCGCCTACGGTCACGTCGCCGCCAGCAGCATGATCAGCGGCATCGACCTGCCGGTGGTGTGGTTCCGCCTGGACCTGCCCGTCCTCGCCGTCCTCGCGGTCTGCCTGCTCGCCGTCACCGGCGGGCGGGTCGCGCGGCACCCGTGGGCGGGCCCGGTCGCGGCCGCGCTGATGTTCACCGTCGGCGAGCTCGTCCCGCAGCGGCAGGCGCCCGCGTTCTTCGGCTCGATCACCACGTACTACAGCTGGTCGAGCCGCTCGCTGCTCTTCGGCGCGGCGGTCGGCATGCCGCTCATCGCCGCCGTCGTGTCGGTGCTGCGCGGCGGCGGCCGGCGGGACTGGCTGCTCGTCCTGGTGTTCGCGGCCGGCACGACCGGCGCGAAGTCCACGATCGTGCCGCTGGTCGGCGCCGGTGTGGCCGCGCTGTGCGCCGTACACCTGCTGCGGCGCGGACCGCGGTCGACGCCGTGGCTGCTCGGTGCGCTCCTCGCGGCCGTCGAGGTGGTCGCGGTCGCCGTCCTCTACGGCTTCGAGGGCCAGGGGCTGCGGTGGGGGCCGTTCGCGATCATGCTCGACTTCGTCGGCAGCCAGCGGCACGGCACCACGGTGCGTGACGTCCCGCTGATCCTCTGGGGGCTCGGCGCGTACGGCATAGCGATGGGCGCCCGGCTCGCCGGGGTCGTCGCCCTGCTCCGGCGCTGGTCCGATACGGAGACGTTCCTCGCCGGGACGACCGTCGCGGGGTTCGTGGGCACGCTGTGCGTCTGGCACGTGTCGTGGAGTGAGCACTTCTTCATCGTGGCGGCCTGGCCGTGCGCCGCGATCCTGTCCGCGACCGGCCTGGTCCGCCTGCCGTGGTCACCGCGCGCGCTGTGGCCGGCGCTCGGGGCAGCGGCACTGCTCGCGGCCCTCTCCGTCGGGCTGACCCTGCCGGTGGATCCCGGCGGCTGGCGCGTGCCGCTGCCGGTGTACGTCCTGGGCGGGGTGGTGCTTTCGTTCGCTTTCCTCTTGCGCCGCCTGGGCCTTTCGGCGGCGCTGGCCGTCGTCATGTTCTCCGGTGTCGCGCGGCTGCCGTTCGACGCCGCGACCAGCGCGAACCTCGGCGTCGCCTACCACGTCCGGGTCACCCCGGATCAGGTCGCCGCCGCCCGCTTCGTGCGCGCACACAGCGACCCTGCTGAATATGTGGCGACCAATGTGCACCGCGTCTCCGGCGGTCTCATGCACGGGCAGAGTCTCGTGTACTGGCTTTCCGCGTACAGCGAACGCCGGGTGCTGCTGGGCAGCTGGGGGTATTCGCCGGAGTCGACCGGGGCACAGTCCCGCGCGCACCGCCTCGGCCCGTCGCCGACCTACTGGAATCCGGCGCGGCTGGCGCTGAACGACGCGGCCGTGCTCGACCCGACCCCTTCCCGGCTCGGGTGGCTGTATTCGCAGCGCGTCCGCTGGATCGTCGTCGACCGATCCGCCGGTACCCCTACCGCGGCGCTGCCGCAGTTGACCGACGAGGTCTGGCAGCGGGGCGACATCACGGTCTACCGGCTGCGCGCGACCTCGAACTGCACGCCGGTGAGCTGCTCGGACAACGTCCAGAGCCGCTGAGCGTCGGCGGGGTCCGCCGCCCGGTCGACCGGCTGCACCACCTTGGGCAGGCCTCGATGCTCGCCAATGCCGTCCGGGCCGATGAACTGCCCACCTTCGGCCCGCGGGTCGACGGCGGCATACAACTGGTTGAGCGCGCCCTTCGCCGCCGGCTGCGCCATGACGACGTTGCCGATGCGCATGAACGCCTTCATCACGCCGGTCGGGCCGGACGTCTGCAGATTCGTCGCCGAATAGCCCGGGTGGGCGAGGATGCTCCGCTGTTTCGCACCGGCCGCCCGCAGCCGGCGGTCGAGCTCGAGCCCGAACAGCACATTGGCGAACTTGGACTGGCTGTAGTACTTCGCCGGCGAGTAGTCCCTCGCGCCGTCGAGGTCGTCGTAATGGATCCGGCCGGGCCGGTGCAGCGTGGAGCTGACGGTGACGACCCGGTCGGTGACGAGGTCGAGCAGGAGTCCGGTGAGCGCGAAGTGCCCGAGATGGTTCGCGGCGAACTGCAGCTCGTGACCCTGCGCGCTGAGCGTCCTCGGCGGCATCATCACGCCCGCGTTGTTGACGAGGACGTCGATGCTCACCCGCTCCCGGTGCAGATCGTCGGCGAGCCGCTTGACCGTGTCGAGGTCGGCGAGGTCGACCGTCCTGAGCTCTCCACCGCTGAGGATCTTCGTCGCTTTCTCGCCCTTGTCCCTGTTGCGCACCGCCATGATCACCCGTGCGCCCTTGGCGAGCAGCGCCCGCGACATCTCGAACCCGAGCCCACTGTTGGCCCCGGTGATGACGAACGTCCTGCCGCTTTGATCCCCGATCTCAGCCTCACTCCATCGCATAGGGTTCATGGTGTCACTAGTGGCACACAGTGTCAACTTCGTCTCTGCATGCCGCCTGACGTAGAATGCACAGGTGAGCCTCGCCGAACGCAAACGCCAGCTCGTCCGCGACGAGCTGACCGAGGCCGCACTGCAGCTGCTCGCGTTCCAGGGTTTCGAAGAGACGACGATCGACCAGATGGCCGCCGCGGCCGGGGTGTCCCGCCGGACGTTCTTCCGCTACTTCCAGTCCAAGGAAGACGTCATCATCGAGTTCCTCAGCGACCTCGGCCGCCAGCTCAGCGACGGTCTGTCGGCCCGCCCCGCCGCCGAGCCCCCGGCCGTGGCACTGCAGCAGACGCTGCGCGTCTTCACCGACACGTTCTGGGAGCACCCCGAGAAGTCCCGCCGCCTCACGAAGATCATGGTCGGCACCCCGGCGCTGCTCGCCCGCTACCTCGAACGCCAGGTCACGTGGCGCGCCACCCTCACCACCGGCCTGGCCGCCCGCATGTCCACCGACCCCGTGCCGGACCTGCGCCCGGCGGTGCTGGTGGCGGTCGCGTTCGCCGCCTTCGACACCGCGCTGACGCGATGGGCCGAGGACGACGCCGCCGACCTCGACACCCTGCTGACCGCCTGCTTCGCCGCCGCCTTCCCCCCTGCATCGTAAGACGCCCGCCTCCAGCGGGCCACGCAGCATCCCCGACCACCCGCAGCAGTCAACGACGCACGACGATCAGGCCTGCTCGGCGGGGTTCTTGATGATCCGGAAGAGTTTGTGCCGCTCTGGCGCAATGCCGGTGAGTTAAGCGTTCAGGGTGATGGATGGGGCTGGATGGTGACTGTGAAGGTTGCTGTCCAGCTTCGTTGTTTGCGGCCGG
>NZ_JBEXDG010000071.1:0-17677 GCF_040605635.1 Dactylosporangium sp. NPDC005555
AATCCTCGGGGTACTTCGATGGACGTGGCACCAGGACATCCTTCCCCAGACCAACTGTCTGGTTTCAGGGTGTCCGGTCCGCGGGTGGAACTTCAGACCATCACAGGTTCTGCACGCTGCGGCTGCCGGAAGGCGTGGACGTCCCACCCGACGACCAGGCCGCGCTTGCCGGCAACCTACTCGAATGGGCAGCCGCTGCCGGGCTTGACACGACGGCCGAACACATCAGCGACGCGCTGGGAACCACGACTAACGACACCGCGGTCTACGCTCTCGTCGAGGCGCTTGGCCTCGAACCGCTCGAGGCCGTCGAGCCGTTGTTCGATTTCGACGAGCTCGATTGGTGGGATGCGTATCGGCGGGGTGAGAACGCAAGCATGCGGGTGTGCCGGGAATGGACATCCCGGCGCGGAAATCTTCCCGCCTACGACCAGCCGCTGCCGGGTGCAGCCGAGTTCGTGAGGTTTCTGGACCTGGTCGCAGCGTCGAGGTTCGGCGGCGGCCTCACCCGTGCACAACTCCAAGCCGAGGCACAGCGCCTAGTGGATGCCTACCCCGAACCATAGCCCGAGCACCGGCGGCAGAACGTACGGCACGCACGCATGGCTTGCTTGCGACTTCGAGAGTTTGACGGCAGGCAGCAGGCTCCGCCCCAGCGCTGTAGCAACCAGGCATGCTCCGATCAACGCGCGTGCATTGCGGCAGAGCCCAACGCCGACTGCTGCCAGCGGCCGGTGCTTGGCGTGCCGCTTGAGAAACGCCCGAGCTCCGATCGGATGAACGGCTCAACCGCGATCAGGTGCGCGCTCATCGGCCAGTTCAGGAAGCCACCGGCGCTGCCAGGTCGATCACCGATCGTGACGGCAAGGGAGCGGTCGCCGCGCACCAACTGCGGCATGAGTGCGCACGTGATCTTGGGGAAGCGGTGCACGGGAGTTCGAGGGCGTCCGGCCCCTCACGGCGTCAGGTAGCGCTGGGGGCCAGCGGCGCGGTGAACGCGAACGCGGTGTCGATCGTGGCGGTGAGGGCCGGGCCGTGGGCGGTGTGCCGAGCGGCCCAGGCGGCGAGCGGCCGGTATGGGCCTGGCGGCTGCCTCGTGGAACAGGTCAGAACTGTTCGTGCAGCTTTCGGAGTTCGGCGGTTACCCGGCCGGCTTTACTGCGGGGCGCGCGACCGGCGGTGCTGTACGTCGCGAGCTGCCGCAGCGGCTCCCATTCGGAAGCCCCCACAAGATGCAGCACTGGCGCGTAGACGTTCACGAATACCTTCTCGTCGACTACCTCTAATTGAATATTGTCAATCTCGTGCCATTCGAATCGCCGGCTGCGCCAGAATCCCTGCACGACGATGCCGTCCCGGCCGGCCCGCACCGTCATCATCGCGATCCGCCAGGCCGCTGCCAGGAAGACGGCAGCGACAACAGCGAGGAGCGCGATCACCGCGGGCGGCACGGCCAGCATCATAAACAGGGTCAGCACCGCGCAACCGACGCTGATCAGCAGCAGTACGCCGGTGTTGCCCCACGACCGCCACGTGTACGTCATAGGTTCCCCGATGGGTTCGGTGACAGTTGTGCGACCACCGTGGAACCGGAGTCCGGTCCCGATTCCACGGTGGTCATCTTGTCACAGGTATCGTTTGTAACGGCCGCGATTCTGCCAAGCGAGGTTCGCGTAGTTCGGCAGTTTCGCCGCGTTCTCATACACCTTGGCGTGCCAGCCCGCCTGGGTGTATCCCCTGAGCACGGGCCCGGTTCCCCACCACTTGTTGATGCTGGTGAACTTAGCGAGCCGCAGGGACTGACCGATGCCGAGTGTCGCGGCGGTCCACACCCCGTCCCTCACGTTCTCGCGGGCCGAGCCGCGCCAGCCGTCCTTCTGAATGCGCTGCTGAGCCCTGATTCCGTAGGCGGCAGCCTGAGCTCCAGCACAGGCCGCCCAGCCGATCGCCGGGACGAGGCACGTTGCCGTCGCCGCGATGGTGGCGACCGTCCCGCGGTTTTTCACCACCCACTTGCCGGTGGCGCAGGCCCAGCCCAGTCCCTTGGCACATTTACGGCCGTCCAGGTCGGTGTTGTTGACCGGGTCGCCGCATCCGTACTCGTAGTCGGTGCAGCTGCCGCCGGTGACAGGGTCGGCCTGCAGGAACCGGCCGGTGGCCGGGTTGTACAGCCGGACCCCCATCAGGACGATGCCGCTCGGAGTGTCGGCGGCTCGCTGGTGCTCGCCGAGCCAGCCGTACCGCTGGCTGCCGGCCATGGTGTTGCGTAGCTGGCCGTACTCGTCGGTCTCCGACGTCGCGCTCAACGCCGTCGCGTCGCCGCTCATGGTGGCCACGACGTCGCCGTCGAGGTTGGTGATCTGCCAGTCGACGCGGGCGGCGGCACCGTTGTAGATCGCGGCCAGGCCGTTGACCGAGGTGAGCGGCCGGGTGTAGTCGCTGCCACCGTTGGTCGTCCAGGTGGGGCTGTCGCTGCTGCCGCCGTAGTGGTTGATGCGGGTCGTGGTGGTGCCTGTGTTGGTCTCGGTCCAGGAGCGGATCCGCTGGTTGTCGACGTCGAGGGTGTAGGTGGTGGTCCGGTTGCCCTGGCTGATCGAGCGGACCATGTCGTTGGTGTGGAACGTGGTGAGGACGTTGCCGTCGCCGGAGGTCTGGGTGTCGCCGGCGGGGGTCGTCGTGGTGCGGCTGAGCGCGTCGTAGGTGTAGGTGGGCATGTTCACGCGGTCGGCCCAGTCGTAGGCCCAGCTGCGGGAACTGCTCTGCGTGGACCAGTTGCAGCTGCCGTCCGCCTTCGGCAGGAACGTGTTGACGACAGTACGGTTGCTGTTGCTATCGAAGCCGTTGGCCCGGATGGTGCACTGTCCGGCGGCCGTGTCTACGACCGTGGTGAGGCGGCTGGCGCCGTCGTAGGCGTAGGTCTGGCTGGACAGCGTGGAGTTGTTCCACCGCTGCTGCCCGTGCACGTTGTCGCCGGTGTAGTCGGCGTACACGGTGCAGTCCGCGAGCCCGCAGCCGGTCTTGACGTAGGCGATACCGGTCTGGGTGCCGGTGGCGTCATAGCCCTGCTGCACGACGATGCCGTTGGGCCAGTTCTCGCGGACCACATGGCTGTTCGCGTCGTACTCGGCCGTGAACGTCCCGGCCTGGCTGTCCACGACCTGCGTGAGCAGACCCCGCCGCTCGGTACCACCGTCGTAGGTCATCGTGCGGGTTGCCAGCCGGTCGGTGACGGTGAGCGGCCGGGACAACAGGTCGTACGTCGTGGTCGTGACGTTGCTGTCGGCGTCCTGGTACGTGATGACCCGTCCGAGGGTGTCATAGGTGCTGCTGTTCGTTGCGGTGGTGAAGCCGTTGCTGTCGAGGATCTCGGTGGAGGTGAGCTGGGTGGACGCCGGGTCGTAGACCTTGCGGGTCGTCGGCACGGCCGTGCCGAGCTCGGCGCCCGCGCTGATGCTGTTGGTGATGACGCGGCCCGCCTGGTCATACGCGGTGACCACGGTGCGCAGCACACCGGTCGAGATCTTCTGCACGGTTTTCGTCGGCTGGTTGTACATGTCGTACGTGGTGACCGTGACCGGCAACTCCGGGCCGCTGGTCTGCCCGCCCGGCTGGGTCCGGCAGACCAGGTTGGCCCACTCGGGGTGGTTGTCGCATTCGTCGGCGCCCGATCCGGTACCTGCGCGGTAGTAGACCGTGGCGAGCGTTGCGGCGGTGACGGTGTAGCGGGTGCCCGAGGGTTTGGTGGTGGTCAGGACGAGGCCGGTGCTCTCGTCGTAGGTCGTGCGATCGGTCAGTCCGAGCCCGCCGGCGTCCCGGGTGGTCACCGTGGTCTTGCGCAGGGTCCAGTTGTAGGCGGTCTTCACGACGCGGGTGTCACCGTCGACGGTGGCCCCGCCGGTGTTGGTGTATTGCGCCGACGTCGCCGCGGTAGTGATGAGGTTGTACGGGCCGCCGGCGTTGGGGGCACCCTCGTCGAACGTGTTCACCGCGTGGGCGCGGCCACGGACCGTGTTGCCGTCGGGCAGGGTCAGGTCGTGTTCCGGTCCGAGTGTGGACAACAGCCGCTGCCCGTCTGTGCTGTAGGTGTTGAAACTTGACAGCTTGACCGCGGCCGCCGCCTGCTCGGCAACGACGGTGCTCAACTGCAGCGCGGTCTCCCGGTTGGCGGCGTCGAGGGTCCGCACGGTGTTGCCGTAGTTGTCGTACCAGGTGGTGGTCACCAGCCCGCCAGGCGCGGCCGTGTTGACCGCCTTGCCGTCGCCGTCGAGATACGTGATCGCCGCCCGCTCATATGAGGTCGGCATAACTCCGGTGGCCTGGTTGCCGTTCGGCTGCTGCATCGGGCCGAAGACGGCGGTCGCGTCGACCGGCGCCTCTGACTGGCCCCAGCTGAGCGTGGCCACGCCGGAGAGGTCGTACGGCGCGCCGGCGCCGCTGACCGGAACTTTGTACACCACGCTGGTCACCGCGGTGCCCGCGGTCAGGGCACTGCGCCGGACCTGGGCGAGCCGGCCCTTGCCGGTGTCGGTGGGCAATGAGGTGTAGACGAACTGCCACGGCTCCTGCGCCGCAGGCGTGTAGCTGTCCATTACGCCGTCGCCGTTGTACGTGTAGCCGGTGGTGACGTGCAGAGTCAGGCCGTTGCTGAGGTAATCCAGCCGCGGGTCCCACGTCTGGCGCAGACGGCCGGTGGTGTCGTACGTGTACCGCGCGACGACGGTGGTCGCCATGACGCTGCGGGCCGGGTCGTACGCGGTGAAGCTGATCTGGCTGACCCGCCCCGCGAAGTCGCCGAGCTGGTTCATCGCGGTGCCAGTGGCCGTCGTGGCGGTGGCGTAGGTGAACGCCAGGGCGCGGCAACCCTTGACCAAGGTGTGGTACAGGTGACGCCAGCTGGGACCGGGGCCAGTGCCTGGGTCGGTCGGACGATGTCCTTGCCGTCGACCGTCGCCTTCTCCCAGCTGAACGCGGTGCTCTGGGCGACGCCGGGCGATGTGACCGAGATCGGCTGGTAGGTGCCGGCGGGCGCGGTGCTGAGCCGGCCGAACACCACCTGGTTGCCGTCGAGGTCCCTGAGCGTGAAGGTGTTCGCCGCCGAGTTCGACGTCAGCTGCAGGTCCAGCATGTCCATCGGCGCCTCGTAGGTGGTGCCGGTGGTGGTGTTGGACTTGGCAGTGAAGCCGATGCTGGTGCCGTCCGGGAGCCCAACGCTCGCCAGCGAACCACTCGTGGTGAGGCTGGTGTAGGGCGCCTCGAGGTTGGACACGGTGACACCCGAGGACCAGCCCGGGCCGAACATCGCGGTGCTGTCCAGGGTCCCGTACTGCCGGGAATTGTAGGTGCGGCTGACAGCCAGGTCGCTGCCGTAGGAGTCGATCGACACGTCGGACGCGGTCAGCGCGGAGTTGCCCGTGACGAGGTTGACCTCGCCCGGCCCGACCTGCTGTGTCGCGGTCGATGCCTGCGCCCGGTCCAGGTTTACCTTGACGGGGGTGCTCGCGCCGCCGGGTCCGCCGGTGAACGCGAGCCGGACCTGGACCGGTCCGTCGACATTCCCGAGGGTGGCTTCGACGTTCCAGGTGAGCTTGGCGAACAGCCCGGCGCCGGTGGTCGGTTGCGGCCACGTGACGCCGCCGCCGCCGGCCGAGACCCTGACATCGGCGGTGGGAATGTCGGCCCAGGCATCGGTGTCTGCGCGGCGCCACTGGTAGGTCACGCCGGTCACCGCGGGGCTGGTCGCGGCGGCGAGGCTGGCCTTGCCAGCGAGATTTGCCCCAGGCGCCAGCGTGGTGATGCCGCCGGTGCCGACGTTGAACGGGTAGGCCGCGAGCGGTGAGACGTTGCCGGCCCGGTCGACGGCGTGCAGGTAGAGCGAGTGCGGGCCGTCGGTCGGCGGGGTCAGCAGGACCAACGCGCCGCCGCCGAGGCTGGTGGCGTTCACCGTGTCGGTCGGCGGGTTGGTGTCCAGGCCGTACCGGTAGGAGACAACGTCGCCGGTCGACGCAGCGCCGAAGTTGAAGGTGCCGCCGACGTTCGCACCGCCCGACCACTTGTCGCGAGGGTAGGTGCTGGAGTCGACGTACGCCGGTGATGCCGGCGCGATCGTGTCGATGGTGAACTCACACCAGGACGACCAGACCGATGTGTTGACGCCGTCGTTCACTCGTGCCCGCCACGAATAGCTGCCGTTCTCGGCGAAGGCGCCATCGGGGACGGTGACCGATGCCACGCTGCCGGACGGGGTCGGCACGGACGCGCCGCCGATGCGGGCACCGCCGGCCACGGCCCACTCGAAGTCCGCCGTGACCTGAACACTCTCGGAGTCGTAGACGGCCGCCTGCAGTTTCGGTGTGGCCAGCGACAGGTACGGTCGGCCTGCGCCTGTCAGGCAGCCGCCGGGGGTCGGCGGGTCGGTGGTGAGGTTGGACACGGTAGGCCACTGGTCGTAGTCGACCACCAGCATCGGGACGGAGTCCGGCGTGGCCTCCTTGGAGCGGAACTGCTTGAAGACCTTGGTCTCGTCAGTGACACGCAGACCCATGTAGGCCTTCGACCCGCCGTTTTCCACCGCGTCCTGGATCAGGTTTGTCACGTCGGCGGTGATGTACCGGTCGTCGCACGCCGCGGAGTATCCGGCGGTGTCGGAGGAGAGCGACATCAGCGACAGCATCGCCGGCTGGTTGCCCCAGAACACCGGGTTCGTGTACGACGCGGTCTTCCACACCTGGAATGGCCGGGCTGTGCAGCCGTTGGTCGTGCCGTCGGCGGAATAGAAGTTGAACAGCCGCAGCTGAGCCGAGCGGATCCGGGTATAGGCCATTTCGGAGATCGGCCACTGGATGAACGTCCGCGACACCAGTCCGGAGTTGATCCCGATCTGCAAGTCGGTGGCACCCGAACGGTCAATGGTCTCGTTCTGCTTGACGTAGGTGTCCGTCACGTCGCCCAGGGTGACGGCCGGGTCGATCGTCACCGGGTAGGTGGTGGCAGGGTCGTCCAGCCATGCCTCGTCAACGACGAGGCCGAGGTCGACACCGCCGCGACCGGCACCCGCATCGACGCCCTTGGTGGCCCCGTTGGCGGGCTTGGCCAGCTTCTTGTCCACGCCGCGGGGCTTGCTCGTGACCCCCAGCTGCCGTTCCCGAACCCGCTCGCCGGGCATGGTGCTCTTCGCATCCCACATCACTGGCGTCGGCACACGGCCGACGGAACGTCCAGCGGTGTCGGTGATCGCGAACGAGCCGGAGCCGTCGTTGTCGAACTTCAGCGTCTTGCTCCGCAACGGCACCTCGATGGCAGCCGCGCGCTTCGCCGCCGCGCTGTCCTTGACGACCAGGTGCTGCTCGAATCCGGTGGCCGAGACCTGGACGACGAGGTCGACGCCCGGCTGCACCTCGGCGTAGGTTGCCGTGTTGCGCTCCAGCTTCGGCACCGGCAGCGCACCGGTCCACTCCATCGCCAGCTCGTCGGCGCCGACCTTCGCCGACGCGAGCGTCACTGTGCCGCCGGTGCTCTTCCCCGCCAGCCGGACTCCGTTGCTGTCCAACGCCGGCGCGACCGTGCCGTCGGACTGCAGCTTGAGCGTCAGGTCGATCGGGGCCCAGGCCCCGTCAGCCTTCTTGGCCCGCACGGGTGCGGTACTGATCCTGGCCTGCACCGACCCGTTCGGCTGCGCGAACCACTGCTGCGTCTCGCTGATCGCGGTAGTGACCTCGACCGGCTTCCCACAAAGCCGCGCCGCGGCGATCGCGGCGGCCCGATCCGGCCGGGTCAGGTTCTCGCACTCGTTGCTTTGCTTTGGCTTCACCGGCGCCGCAGCCGCCACTGTCGGGCGGACCAGCACCGGGATCAGCGACGCGACAACCGACATCGCCACCATCGCGACCACGGGACGGGCATGGGCGCGAGACGCTGTGGGACGTCCGCGCGAATACCACTGTTGGGACAAGGAAGGGCCTCCACGACTGGGGACACAGAAAGCTGCCAGGAAACTCAGGGCTAACTGGCAGTTCACCGAGCGTAAGGAGGATTGCGGGGCAGCGTTGTCAGCGTCAGCGGCCAACTCCGCCACACATCGGACCAGCGAACCAGCCAATGAGAGGACACGGCACACCGCACTCGCACCGCCTGAGTGCGCTGCCGTAGGGCAGGACGTCGCGAAGCGGACAACCATTATTGGCAAGATCAGCTGCACGCTCATCGGCATGGTCGCGATCCAAGGTCAGGTTCCGGAGGCCATGAAGGCCGCGAGGATGTAGTTGGGATGCCGGTCGAGGTTGTTGCGGGCCCGGTCGTAGCGCATCGTCGTTCGCGGGTCGGCGTGGCGGGCGGCGATCTGCACGTCGCGGAGGCTGACCCCGGCATCCAGCATGGTCGTGACGAACGTATGGCGCAGCATGTGGGGATGCATTCGAGGCATCCGCACGCCGGCTGCGACGGCCAGGTGTCGGAGCCGGCGGGAGGCGGCGTGGCGGTCCATTCGCCCGCCGAGGCAGTTGCGCAAAATCGGACCGTCGGTGCGGTCGCCGGCGGCACGTTCGATCGCCCTGGCTACTGCTGGCGGCAACGGGACCAGAACGACCTTGCCGCCTTTGCCCCGCACGCGCAGGACGCGGTGGCCGTGCTCTTCGCCGAGGTCGGTGATGTTGGAGCCGCAGGCTTCGAAGATCCGCAGTCCGAGCAGACCGAGGAGGGCGACGAGAGCGAAGTCGTTCGGGTTGGTCGACAGCCGGGCGGTGGTGATGAGGGCTTCGAACTGCAGGTGGCCGAGGCCGAGGGTCGGAGACTCGGCTGGGACGGTGGGGCGGCGGACGTAGTCGGCGGGTGAGTGAGGCAGGATGCGGTCGATGACGCAGACGCGGTAGAACCCGACCACGATCGACAGCCGGCGTGAGACGGTCGACGGCTGGTAGTGGCGGACGTCTTGCAGCCAGCGCACGTACCGTTCGATGTCGACCCGCACCGCCGCGAGCGGATCGAGCTCGTGGTCGGTGCACCAGCGCAGGAAGACACGCAGGTCGGACTCGCTGTGCTGCCGGGTCAGGCCGCGGTAGCGACCGAGGTAGGCCGCTACCGCGGCTCGTAGGACAAGCTCACCCGAGGGCTCGAGACGGGCGTTGGGAACAGGAAACGCAGCCATGTATTACGGTGCGTCACCAGCGGTGATGAACGCCAGCACTCACGCCGCGGCAGATCCGGATGCCAAGATCGCGGATCGGGGATGCTCGGTGGTGGCCTGTGCTTCGGTGTCAGAAACGCCGGTCAGCACCACGGGTGCCCGTCGGCGTCTTCGCCCAGGACCGCGGCGCTATCCCGGCACAGGGCCATGCCGAACCGCCGGTCCCCGCCCGAGGCGACGCCCAGAATTTGGTCGGCCACCCCGGCCGGGTCCGAGTAGGCGTAACCCTCGATGCGCCACTGCCGCACCATCCCGGCGACGTCCTCGGTGACCTCGACGCCCCAGTCGGCGGCCGTGGGCACCGGCGCGAAGACCGGCCGCAACGCGGTCGGCGACCGCCCGCACCGCCTCCCGGGTGGCGACGCCGCCGAACGTCCGCGCTTCGGCACAGTCGAACCTTTGATGGCGAACCGGACGGCCACGCGACCTGCGGCATAGCGGACGCCTCCATCAAGGTGGTCGGCGCTGGGTCAGCGCATACGAAGCGGCGGGGCATTGTCCTTGGTGGATCAGGTGCTACGGACGGCATCGCTTCCGCGATCATCTGGTGGCGCCGATCCGGATCTTGGAGGACTTACCGGTCAATTTGGCGCGAGCAGCTACCCTGCCTGGCACGGCAGTGGTTTGATGTGCGCCCATGAGGATGCGGTGGGCGCTTGCCGGCGTGGTGGTGATGGTGGCGGCGTTCCTTGTGGGCTGCGGGTCGTCAAACACCACTGGTGATGCGTGCGCTGAGGTTCGTAAGACCCTGACCTATTACTTGACCGACTCGCCTGAGATCAAGGCGGTGACGGCCGAAGTGGAGAAGGGTTACTACGGCACGGGCGAGCCCGGCAAGCTGAAATCCGCGAAGGACGCCTACAACAAGGCGCTCGGCAACGCGTTGAGGCCGATCGTCGACAAGGCGAAGACGCCAGAGTTGAAAGCCGCCATCGCAGACGCCGCGGACGCCTACAGCGAGGGCAACGACGACGTCGAAGCACTCCAAGCGGTCTACAAGCTGTGCCCACAGCAGCCATAGGCCGGCCTGGGCCGCGACCGGTCCCGGCCGCTGCGCCGCGACTGGGAACGGATCAAAGACGACGTGATGCGCCGGGCCGTGACGGCCAAGTTCACCGCCCACGCCGACATCCGCGCCATCCTGTTGGACACCGGCGACGAGGAGATCGTCGAGGACACCAGCACTGACCGCTACTGGGGACGCGGCCGGAGTGGCACCGGCAAGAACATGCTCGGACGGATCTTGATGCGCACCCGCACCCAGCTACGCGCCGACCTCACCCAGAACGCCAACACCCAGGGCCGCCGACAGCGGCGATAGCACTGAGCGCAACCATCGCGAACGCGCTGTCCGCGGCATGACAGCGCACTTGATCAAGAAAGTCCTGACGGACGATCAGGACAGTGGGTTCGCGTTCGTGCGCTCGCTGGTTCAGCGCGAGAAGCGCGTACGTCAGAATGGGGGGTCGAGCCCGTCGTCTCCAGCTTGAGTCCAGAAGTCGTCCGGGGTGGATGCCGGCCGCTCGGCGAGGCACTGTGTGAGGTGGGCCTGGACCCGGGGGTCGGTCTCCGTCTGCTGCAGTTCGCGCAGCTGGGGATGAAGGTGGGCAAGGTCGAATCGTTCGGCCATGGCGACGCCGTATGAGCGAAGGAACGCGTCCGGGTCGCTTATAAGTCCGCCAGCCGCGTCGCTGAGCATGCCCTGCGACAGGTCCTCTTTGCTGAACTGCCAGGGCCGTTGGGCCTCATACGCCGCCCGGCGGCGTCGCTCGAGGTCGTGGCTCGCCAGTTCCGCCAGCACGTCGGCAACGGTGAGTCTGCGCAGGAAGCTGAGTGCCGTGAGGTCTGGCGGGGTGCGCGACCTGGCGTACCGCGCGATGTCATCGGCGGTCACCTCGGCGTCGTCCAGCCTGCGCTGGTGGTTGTCCCATTTCCTCCTCAGCACGCCCAACAGCTTGGCGCGCACGGTGGCGTCCGTGTCGGTCGTCATCGTGTCGGTCAGTACGGTCCAGGAGCTGTCGCGTATCGCTGGGAGCTGCAGCAGCGACTCCCCGGCCCGGGCCCGCCGCTCCGGCGACGGATCACCGGTGAGCACAGCGATCAGCTCGGGTTCCTCCAGCGGGAGTCGCTCACCGAACCAGCCGACGTCATGCCCGGCGACAGCCTCGTCCAGCCACCGCTCGTACCAGGCCAGGAAGTCGGCGTCCTCGACCACGTACGGGCCGACGGGTCCTTCGGTGTCGAGGTTGAACAGCCGTCCCCGTGCCGGTCCCGTCACGACCAACCGGGTGACGAGGGAACACCCATGATGGGCGACCTCCAACGTCCCCCGAAGGAAGCCCCCACCCGTGCCCGACGGTTCCTCGTACCTGCCAGGCCCCCAATCACCGAAGTATCGGGGGCCTGGCAGGTACGGACTGGGCTGAGCCAGGTGTGCCGACCGGCGATACACACAGCACGACGGGGCGAGGCGTGACAGCCCGTAGCCCGGCCCGGCGCCGCCGTTGCCCAACTCGGTGACGAACAACCGGAACGCCGGCGGAAGCGTGACCTCGTGCCGCTCCTCGAACTCGGCCACCACGGACTCGGACAGCGGCGGCCCGAGCACGAACCCGTGCGCTTCCACCCCGAATGCCTTCGGAGGCACAGGCATGGCACGCACCGCCGCGAGCTTGCCGGCGATCCGGCCCAACCGAACATGATCGGCATCAACCACCCGCCCAGCCTACGAACAGCCGATCAGGCAGAGATCCCCAGTGCACGTAACCCGGCAGGACAGGACGTTCGCCTCGTCGCGCTGATCACTCGCTGTGACGTGCATGGACCGGCCGTCGCGCACGAACGGCGGCAGATCCGGACGGCTGAAATGTTCCGGCAACGCGCGTCCAGGGGTATTGGAGAGGGTCGGTCGGCTGTTTCCCGCGGCGTGACACCTCCAGTCACGGCCGCCAGGCGGCGGGGTCGTTGTAGTGGTTCGCGACGCCGTTGCGCAGGACCGCGTGCAGCTGGGGCAGGTGTTCGGTGTCGGCCGGCAGGTGCAGGCTGTCCAGCAGGGTCAGGGCCTCGGCCGGGTCAAGGCTGCCGGAGACGGCGTGATAGCTGCCGAGCAGTGCGTGGAAGACCGCCGGACCAAGCTCGGCGACGGTGGCGGCGGCCTGATAGACGTCGCGCTTGTCGTCCCAGCCGACCGTGCCCGAGTCTTCCAGGACGTGGCGGGTGCGCAGGTGCACCGGGCCGGCGGCCAGCTCGGGCAGGCAGCCATCCGCTGCGAGGTGGCGCACATCGTCGCCGAGCAGCGCGTCGAAGGCGGTCTTGGCGGTGTCGTGTCCCCAGAACCAGTAGGTCCTCAAGTGCAGCCGCAGGTGTTCGATCGGCTCCGGGACCGCCATCCGGTCGCGGAAGCCGGCCCAGAACGCGTCGGCGACTGCCTGGTCGGGATTGTCGAGGACGTAGGCGTTCAGATGGATCAGCACCTCGAAGGCGCCGGTCAGATCGAGCAGGCCGAGCGCCGTGCGCACGCGCTGCACGCCATCCAGGCCCTCGTCGGTGGTGATCTCGAACGCGGTGTGGGAGGCCACGTCGTCGTCCGACATCTCCTCCGAGGGCGTGTCGTCCCACCTCCACCGGCTGGGTCCGGTCGGGGTGAACCCGACGTCGGCCAGGTACCGCAAGGCCAGGTCGGCATCCGTCGCGCTCACCCACGCGAGTGTGCCCGGCGCGAGCTCGGACGTCCACGCGATTGCGTGGACACGACCGAGGTGCCGACAGCGAGCCAGCCCACCAGTGAGGGCGGCACACGCCGGACCGAACCTGACACGCCCGCACATCGGCCACGAGTGCGTACGGAGGCTCCCGGGGTGGTACGAAGCGTGACGGTCACCGCCGAGCCGCAGCGCCAGACCAGCGGCAGATGAGCATGTGTTCAGAGGTGTCAGAGGCGCTCCACGCGGTCGGCCTGCAGGCCCCGGTCGCTCTGACGCACCGTGTACCGGACCTGGTCGCCCTGCTGCAGCGGTTCCGACCCGGCGACCACGGATACGTGGACGAACAGGTCGTCGCCTCCGGTGTCCGGGGTGATGAACCCGAACCCGCGGTCGCCGTCGTAACGTGCGACGACGCCGTGGCCCGCGCGTGCGGGCACGCCCCGTGACGGCGGCTTACTCCTGGCGGGTGGCGGCCCGGCCGGTGCCGGGCGTCGCGGTGGCGGCACGGGCTCGGCCCCTCGGACCAGCTGCACGTCGCGGGCCTGCGGGCCCTTGTCACTGCTGACCACCTCGTACGCCACGCGGTCGCCCTCTGTCAGCCAGGTGAGGCCCTCGGCCAGGGACCGGGCGTGGACGAAGACGTCCCCGGCGCCGGAGTCCGGGGCGATGAAGCCGAAGCCCTTGTCCTCGTCGTACCAGGAGACGGTTCCGTCCGCCCCGTCGGCACCGCCTGCCGTGGCGGACAGGCCGGCCCCAGGACCGAGCGGGATCACGTGCGCGGCCTGCGGGCCGCGCTCGCCCTCGACGACGACGAAGGCCACCCGCTGCCCGTCGCTGACCACGCCGCCGGTCACGATGGCCGAGCTGTGCACGAAGATGTCGGGGCCGCCGCCGTCTGGCGATGCGAACCCGTACCCCTTGGTCGGCTCGTACCAGTTGACCGTGCCGAGCAGGCCCACGGCACCGCCAGCGGCCTGCTCGGCGGTGCCGCGCACGCGCAGCGCCTGGGGACCGCGGTCGTTCTTGCCGGCCTCAAACTCGACGGCCTGGCCCTCACGGAGCACCTTCGAGCCGCCGTCCCCGACAATCTCGGAGGCGTGCACGAACACGTCTGGTGATCCGTCGTCAGGCGCGAGGAAGCCGAACCCCCGTTCGGCGTCGAACCAGCGGACGATCCCGTGCGGCATAGGAAAGCTCCAGGTCGTTAGAGCGGCAATGCTCCCAGTCTCGCTGACGTCGTCGTGCCCGGGACCACCGGGACCGGCCACGGTCAGTCGGTTGCAGGAGGTCGTAGGCGGCCAGGACGCGGGCGGCGGTCGCGAACGACCCCTCAAGCCCAGGAAGAGGACCGTCGAACAGCATGCTTTCCGACCTCCCTCCAGCGTCTTGTCCTGACCGGCGGTCCTCACCCGGCCAAGAGAAACGTCCGCTCATCGGCATGGTCGCGAGCCGAGCCATAGAGCAAGCCATCACGCTGCGTAGCGATCGGATCGCGGCAGATCCGGATGCTGCCCAGCGGGCGGATGGAAGATCGAGTTGTCTGGTGCGGCATGCTGGCGTGGTGGTTGACGACACGACAGCACGGGCGTCGGTAGGACGAACAGTGGATCGTCGGGATCGGATGGCCGGCGGCTTGTTGGGCGTGCACGCCGGGGACGCGCTCGGTGCGGCGGTGGAGTTCTCGTCCTGGACGAGCATCCGTGACCGGTATCCCGACGGCCTGCGCGACATCGTGGGAGGTGGCCCGTTCGGCTGGTCGCCGGGCGATGCGACCGATGACTCACTGGTTCCGGCACACCACCATCACCCGCGTCGAGCATTGCACCGGCAGCTATGCCCTCGCCGCCGCGTTCGCCGGCCACCAACTCCCCGGCAGCACCGGAACTTACATCAACATCACCGTCGCCGACAGCTGCTGGGCCTTCCACCAAACCGGCTACGGCCATCACCCACTCGCCCCACGCTCCCACCGGCATCAATAGCAATGGTCCCGCCGGCAGACACAGATGGCGGCGGGACACCATCCACGCCAACGGAACGGCTCACTTGGTGAGGCCGGTGGGAGTTGCGCCTCCGCGCGGACACGGTCGGTGGCGAGGGTCAGCCGGGCCAGGACGAGTGCGGCACCGGCGTCGCCCTGGCCGGCTGCGTGCTCGTACAAACTCGGCGACGATGCCGGCCGCGAGGTCTGCTGTGCAGAGCCGAAGGCGGATGACGTTGTCGAGGTCGACGGTGTAGCCTCGGCGGACCGCCTGGAGGTACAGCGTCTCGGCTCCGGACAGGTTCCCGGACAGCTCGCGGAAGAGACCAAGGTCGGCGACAGCCCGGAGGTGGCCGTGTTCAGCGGCCTGGAGCGTGAGCGCCTCCGCCCTGGCCGGGTCTCCGCGGTCCTCTTCGCGCATGTGCGGCAGTCGTAGCAACGCTGAGGTCTCGCCGTGCTCAACGGCCAGCCAGCCAGAGAATGCCGTCGGCCTCGGTCTGCGGGACGTTCCGCGAGCGGAGGTCGGCGAGGTGCCGGAGCATGGCCGGATTGCCGCGTTCGGCGGCGGCTGTGGCCAGCTCCACCGCGGTGCCGGGATGGGCGAGGCTTCCCTAGCGGGTCTTGGTAAAGGTGCAGCTCCAACGGCCACCCAGACGGGTCGAGCTGCGTGGACTTGGCGCAAGCGTCGAGGTACTGACGTACCTGCCGCTCGACGTCCTACCGGACGCTCGCCCGTACCATCAGATTGTGGGCTGGGCCTTGGCCGTCGTGGGCCATCGCGGTGACCGGAGCCGCTTCGAAGATCGGGTGGTCCGAGAGAGTGACGACGTAGGCGCTCGGGAACGCCACCCAATGACGAGGGCCGGACGGATACGGGGTGCCCGGCGGCGCTCGGCCGCGATCAGGGCGTTCATCTGGCTGGGCCTCGAGGGGCCTCCCTATCCCGGCCTGATCGTGGAGCGTCTGGGTAATTTCCGGTTCGCCGTCCGGAGCATACGAGGGCGGCCCGACGATGCCGTTCAGGTGTGGCTGCGCGAGGAGGCCCGTAGCGGCGCCCTGCCCGAGAATGCTGCGTGCCTCGCCGTCATGGAGGAGCGCGAGTCCTTACGTGCCTGGGTGACCGGCGAGTACCTGCGGCGCCATCCGTCCCGCGCCTCCCAGCTCGCCAACCTTGCCGCCGTCCTGGCGGCATGACGCCTCGGTCTCTTCCGAGGTCGGCAACACGACCGCGCGGCAGCCGCAGCCGTTCGACGCCGCGCAGCCCTGAGGTCGGCGGCGGCACATGGCCGGTACGTCAAGGGGCTCCGGCGTGCAGGGCTGGAATGACTTCACTGGCGATAAGCTCCTGCTCCGCGACAGTGGGGACAGCCAGGAGCAACGCGGTGAAGCCGGCCGCGATCACGTCGCGGAGCTGGGCTACGAACCGAGGTCACGCTCCCGACGACGGCCTGTGGCGTGGGCTCGAGAGACGGGTCGATGCGGACGATGATGTTGCAGGCACAGGTGATCGAGTCTGGGTCGCGGCCGGCCGCGGTGGCGGCGGCGCGCACTGTGTCTCGCATCTGTCGGGCTCGGTCGAGCCCGATTCTGCCGAGGGAGGGGATCCAGCCGTCGGCGAGTTCGCGCCGGGGATGTGGCCGGAACGCACGTCGGTGGGGAGCACGCTGTCGCCTGTGTAGCGCTCGGGGGCACGGGCGTCGAGCACGACCGCGGTGCCATGAGCGATGGCGTGCTCGGTATCGGCCGCCGTGCGCAGCCGTCCGGCTGGCCATTCGACGACGGCGCGTTCGACCGGCGGGAGGGTGATCCGTCCGGTGTCGAGGTCGCCGGGCCAGCTGGCCAGGCCGCCGTCGAGGAGTGCCGCGGGTTGACCGAGCCGGCGCAGCAGCCACACCAGACGGGCGGCCTAGTACTGCAACGGCGTTTCGCCACGTATGGCACCGTTCAAGGCGTTTGTGGCAGTCGCTGGCTTTCGCTTCTGCTTGACGGTGGCGGCGCCAGGCAGACCAGTGCAGCACGTGTCCGGCCGCGGTCCGTCCAATGAGGACGAGTTTGCCGAGCAAGCGGCGGATTTCGTTGCTGGTCAACGGAATCAGTGTGTGCTCGCCGCTGTCGGTGCCCCCTTTGCCGCCTCGCGGGCGCGGGTGGCCACGAGGAACGCGGCGGCGCGCATAGCCAGGGTGATGTGGGCGTACCAAGCGTCGTAGCGGCGGACCTGGTACTGGTCCAGGCCGACCTCGTTCTTCGCGGTCTGGAACGACTCCTCGACCGCCCACCGGGACCCGGCGACCCGGACCAGTTCGGTCAGCCGGGTGCCACGCTTGCCGAAACACACGTAGTAGGCCAACTCGCTGGGGTCGCTGACGCTGGGCCTGGCCAGGACCCAGCCGCGGCGGCCGTGCGCGAACGGCCGGCGAATCGGCAGCCACGCCCAGTCGTACACGCGGGGTCCGTGCGCTCCGTCACCGCAGGACAGCCGCCGCCACGCACCTGGGCGACCAGCGCGTCGACCCGGGTTGTCGTGTGCAGCCCCGAGGCCACCTCATCGTCGCAGCGGGTCGCCATCACGTAGGCGATGTCCTGCTCCTCCAGCCAGCCACGCAGCCCCGGGTTCTGCCCGTACAGTTCGTCGGCGGTGAACCAGGGGCTGCCGCGAGACGGTGGGTGACATCCGCCTGTTCAACGGCCACGTGCCGCCCCGGACGAACCTGCCGCCGACTCTTCCGCGTGCTGGTGAGACCATGCCGGCGTGGGGGGGGGGGCGCCCCGGGGGGGGGGGGCGCCCCCCCCGGGCGGCGGGAGAGCGGGGAAAAA
>NZ_JBEXDG010000071.1:17687-50021 GCF_040605635.1 Dactylosporangium sp. NPDC005555
GCCCACGTGGTGGGCCGGCGACCCACGGGGTCAGGACTTCTTCAGGGACAACATCCAGCTCCGAAGTTGGCGGGCCTGGTGGTCGAGCTCGTCACGCGCCTGCGTGGTGCCGGCGGCGGGAGAGCCGGTGATCGCCGTGATCTGGTTGAGCGAGGTGACCGCGGCGTTGTAGTCCTGCCGCAGGTACGCCGCCTGGGCGTCGTCGAGCAGCGCCGCGGCGGCCGCGGCGGACTCCGGCGTCAGGGTGCCGGCGGCAGAGTTCGCGGTGATGAGCGTGCGGGTCTGCCGGAAGGTCGAGCAGTTCGCCTCGGTCTGGCCGGCCGTCCAGTTGATGCCGGCCAGCAGGATCTTGGTGAACGTCTCACGGTAGTACAGCGCGCGGTCGTGGCCGAGGATGAGCGAGAACGCGCGGCCGCCGTCGTACTCCTGGCACCACGCGATCGGGTGGTCACCGCCCATCAGCGGCAGCGGGCGGGTCGCGGCGTTGCCGCTGTTGAGGCTGCGCCGATAGGACTCCTCGTCCAGGCTCAGCAGCGTGTGCACCTCGGCCCGCGGGTTGTGGTCGAAGTTGTACAGCTCGTCGATGGTGAGCCAGGTCTTCGGCAGGTGCGCGGTGGCCGGGTTCGTCGAGTCCTCGGTGTTGACCCGCACGTTGATGCAGCTGCCGCAGGTGCCCTCGCCGTTCTGGCCGCCCGGGTGGTTGGTGAACCAGGCACCGACCAGGTCGCGGTACCACGGCACGTTGTGGATCGCGTCGGACGCGCCGTGCAGCCCGACGAATCCGCCGCCGGCCTGGACGTACTCCTGGAACGCCGCCAGCTCGCCGGCGTTGAGCGCGTCCGCCGCCGGGGCGCTGTTGGCGTTGGTCCCGTCCACCGGCGAGCCGAAGATGATCGTCTTGTACTTCGCCAGGTCGGCGGCGGACGTGAACGGCGTGCTCGACAGCGACGCCGGGGCCAGCCTCGGGTCCCAGATGTCGACGTCGAAACCGTGCTGCTGGCCCCACTGCTGGACGAGCAGGGCGGTGTCCGCGATGTGGTCGTGCCGGAAGCCCTTGGTGGCCGAGAAGTACAGCACCCGGTAGGTGGCGCCGGGGAAGTTCGTCGAGGCCGCGAGCGGCGTCGCCGGTGCGATCGGGTTGGGTCCGATGGCCGGCGTGACGGTCATGCCGGTCGGCGGATCGGCTGGGAGCTTCCCGGCGAGCTGGTCCTGCAGGTAGCGGGCGTCGCCGACGAGCGTGTCCCGGACCTGGCCGGACTGCGTCCCGCCCTGCGCGGCGGCGACGAACTGGTTGAGGGCCCGCTTCGCCTGGTTGGTGTTGCCCAGCTCCGCGAGGCTCGCCGCCTCCGCCAGCTTGGCGTGCAGGTCGGCCGCGAGGTCGGCGCCGATCGCGCCGCTGCCGGCGAAGCCGTCGATCAGCGTACCGAGCTCGGCGAACGACGTCGTCACCACGAACGTCTGGTCGAAACGCGCCGCGTTTCCGGCCGAGTCACTGGCGATCACGCTGATCGTGTGCGCGCCGGTGGACAGGGTGGAGGTGCTCACCGGCAGCGGGGTCGTCTCGGTCTGGTCGATCCACATCTTCTGGATGAAGACGCCGCCGGAGGCGGGCGCGGGGTCGGTCCGGGTCGGGATCAGCGTGGCGGTGTGGCCGACGTGCCCGTCGACGATGCCGGGCCAGCTGACGACCGGGGCGACGGTGTCGATCCGCACGGTGATGGTGCGGGTGGACTCGACGGAACCGTCACCGCTGACGGCGCGGTACCCGACGGTCGTGGAGCCCTGCTGGGTGATCTCCACCGAGCCGCTCAGCGTGCCGGGGAACGGGCTGGGCGCGGACGCCACGGTCTGGAAGGGTGCCGTGTTGCCGAGGCGGTATTCCAGACGTTGTACGCCGCCGGCCCCGTCGGTCGCCGACAGGTTCAGGGTGACCGGACCCCGATACCAGCTGTTGGTGCCGGTGGCAACGGCCGGGGTGAGCGTGGCCGCCGCGCTGGTTGGTGCGGCCCAGGCCGGGGCGGCGAGAACGAGCGACCCGACGGACATGGACGCGGCCGGTAAGGCGGCGGCGACCAGGTAGCGGACCAGGCGTTGGCGGGAGTCTCCGGCCGTCCGGCCGGATGGGTGTGATCGCAGAGCTTTCGCGGTGTGAGGTTGGTTGGGCATGCGGTTCCTTTCCACTTCCGTGGTGGGACGCGGAGGCAGACCACGAACGAGGCGACCATCGCGAACGGCGGAATCGCCGTCGGAAGGGCCGGGGTGTGGCCGGCTCGCTGATGACACGTCTGTCCTCAAACGTCCCGGGGGCGTAGGCCGGAGAGCGATCACCTTGAAAGTGATCGTTCGTTCGATAGAACGCTATCGCGCAACAAAAGTTGGCGGCAGTCTCGATCTAACTTTTATACGTATCAACAAAAGTGTCGCAATTGGAGCGGAAGGCGTGCGTAGGGTACTCGCGGATGAGTGCGACGGGTTCACCATCGGCACCGACCTTGCGCTGCGATGGCTGCAGCGCGACCGCACACGGTGCTTCGCGGCCGAGTTGCCCCCGCCGGTCGCCGGCTTCGCCGGCGCGGGTGACCAGCGGCCGAAGGCCGCCGGTCACCCGGTGAACGTTGTTGGCCTAGGTGCCGATGCCCGTGCCGACGAACTCGGCCCAGTTGAGGTTGAACAGGTTGCCGCCCGTGGCGCCACCCGTGACCGAGCGGAACACCAGGAACAGCTCATGCGTCCCGGACATCGAGACCGGGAACGTCTGGCTCGTCCAGGTTCCCGTCCCGCCGGTGGACACGAGGTTGGCCGTCGTCAGGATCGGCCCGGTGATCGAGTCCTGACGGACCTCGATTGCCGCCAGCGGCGACCCGGGCGTACGGCCGGTCGCCGCGTCCGCCACGCGGAACGTGATCGAATCGATGTTGGTCAGGTTGAATGGGCCGTTGAGCTGGAGCCAGTCGCCCGCGCCCAGGCTGCCGCGGTGCACGCCGGCGCCGCCGTCGGTGTTGGTCGCCGTGTTGGTGCCGGACTGGTTGACGACGAACTCCACCTCCTGGTGCTTCTGGCGGATCTGGTGCTGGCCGGTCGTGGTCAGCTGTGGGACGCCGCCCGGACCGCCGTGGTCGGTGTAGCGCGCCTGGACCACGCCGGAGACGTTGCCGCCGTGTGAGGCGTCGTCGGCGTCCGTGTGGAGCACGCCCGAGCAGCCGTTGACGGACTCCTCGGCGTGGCCGTGCGCGTCGTGGCCGAGCACGAACGTCACCTGCACCTCGGAGCAATTCACCGTCCCGTCCTCGGGGTCGGTGACCGTGACCGAGAACGGGATGTCGTCGCCGAACGCGAACGTCCCGCCCTCCACCGGCGTATTGACGACCACCGTCGGACTCGTGTTGCCCACGGTGATCACGGTGCTGGTCGAGGTTTGCTTGCCGGACGAGTCGAGCACGGTCAGCACGGCCGTGTAGCGGCCGGACTGCGTGTAGGTGTGTGTCGGGTTCGGGTCGGTCCCGATCGCCGAGCCGTCGCCGAAGTTCCACTCGTAGCGGATCGAGTCGCCGGGATCCTCATCCAGCGAGCCGGCGCTGGAGAAGTTCACGGTCAGCGGCGTTGAGCCGTCGGTGCGGTTCGTGGTGAGCACGGCCTTCGGCGCGCGCTTGCCCTTGACGTACTCCCACTTGTACATGCCCGCGTCGGGGCTGATGACGTTGAACCCGTTGCCGTAGGTCAGCATGTAGAACGCGCCGTCAGAACCGAACTGCACGTCCATCGGGTTGTCGCACTCGAACTGGAACCTGCCTGCCTGGGCGTTCGCACGGCTGCCGCAATCCAGGAAGTTGTTGATCTTCTGGACGTGGTTGTTCTGCTTGTCGAGCTTGACCTCGCGCAGCGTGTCCTGCGTCCACTCGCTGATGATCACCGAGTCGTCGTAGTACGGCGGGAACTTGTTAGGGTTCGGGTTCTCCGGGTCGTAGTGGTACTTCGTGACCCCGTGCGGACCGACGCCGCCGGTGTAGAGCTCGGGGAACAGCCGCGGGCATTCGGTCGTCGAGCCGGGCGCGATCGGGCCCGGGGTCGGCGCGTAGGAGGCCTCGCACGGGGTGCCGAGCGGCGCGCTCGTGTTGTTGTCGCGGTAGGAGTACCAGATGTCCGGGTCGGTGACCGGCGGGACGTCCCTCAGGCCCGGCTCGACCGTCGGACCGCCCTCAATGTTCCACAGCGAGTCGTTGCGCTGCGTCGGCCCGTCGCAGTCGAACTTCTGAGGCGGGTTGTTCAGCGGCGTGCCCGCGGTGGTGGTGCCGGGCGCGAACTCGTGGAAGTTCCACTCGTAGTGCGCGAGGTCGCGCTTGTAGCACGTCGGCCAGCCGTAGTTGGACGGCTTGCGCACGATCTCGTAGCGGCCGGTGCCCGACGGGCCGTGCGAGCGCTGCGGTGTCTGGGCGTCGGGCGAGTAGTCGCCGATGTAGGCCACGTCGTTCTCGTCGACCTGGATCCGGAACGGGTTGCGGAAACCCATCGCGTAGACCTCCGGCCGCGTCTTGTCCTGCGGCGCGCCCGCGACCAGCGGGAACAGGTTGCCCGACGGGATCGAGTAGGCGCCCGTGCCGGAGCCGAAGTCGACCTTGTTGGCGTCGGCGGCGGAGATGTTGCCGTCCTTGACCTTGATCCGCAGCACCTTGCCGCGCAGGTCGTTGGTGTTCAGCGCGCTGCGGCGCGAGTCACCGGTGAGCCGCTGATACCAGCCGCCCTCCTGCGCCGTGTTGGTGGCGATCGCCCGCGTGGCGGTGCCGGTCAGGCCGGCGCCGTCGGCGGTGATCTGCGGCTGATCGGACTGCTGCTTGCCGCGGCGGAAGAACACGTTGACGTTCGACGTGTTGACCGGGCCGCCGCTGGTCTGGATCTCATCCGCCTCGATGTTCGAGAGCGCCTCGAGCGCCGCGTCGATCGCATTGCGATCCGCGTTCCACGCGATCGGCTCCGTCGTCTGGCCCTCGAAGGTCAGCGTGAACGTGCCGCCCGTCGCGTTGGTGACGCGCACGGTCTGCTGCTCGTCGGTCTTCTGCGAGTTGTACGGCCCGTAGCCGCCGCCGTTGATGCCGCCTGCGGGCGTGTCATCGCCGGTGACCATCCAGAGGTTGCCGTGCTTGTCGAAGTCGATGTCGCCCGCGACGTGGCAGCACTCCTGGCGGTTGACCGGCACGCGCATGATCTGCTGCTCGGAGCCCATGTCGAGGTGCGCCGGCGTGCTGTCGGTGGCGTCGACGAACTTGAAGCGGCTGAGCTGGAAATAGCCCACGTACGGATCCCACGCGGTCTTGGACGCCGCCACGTTCGGCGGGGTGGTGTTCGGCGTGATCTGGGTGACGACCGATCCGTCGCTCAGCTTGACGTCGGTGACCTCCTTCGCCGAGTAGTAGAGGTAGACCCACTTGTTGGTCGCGAAGTTGGCGTCGACCGCCGGGCCATAGAGCCCGTCCTCGCCCGCGGAGTAGATCTGCTGCGTCATCGGCAGGCTCGGATCGGCGAAGTTGGCGACGACCGTGGTGACACCCGTGGTCGAGTCGTGCATGCGCAGCGAGCCGAGGCGGTCCGTCTGCAGAACGCGGCCGTCCGGCAGCTGGTCGAAGCCGATCGGCTCCTGCAGGTTCGGCGGCGAGCCGATCTTCGTCTGCTGGTAGTTGGCCAGCACGGTCGCGCCGCAATCGCTGTAGACCGGGTCGGCCTGGCCTGCGGCCCAGCCGATCGCGCCCTTGAGGTGCTTGGTGAGGTCGGCGTCGAAGCTCGCGGCCGTGTTGCCCAGGCCGGTGTAGAACGAGCGGCCGCCCCGGAAGTCCTTACACCACGAGACCGGGTGATCGGCGCCCATCGTGCCCCCGGCGATCCCGTCGAGGTTGCCGCCCTGCGGCTGCGGCCCGAACGGGTCCTCGACGACGGTGTCGAGGACGTGTGACACACCGCGGACGTTCTTCGTGAAGTTGTACCAGTTGTCGGTCCGCGACCAGAGCTGCGGCAGATCCTTGGTCGCGTCGTGGACGCGGTCGGCGACCTTCACGTCACCCGATTGCACGTCGGTCCTGCCGGACGCACGCGTCCCCAGGATGTCAGTCAGGAACGACCAGGACTCGTCGGTCTCGACCGCCGAGCCGACGCCGACGAAGCCGCCGCCCTTGCGGAAGTAGCTCTCGAAGTTCGCGCGTTGCGCGTCCGTGAGCGGGCTCGCGAGACCCGTGTCCAAGAACACGACCGCGCGGTACTGCTCCAGCTTCTTCTCCGTGAAATGGTCGCCTATGTCAGCGGGCCCGGGCGCCACGACCGTGAAAACACCGGTTCTGGCCGCATCCCGGATCGCGGCCAGGCCGGCCGACGACACCGCGTCCTGGGTGCTGCGCACCACGAGGACCTTGTACTGGATGCCCTTGGGGTTGGGAGCGGCCGCTGCCGTGGTCGTGCTGGTCAGCGTCGCTCCCACCGCCGCGGTACCGAGCAGTGCTAGCAGCCCTACCAGACTGGTAGCCTTGCGTCTGACGGTGGGGTGTCTGAGGTGCATGGGATCTCCTCTGCTTTCGCCGTCCCCCTCGCCCGCCCCGGGCCGCTCTGCACGCCAATGAAGAAGCGGCCCTGGGCGGGCGGGAGAGTCGGTCTATCTAGCCGCGCCAGCCGGCGATGTTGCCGAAGCTGATCCGCGACGAGTCCAGGGATTGGTTGGGGGCGGTTGTCGCATTCCCCGGCGCATTGTCCTGCTCATAGTTGGGGTAGTGGTACCCCTTCTGCGGGACCGCGTTGAGGAACTCCCGCAGCGGCAGGACACCGGTGCCGACCGGGACGAAGTTGTATCCGTCCGCGTTGTTCGCCGGCGCGCCGTCCTTGACGTGGAACAGCGGAAACCGGTGGGGCATCGGCAAGACAGTAGCCAGCGGGTCGAAGATGCTGGTCCGGGTGACACCGCCGGCATCGGTGTACTTCTGGTACCGGTGCTGCGCGACGAACGCCCAGTAGATGTCCATCTCGAACCAGACCAGCTCAGGGTCGACGAGGGTGAAGAAATACTCCAGCCCGCGCAGACCGGTCGAGCCGGTCGGGTTTCCGTTCGCGTCCAGCGGACCGGCGTCCAGCACGAAGTTGTACTCGCTGTGGTGATTGTGCTGATACAGCTTGATGCCACGAGCGGCGGCCGCCGCGCCCCAGCGGTTGAAGTTCACCGCCGCCTGCTCCCAGTCGGACCTGCGCCGGCCGTTGGTCGGGATACTCGCAGTACCCAGGTGTGGCATGCCCAGCGTCTCGGCGATATCCAGCTGGGCCTCGATCGTGGAGTCGCTGAAGCTGATGTGGCTGCCGTTGGCTACCAGGCCGTTGTCGTCCATCAGCTGACGGATCTCGGCCGGGGTGATCTGCCGGCCCAGAATCGACGTGCTCTGCGCGTACCCGGCGAACTCGACCTGGGTGTACCCCATCGCGGCGAGCTGTTCGAAGACGAACCGGAAGCCGCCGTTGACGCCGGTTGCCGCGTTCGGCGCGCGGGTGATCACATCCCGCACCGTGTACAGCTGGATGCCGCGCTTACCCGGAGGCACGGTCACCCCGTTGCTTGCAAATGCGGACCCGGGCAGGACCGTGATGGCGGCGGCACCGGCCGCCAGCCCGGCAGACGCGGCCAGCAGCCCGCGCCGGGTCAGGCCGGAACCAGGCACCCTCGATGTTCGGTTGAGACGCACTGTTCCTCCTTCGGCAGCGGGGGAGTTGGCGAAACGGAGGTAGTCAGGCGGGTACGTCCGCCGGCGGGGATGGCTTGTACGCCCCGCCGGCCCGCAGCTTGGCCAGGATCTCGCTGACCCGCTGCAGAATCGGCTTGGGTCCGCAACGGATGTCGGCCGGCTCGCCGTGCGCTCCCACCGGCTCCAATCGACCGTCGACCACCTCTACATCGATGGAGGAGTCGCCGAGGTCGACCGCGCCGAGCCGCAGATCGTCTGAGCGCTCGACGAGAGCCGACCGCCGACCGCCCCGGGAGACCGCCGGGCCGGCCTCGCGCACCAAGCCGTCGGCGATCAGGTTGTCGATCTCTGCCAACAGGCGGGCCCCCGGCTCGCCGAGCCGGTCGGCCAACTCCGCCCGGGACAGGGCACCCATGTCCCACAGGAGGCAGAGCAGCCGTGCAGGCAACGGAGAACGATCAGGCAAAACCGGCGAAAGGACCATGGCGGACCTCTCCAGGGAGGTAAGTTACGCCCGAACAGTAATAGACTTCTTCCAGAAATGTAAATACTTACGTTCGGAGCGAACGGACTTTTGTCTATCTCGTCAAAAGTCCCGAATTAGTGACCTTGTCCCCGGCAAAGGAAGCACGACAGAAGTCGCCTGAAGTCGTGCGGGTGCTCGATCGCCGGCACGTGCCCGCATCGCCCGAGCACGTACAGACGGACATCGGCCAGATGTTCGAGCAGGGGCAGGGCTGCCGTCCCGATCGGGGTGACTCGGTCCTCGGCGCCGTGGACGAGCAGCACGGGCGCGCGGACCCCTGCCAGCGTTTGCGCCGAGAGGGCGAGCTCGTCGGCCCAACGTGCCCTAGGCGGAGGGAACAACGACGCGAATGCGGCCGCCCCCGCTCGCATCGCGGCCGCACGGGCATCGACTGCCGACTCGGTCACGAGCGCCTGGTCGTAAACGAGGCGACTCAACATGTCTCGTGCCCCGAGCGGGCCGGCGGGGGCGGCCCAGATCGCGTCGAGCTCGGCGGACAGCGGCGCCCCGGGGGCGCCCATTGTCGAGACCGCCACGACATGGGTGACCTGCCGGGGACGCGCGGCCGCCAACGCCAGCGCCACGGCACCGCCCATGGAGTGACCCACCACGGCGTAGTGCTCGACACCGAGAGCATCCATCAGGCCCGCGGCCTGCTCCGTCCACAGCCGGAGCCCACCTCTGGAGCCCGCCGGGATTGGTGTACGGCCGAACCCTGCCTGGTCAGGAGCCACCAGGTGCCAGGACGTGCCCAGCGCCTGCGCCGTCGTTGCCCAGGCGCCGGACCCGGTCGTGCCGGGTCCGGAGCCGTGCAGCATCAGCACCGCGGGCCCCGTGCCGCTCTCCAGGACGTGGACGGGGGAGCCGTCGACCGTGACGGTCCGAAGTGCCGTCACCGGGGCAGGTCAGGGGTGCTCATGCCGATGCGGAGTCGATGGACTTCGAGAACAGCTCCATCATCGCCCTGCCGAATTGCGGCATGTCGGGCCACCCTCGGCAGGAGACGAGGTTGCCGTCCACGACGTCGGGGGCGTCGATGACCGTCGCGCCCGCGTTCTCCATGTCACCGGTGATGGGCGGGAAGCACGCCGTCTTCCGACCCTTCAGCAGCCCGTACACCGCCGGCACCTGCGCGCCGTGGCACACCAGCGCGATCGGGAGGTTGCGCGCGAAGAAGTGCTCGGTGATGCGCCTGACGTCGGCGTCGACCCGGATCCACTCGGGGGCACGTCCGCCGGGGATGATGAGGGCGTCGTAGCGCTCGACGTCGACCTCGGACCAGGGCACGTTGACCGGCAACTTCCGGCCGTTCTTCTCCACGTAGGCGTCGGAGTTGGGGTCGAACTCGTGGATGACCAGCTGCACGTCACGCATCGTCCGTGACGAGACGTCAACGTCCCAGCCGCCCTCCTGCACGCGGTAGTAGGGATACATGGTGTCGAGCTCCTCGGCGGCGTCGCCGGTCAGGAGCAGCGCTCTGGGCACCTGCTTCTCCTCGCATTTGGGGCCGGGCGATCCAATCCGATCCGATCCGGTTGAGTCAGCATTCCTCGGGCCCGGCCCGCCCGTCAAGCCTCTACCGCCATTCCATCCGCGTCCTTGACCGCGTCGAACAATCGTTGGAACCGCTCGCCGGAGCGCAGGATGTGCCGACGCATGGCATAGGCGGCGGCGTCGGGGTCGCGCGCGGCGACCGCGGCCAGAATTGCTTCGTGCTCGGCCATGGCCAGGTGAGTGACCTGGATGTCGTGGTGCAGCCGGAACAGGTGCACGTGCGTGTGCAGGCGAGCGAGCGCTTCGCGGATGACCTGGTTCTCCGCGCTCAGGGCGATGAGATCGTGAAAAGCGGCGTCGCGTAGCCCGAAGGTGCCGTAGGCCATGGGCCCGTCGCCCCGCTCCAGCTCCGCCATCTCCTCCAGCATTCGTCGCAGGCCGGCCACCTGCTCCGGGGATGCGCGTTCGGCGGATCTGCGCGCCGCCGCCGGCTCGAGGAGCAGACGGATCTCGAGCATGTCCTCGAACCGCTGACGGGTGATCTGCGGGGGAATGCGGTAGCCGGCATGGGGCACACGCACGACCAGACCCTCGGCCTCCATGCGGTTCAGAGCGTCTCGGATCGGCGTCTGCGAGACCCCCAGCTCTCGCGCCAGGACGTCGATCGTGACGCGGGAGCCAGGCTCGATCCGTAACGACATCAGCTGTCCGAGCAGCGTGTCGTACACCTCGTCGGCAAGCCGGCCGCGAGATCTTCCCGGCGGCATTCCGCCCGTCATGGCCCCGTGGCCCCACGCGATCGTCGCTTCGTCGTCCATCGTGACGTGAGGTCCCCTTCGTGCGTCTTCGCGAACCTGTTGACATCAATCGCAATGCTGCTGCATGCTGACGCCCACTCGGATCGTATAGGAAAAGTGGAGGATGCGAGCCATCCTGCACCATCGTGGAACTGCCCGCCAGCGTTCAACTTCGATCGCCTGAAGCTCCCACGAGCATGCTCGACGTCCTGCTCGGTTCGCCACCGGCCGGCCGCGCAAGGACCGAAGGACTTCTCGACTGCATGAAGACCCGGTGCGTCGCGGCGTACCCGTGACGCCGGTCTGCGGAAAAGGCCTCGCGACAGCCCGGCAACACGCCTGAACACCCCAGCAACTGCTCGGCGAAGCACGCAGCAAGGCTCCCGAAGACCCCACCCCAGAAAGCAGGCAGAGGATGCGATATCAACAGCGAACAGGACGACTGTCCGTTCCCGGCCGAAAGACGCAGCTCGCGACGGTGGCCTTACTGCTGGCCACGACCGTGGCGGCTTGCGGCGGCCAGGACGACGGCGCGAAGGCGGGCGCCCCCAAGGCACCGGCAACCATCCCGACGCTCACCCAGGACCCGCTGACCCTCAGCTTCATCTGGTTTGACTGGCCCCCCGCCCACGCGCCGGAAGACTTCGCAAACGCGGAGTACAAAAAGGAGCGGCCGAACGTCACCATCAAGGTCAACACCGTGCCGAACGCGAACTGGCACGACGCAATGTTCACCCAGTTCGCCGCGCGCAAGACCGACTTCGACATCGCGATCCTGGACTCGCAACACATCGGCGAGGCCGTGACGAACGGCAACATCCTCGACATCACCGACTTCGTCAACAAGAACATCGACGTCAAGGCCTACAATCCGTACCTGCTGGCGGCCTACGGCCAGTTCCCGCAGGCGGAGACCGGTAAGCGCGACGAAAACGCCAGCCTGTACGGCCTGCCGCTGCTCGGCGACACGTGGACGATGATCTACCGCAAGGACCTGATCGGCGACAAGCCGCCGCAGACCTGGGACCAGATGATCTCGGCCGCCGAGAAGTGCCAGGCGGACAACCCCGGCATCAGCGGGTTGGCGTTCCACCAGGCCAACGGCTCCGACGCCGCGGCCGTCACCTACAACACGGTCAACGGCGTCTACGGCGGCAACCTCTGGAACGCCAAGGACCGCAAGATCGACGGCGTCCTCAACGACCCGGCCGGGCAGGAGGCGATGGACGTCCTGGTCAACAAGATGAAGCCGTTGACCGCCAAGGGATCCGGCAACTGGTTCATCGACGAGGTGAACGCGTCGGTCGCCCAGGGCAAGGCCTGCATCGCGTTCCAGTGGATCGCCGCGAGCGGCGGCCTGCTCGACCCGAAGCAGTCGACGCTCGGCACCACGCGGGAGCAGATCCTCACCAAGCTCGGCTTCGCCACCCTGCCGGCGCAGAAGACGAACCTGGTGCCGCTCGGCGGCATGGGGATGCACATCTCGGCCTACTCCGCCAAGCCGAACCAGGCGGAGGCCCTGAACTTCATGAAGTGGTTCGAGCAGGCCGACATCCAGAAGAAGTGGGCCGCGGCCGGTGGCGTGCCGGCGCGCACGGACGCGCTGCAGTCGCCCGAGTTCCTCAACGCCTCGCCGTTCAACCAGGTGTACGCGGACTCGGTGCCGCGGATGCGGGACATGTGGAACGTGCCCGAGTACGCGCGCCTCGTCGACATCGAGAACACCAACGTGAACGCGGCGCTCAACGGCGCGAAGCAGCCGAAGGACGCGCTCAACGACATCGCCAAGGAGCAGCAGAAGGTGCTCGACTCCAGCAACCGCAAGGGCGGCGGCGGGCTGTGAGTGACCCCGTCCCGCTGAAGACCGACGGCTCCGGGCAGGTGGCGTCCGTGACGCCGCCTGCGCGGGGCCGGTCCCGCCTGAGCGACCGCGGGCTCGCCGTGGTCTTTACCTCCCCCGCGTTGCTGCTGCTGCTCGGCATGTCGGTGTTCCCGTTGCTGTGGACGTTGTACCTGTCCTTCACCGACTACTCGGCCACCCGCGGGGGGCCCGCCGAGTTCGTCGGGTTCGGCAACTACACCGCGATCCTCACGTCGCCGCAGGTCCACCAGAGGACCTTGACGACGTTGATCTTCGTTGTCGGCGCCGTCGCCCTGCAGACCGTGCTCGGCTTCACCATCGCCTACCTGATCTCACGGCGCACGCGCGGGCGAGGACTGCTGACCACGCTGTTCCTGGTTCCGATGATGCTGTCGCCGGTCGTGGTCGGGCTGTTCTGGCGATTCATGCTCGACGCGCAGTTCGGCGTGATCAACAGCATGCTCGGCTCGCTCGGCCTGGGGCAGGTGGAGTGGCTCACCCGGCAGCGCACGGCACTGCTCTCCCTGATCGTGGTCGACACCTGGCAATGGACGCCGTTCATCATGCTCATCGCACTCGCGGGCCTCACCGCGGTCCCCAAGTACCTGTACGAGGCCGCCTCGATCGACCGGGCGTCCGAGTGGTTCCGCTTCCGCACCATCACGCTCCCCCTGGTGTGGCCGCTGCTGCTCATCGCCGTGCTGTTCCGGGCCATCGAGGCCTTCCGGCAGTTCGACCTCGTCTACATCCTCACCAGCGGAGGTCCGGGGGTGTCCACCGAGACGTTGTCGTTCCACGTCTACAAGGTGGCGTTCCTGGGCTTCAACACCGGAACCGCCTCCGCGTACGGGATCCTCATGGTCCTCGTCGTCATCGTCCTCACGCAGTTCTACCTGCGTTACTTGAACAAGCTCAAGGAGGACTGATGGCCGTCTCCGTCGACGAGGCCGTGTCCACCGGTCCGGTCCGGGACCACACGCCACCCACACGCCGCTTCGGCGGCCGGGGCCGCGCCGTGCTGGAGGTCGTACTGCTGACCGTGCTGGCCGTCGTCATGCTCTTCCCGGTGCTGTGGATGATCGAGACGTCGATCAAGCAGAACCGGGACGTCTACGCCGTGCCGGCCAGGTTCTTCGACTTCACCGTCACCATGGACCATTTCAAGGACGTGTTCGTCTCCTCCGGCAACGGCCGCTCGGGCCTGTCGGTCTCGTTCCTCAGCTCCGTCGTGGTCGCCGGGGTCTCCACGGTGCTGGCCACCGTGCTAGGGGTCCCGGCGGCCTGGGCCTACTCACGCTTCGCCATGAAGGCCAAGAAGGACCAGCTGTTCTTCATCCTGTCCACCCGCTTCATGCCGCCCGTGGTGGTCGTGATCCCGATCTTCCTCATGTACCGCCAGGTCGGGCTCATCAACACTCAGCTCGGCCTGATCCTCATCTACACCGCATTCAACGTCCCGTTCACGATCTGGATGATGAAGGGGTTCGTCGACGAGGTGCCCGCGGAGTACGAGGACGCCGCCATGCTCGACGGCTACACCCGCCTGCAGGCGTTCCGGAAATTCACCCTGCCCCTGCTCGTGCCCGGCATCGCCGCGACGGCGGTCTTCGCCCTCATCTTCTCCTGGAACGAGTTCGTGTTCGCAATCTTCCTCACCTCCAGCGACGACGTGCGGACGGCCCCACCCGCCATCGCCGGCCTCATCGGCGGCACCACCGTCGACTGGGGTCTCGTCGCCGCCGCCTCCGTGGTGTTCGCCCTACCGGTGCTCGTCTTCGCCTACCTGGTGCGCAAACACCTCATCGCCGGTGTGACGCTCGGGGCGGTGCGACGCTGATGGCCGGCATCGAGGTGACCGCCCTGCACAAGCGCTACCCGGACGGGACGGTCGCAGTTGATCATGTGGACCTGTCCATCGGCGACGGCGAGCTGTTCGTGATGCTCGGCCCTTCGGGTTGCGGCAAGACGACCACGCTGCGGGCCATCGCCGGACTGGAGCGGCAGACGACCGGCGACATCCGCATCGGCAACACACTGGTCAACGACCTGCCGCCCGCCGAGCGCGACATCGCCATGGTGTTCCAGTTCTACGCGCTCTACCCGCATCTGAGGACCCGCGACAACCTGGCGTTCCCACTGCGGGCCGAGGGACTGCCCGAGCCGGAGGTCCGCAAGCGGGTCGACGAGGCCGCCCGGCTGATGCGGCTCGGCCCGCTCATGGACCGGCGACCGCGCCGGCTGTCCGGCGGGGAGCAGCAGCGCGTCGCGCTCGCTCGTGCCCTCGTACGGCGACCGCGCGCATTCCTCATGGACGAACCGCTCACCAACCTGGACGCGGAACTGAGAGCGGACATGCGCACGGAGATCAAACACCTGCAGGGGCAGCTCGGCACGACGATGGTCTACGTCACCCACGACCAGGTCGAGGCGATGTCGCTCGGTCACCGGATCGCCATCCTCAACAAGGGCCGCGTCGAGCAGATCGGCACACCGCTGGAGGTCTACGACCGTCCCGCGAGCCTGTTCTGCGCCGCGTTCATCGGCTCCCCGCCGATGAACCTGATCGAGGTGGAGGTGGCCGACGGGATGCTGCGCGGTCAGGGCGGACTGGTCCTCACGCCACCGCCGGGCCTGCCACGCGATCGTTCCCTGGTCGCGGGCGTCCGGCCGGAGGCGCTGGAAGTCACAGCACCAGGGGCGGACCGTTCGGTCCCGGCCCGCGTTGTCGCGGCGGAAGGATTGGGCGACGAGATCATCTACGTGATCGACCACGGCGGCGAGCGCGACGTACGGGTCCGGATGCCACCGACAATCCGTTTCGCCGTTGACGCACCGGTCGGGCTGCGGCACTCCGGCGGGACCCCGACGGTCTACGACGTAAGCACGGAAGAGCTGGTGGCTTGATGGGAACCGTGGCAGTGCACGGGCTGCGCAAGTCCTTCGGTGAAGTCCAGGCCCTGGACGGGGTGACGCTGGACGTCCCGGACGGCTCGTTCTTCGTCGTGCTCGGGCCCTCCGGGGCAGGCAAGACGACGACCCTGCGAGCGATCGCCGGCCTGGAGAAGCTTGACGCCGGGTCGGTGCATCTGGACGGGAGGGACGCGACCGGTGACGAACCGGCCGCACGGGACCTGGCCATGGTCTTCCAGAACTACGCCCTCTACCCGCGACACACGGTGTACGAGAACATCGCTTCGCCGCTGCGGGCACGCCGCTGTTCTGCGAGCGAGATCGCCGCTGCCGTCGAGCAGGTGTCGAGTCTGCTGCACATCGAACGCCTGCTGCAGCGCCGTCCCGCGCAGTTGTCGGGCGGTGAGATGCAGCGTGTCGCCCTGGCCCGGGCCCTGGTCCGTCGCCCGCGCGCGTTTCTCATGGACGAGCCGCTGACGAACCTCGACCTCAAGCTCCGCGTCGAGATGCGCACCGAACTCACCCGCATCCACCGCAGCCTCGGGGCAACCTTCGTCTACGTGACCAACGACCAGGTCGAGGCCCTGTCCATGGCCGACCAGGTCGCGGTCCTCAAGGAGGGGACGGTGCAACAGGTCGGAACGCCGACCGAGGTGTACGAGCGGCCGGCCAACCAGTGGGTCGCAGGCTTCGTCGGGAGCCCGCGGATCAGCCTGCTCGCCTGCCACGCCGAAGGAGATCGTCTGGTCGGGGCGGAAGGCTGGACGCTGCCGCGGCCCCGCTGGACCACGGCCGAGGAGGGTCGTCAGCTGCTGCTGGGCGTGCGCGCCGAGGACCTGTCCGTCGAGCAGCGTGGGGACGCGTCGTTGGAGGGTGAGCTCTACGGGCTTGAGCCGCTCGGTGACCGGACGGTGGTCGACGTCCGAGTGGGGACGGAGATGCTCAAGGTCAAGGCCCGGCCCACCGTCACCGGCACGCCGGGCGAGCGGCTGCTCGTCACGGTCGACCTGGACCGTGCGCACCTGTTCGATGCGGACACCGGGCTGGCGCTGTCCGAGGCCGGGAGGTAACCGCGTAGCGCGGCGACGTCAACATGCGCCCGCACATGGCAATCGAGCCTCGACGGACCGTCACCGGTGAGCACGGCCTGACGCCGCCGAAGCGGCCACGGCCCGAGAAAGCGATCGGTGGCGCGGGGCGTCGCCCTGCGGCCAGGGCCAAGGCCACGTTCGACCCGCTCGGCAACCTGGGCCCCGACGAGGTCGTGTGCCCCGTTCGTCAACGCGCGTGGCGCGAACGCTGAGCTCACGCTGGACATCACCAAGAACATCACAGGAGGCGGCGCAATGAGTGACCCGATGAACGTCCTGGCCCCCGAGCACCGGCGGCTCCGGATCGGCGACGCCTGGCGCGACGCCGCCGGCGGAGCCACCTTCGCCGTCGAGGACCCGGCCACCGGCAAGACCATCGCCGAGGTGGCGGACGCCGACGTCATCGACGGGCTCGCCGCTCTGGACGCGGCGAGCATGGCAATGGCGGAGTGGGCGGCGACCCCGCCGCGAAAACGGTCAGAGTTGTTGACCGCGACGTACCGAGCACTGACCGAACGGTCCGAGGAGGTCGCCCGGCTGATCACGCTCGAGATGGGCAAGACGCTCGCCGAGGCCCGCGGGGAGGTGACCTACGGCGCCGAGTTCTTCCGCTGGTTCGCCGAGGAGGCGGTGCGCGTCGAGGGGCGCTACAACACCGCTCCGGCCGGTGGATATCGCATCCTCACCGTGCCGAAGCCGGTCGGACCGTGCGTCTTCGTGACGCCCTGGAACTTCCCGTTGGCCATGGGTGCCCGCAAGATCGCTCCTGCGCTGGCGGCGGGCTGCACGACGATCACCAAGCCAGCAGCCCAGACGCCACTCACCATGCTGTTCCTGGCCCGCATCATGGAGGAGGTCGGCGTACCCCCGGGCGTCGTCAACGTGGTGACAACCAAACGTGCCGGCGAGGTGGTCTCAGCACTGCTGGCCGACCGTCGGACCCGCAAGCTCTCGTTCACCGGGTCGACCGAGGTCGGGCGCGTGCTGCTACGACAGGCGGCGGACAACGTGCTGCGCACCTCCATGGAACTGGGCGGTAACGCGGCCTTGATCGTGTGTGCCGACGCGGACCTGGACGTCGCGGTCAACGGTGCCATGGTGGCCAAGATGCGCAACATCGGGGAGTCCTGCATCGCGGCCAACCGGGTCTACGTCGAGGAGCCGGTGTACGCGGAGTTCACGGCGCGCTTCGCCGAGCGGATGGGCGCGCTTTCGGTGGGCCACGGTCTCGACGACGGCGTGGACGTCGGGGCGTTGATCGACGAGGCCTCGGTCGCCAAGATCGACGAGCTCGTCGCCGACGCGGTCGATCGCGGCGCCCGTGTCCTGGTAGGCGGCGAGCGTTCGGATGGGCCGGGCCACTTCTACCCGCCTACGGTCCTCGTCGACGTGCCCGAAGACGCGCGGATGCTGAAGGCGGAGATCTTCGGCCCGGTGGCGCCGATCATGTCGTTCACGTCCGACGACGAGGTGATGGCGAAGGCCAACGACACCGAGTACGGCCTGGTCGGATACGTCTTCACCCGTGACCTCCAGCGGGCGCTCCGGTTCACCGAAGGGCTGCAGACGGGGATGCTCGGCATCAACCGTGGTCTGATCTCGGACCCGTCAGCTCCGTTCGGAGGCGTGAAACAGTCCGGGATCGGCAAGGAGGGGTCGCACGAGGGCATCCTCGAGTACCTCGACGTCACCTACGCGGCGATCGACCTACCGTGACCGGCTTGCTGATCCGGGTGTCCGCCGAGGATCACCGCGCCCTGTGCACACATGACCTGACCGGCCTCCACCCGTGGGCTGGGACCCGGGCCGTTGGCGACGATGTCCGCGGGACCCTCGACCCGACTGACCCGCCCACCAAGTGCAACGTCTTCATCGCGACGGACCCGAGGGCGCCCGGGCACAACCGAGTCCGGGAGCCCGGCGCGCGCGCCTGCGCCACCCGGGCAGCCAACCTTGCCGACGCCGTCCCGGTCTCTCAGGTGACCTGGACGTCCGCCCAGCACATCGCCGCCGACGTTCCAGAGAGGCACTGACATGCTTGAGACCGTCCGCGGACCACGCCAGCTGATAGTGGGCGAAGGGGTCGCGCAGAACATCCCACGAGTGGTGGCCGAGTGTGGCTCGCGAGTCCTCATCGTGACCGACCGGATTCTTCTGGGGCAGCCGGGCGTGGCCGAGATCGTGGCCGCCGTGCGGGAGAAGGTCAAGGTCGTCGCGATGTTTGCCGACGCGACTCCGGACGTGCCACTCGCCGATGTCGCCCTGGCCGTCTCGGTCGCCGCAGAGGTGGACGCCGACGTGATCCTCGCCATCGGGGGAGGCACGGTGATCGACCTTGCCAAAATCGTCGGCGTCATCCGGCGCCACGGTGGGACGCCGCGCGACTTCTACGGCGAGTCGAAGGTGCCGGGGCCGACGATTCCTCTCGTCGCGGTCCCGACGACGTCAGGCACCGGCTCCGAGCTCACGCCGGTCTCGGTGTTGACCGACCCGGACCGCGAGCTGAAGGTGGGAGTCTCCAGCGTCCACATCGTGCCCGACTTCGCCATCGTGGACCCCGAGCTCACCTACACCTGCCCTGCGACCGTCACCGCCCACTCCGGCATCGACGCATTTTGTCACGCGGTGGAGAGCTTCACCGCGCGACCCCGGGCCCACGGACCGCGCGACCCGGTGGAGCAGGTCTTCCTCGGCCGCAACCCGATCACAGATCACTACGCGCTCTTGGCCGCGGAGCGGATCGCCCGCAGCTTGCGCCGTGCCGTCAGGGACGGAGGCGACACGGACGCGCGCGCAGACATGTCCTATGGGTCCATGCTCGCCGGGCTCGCATTTTCCCACGCAGGCAACGCGGCCCCGCACGCTTTCCAGTACCTCATCGGCGCGGCCACCCACACGCCGCACGGCCTGGGCGTCGGGCTCCTGCTGCCCTACGCGCTGGACGCAGCCAGGGATGCCATCGGCGACCGGTTGACCATCCTCGCCGGGGTGTGCGGGCTCGACGTGACCGACGCCTCGGATGCCGAGGGCGCAGAAACGTTCCTCACCTGGCTCGACGGGCTCCTTGCCGACATCGGCATCCCCACCACCTTGGCGGACATCGGCGTGGCACGCGCCGACCTCCCGCGCTTCGCGGAGATGGCCGGTGGCATCACCCGCTTGATCCAGAACCATCCAGGCCCGACCGACACCGCCAGCCTGACCGCGATCCTCGAAGCGGCCTGGACCGGGAACCGGACCTGATACGTCCTGACTCCGAGCAGAAGATAGTGACGGGCCTTTCACATGACGACGAGTTCCCTGTCGCCGTCCTCCATGTGCGCGGCAGCGGCGGCAACGTGGGCCCGGGACACACCCCCCACGATCTGTCATCATCTTGTCGACCCGGACCGGCGCTGGGGGTATCGACTAGAGGTGGGGAGGCAGAGTGACACAGGACCAGCCGGCGGCACGACGTCGTGCTCCGTTTCGCCTGTTGCTGCTGCCGGTCGTGCTCGCGATCATGGTGGGCGCGGCGTTCTTCGCGGTGAACAGGCTCAGTGGCGGGCTGACGATCACCGCCGAACAACGCACCGTCATGGAACAGCTTCGCAGCGCCCTGATGCACGACACACTCGTTCCGCAGTACGCCCGCGTGGTCAACCAGTTCGACGCGCGCGGATACGTGCTGGGCACAGGGGACTTCTCGACGGCCGGCGGTGAGGCCATAGAGGTGATCCAGACGTACACCGCGAGGGTCGGTCCCAACATGCTGTCCCGCTCCCATCTGGCCACGCTGACTACGTTGCGCAACGACAACAGCCCGAAGGTTGACGCGCTGGCCGGACTGCCCGACGCATGGCGCCTGTCCAGCCAAGATCCCAGATTCCGCCAGGCCCAGGACGATGTCCTGGAGAACCTGTACTACTCGCCGGCCTTGAAGATCTCCAAGGACCTCGGCCTGACCACGGCCCTGGGCGTCGCGGTCATCTACGACACGCTGCTGCAACACGGCAACGCATCGAACCCCGACGACCTCCCCTCGATCCAGTACCGGGCAAGTCGGCGCGCCGGCGGCGAGCCCGGCAAGGTGACCGAGCACGAATGGCTCAAGGCTTTCCTGGCGGAGCGGGAGGTAACGCTGGCCAGTCCGGCCGACGAGCGGTACAGCAGCATCTGGCCATACAACCTCGACCGCCCCCGCGCCCTGGAGAAGCTGATCGACGAGGGCCACGACGACCTCTCGCCGCCGATCACCGTCCAGCCCTACGGCACCGTGCACGTCCTGGACGGGCGACCCCCGGCGTCGCCGGCCGTCCACGACACCGGAGCGGCCCTGTTGGCCGGGCCCTCATCCGCCGCAGCTCCGGCTGCGGCGACGCCGCCGCCGGGTAGTCCGCAGTCGTCCGTGGCGGCACCACATGTACCGGCGAGCAACTCAAAGTCACTGGACGCCTCCGGCTCACGGGATAGGCGGTCCGCGGATACCGCTGTGACGCCGCGGGACGGGCTGGTGGTCAGGATCGCCGCGACGAGCGGCAAGTGGGTGGGCGTAGCCGCCGCCGCGGCCGACGACGGCGCGGGCATCGTGCTCAGCGGTAACACCGGACTGGCTCAACAGTGGCGTATCGTCGAATCACACTCGGGTTGCTTCCATCTCATCAACGTCAAGTCCGGCAAGGCGCTCGACAACCCGGACGGAACGTGGACGAACGGCGTGCAGATGCAGCAGTGGGAGTACTTCTGGGGCAACTACAACCAGTCCTGGTGCTTCACGCCGATCGGTGGCGGACGCTACTCCATATCGAACCTGACCAACCGCTATCTGCTCGACGTCCGCGTCGGCGGCGCCGGCGACGGCACCCCCATCCAGCAGTGGGGGGCCGATCCCGCCGCACCGAACTCCCACCAGACATGGCGTCTCGTCGCGCAGCCTGATTCCTGACGCCGCGGGCCGGCGCAGCGGCCATGCTCCGTTCTGCAGCACCTAGTGCAACGTTCCTCAAAGGCTGTACACGAACTTGCGGCGTAGTGTGCGGGTTGGTGGTGCCAGTTGGAAGCGGTTCTCGAACAACCCGACGCTGACCATCGCCTACACCGGCTACCCGACCGTCGACACGCGGGCGACCGACCCGAGCACCCCCTGCGTCACCGGGACCGGCCGGCCGTACGTCAACACCACCACCCCGACCCTGCGCGCCCAGCTCGGCGACCCGGAGGGCGCGGCGGTTCGGGGACCGGCAACACCGCAACGGCGTTGGCAGTGAACGCTGCCGCGACGACCGGCCAGGAGATGCCATGGTCGCGGGCAGCCTGCACGACGGTGCGTCCAGCGTCGGCGACCGCGGCCCCCCGCCGCCTGCCGCAGCCGGGCGGTCAGCCGGGCACGGGCCGGAACTTGGGCGACCTGCTCGGTGAACGCCCGCCGCCGCCATCCTGCCAGGTCACAGAACCACCGCCGCTTCCGCCACCGCAACCGGCCGGTCCGGCCGGCGACCGGCAGATCCCTCGGCCGGGTCGTAATCCACCACTTCACCCGCACCGCCGCAGTCCCACACTCAGGACAGCAGCGCGCCTGCTCGTCCGCGGGCCCCATCACCGGGGCGCCTCCGGACGCGGGCGGCACACGCGAATCCCGCTCAACTTCGAAGAGCCACCATAGGCTGGCCTGCCATCGGAGCCGCGGAGAAGCTATTGACCACTGCTGCCCTGAGCCGGGCGCAGGTGGCGGACCGCTGTTCGCCACCCACGCCCGGCCCGCGCGTCAGCCGAGGGCGGCTTTCACGTCGTCGAGCTTCACCGCCGTATTCGTCTTGGACACGAACGGCGACGGACCTGCGAATATGAGCTGTCCGCTCGCGTCGACCGTGGCGATGCCGGCGACGTACAGCCCCGCGGCCTTCACCGGCAGGGTGGCCGGCTTCGGCGCCGCGAAGATCGCGAACGCGGTGCCGCCCAGTTCGGACGGGCTCTTGAGCCGCGAGTCGGGCTTCTGCACGTTCGCCAGCTTCTCGTGGGTGTACGCGAGGCGGCCGCCCTTCTTGTCGGCCTTGTTCCACTTGCCGCTCATATATACGATCGTGAGCGTAGCGCCGGGCTTGACGTCGCCCTTGATGACGGTGTCGAGCTTGAACGAGATCGACCCGTAGATCTCCGGCCCTTCGCCGGGGATGTTGCCCTCGGCGTCCGGGTCGACCGGCACCTCGTACGCCATGTCGTTCACGGCGATCACCGTCCCGGTCGCAATGACCGGCCGCTCGGTGACGAAGGCCTCGAGGCTGTCGAACGGCACGGACGACGCCTCGTACGCGGCGACCGCCACCGAATCGTCGCTGGCTGTGGTACCCGAACATCCGCTGAGCAGCACCGCGGCCGCCACAGCAATCCATTTTCGCACTGAGGCCACCTATCCGTACTGGGCGTCGATGTGGGCGATGAGATGAGGGCTCAACACGTTGGTGAACGGCCAGTCGAGGCTCATGGTCGACGGCATGCACCCGCCGTCCTGGTAGTGCTCCGCCCCGACCGCATGGCCGATCTCATGGCACGCGATGCCGAACCCGGCATCGCCGGAGATGTTCCGGGTGAGGCTTTCCTTGAACCGAAGTCGTCCGCGATCACACTTGCCACTGACGTAAAATGACCGGCACACATAGTCGCCAAGCGACTGTGTACCGTCCGAGTTTGCCGGAATAGCGGCGGCGAACCAGACAATATCCGTCTTCTCGCCCCAGCAGTACCGGCACTTCTCGACTGCGGACAGTACGGTGCGTGCGTCGTACTGGTCGAACATCTGGAAGTGCACGAAGTGGTTCCAGAAGAGGAAATGATCGTCGTTATCCTCGTCTGAGGTTCGACTTCGACGGTTGCGAGCAGGTCGCGGATGATCGCTAGCATCCGGTCTTCCCTCACGTACAGGTTTCTCGGGCGGCCGCGCTGTGGCCGGGCGCTGGTGTAACCGTGTCGGCAGCGGTACGCCGCACGCCCGTGCGACCAGCAGGGGTCCAGCACCCGACCGCACCGCAGCAGGCCCACCAACTCGTAGCGATGCACCGGACCGTCATCAACGGCAGCCGCGGCGAGTCGCTGCACGGCGACGAAGTCGGCATCCGACACCAGCGCCGGAGGCACCACCTTGGTGGACACCACCCAGTCGCCGGCGCCCGTCCATCGCTGAATCCTCGACGGGCCGGGCAGGCGCGGCGGGTGTGGTGCGCAGGCTGACGGTTCCATACCTGGCGACCGGTGTACTTCGCGTTGCCCAGAATCGCCTGGACGGTCGACAGGGCCGTGCGACTCCGGCAGCCACAACCGGACCCCGGCCGCATCCAGCAACGGCAGCACCGTCAACGCCTGATCGCCGAAGAACGCCCGCTCGTACTCGCCCACCACCACCGCATCGAACCCCCGGTCCGGGTCGGCGAGCGATTGCAGCAATTGGGCGGCCTGCGGCCGGTCCGCCCACGGCAACCGCCGGCTGCGATCCGCGTCGAAGAACTCCGCCACGACCACACCATGACCCGCGACGAGTTCCTCAGCCGCATCCCGCTGCCACCGCCGCGACGACGCCCGCTCCTGAAAGTCCGCCGTCGACACCCGCCCATAGAACGCGAACCGCAGCCCACGTTCCTCACCCGGCCGACGACGGCGAACATGCCCGGCGGTGCCCGCCTGATCGAGCCAGGAAGCCAATAGACCAACATCGCTCTGGTTGTCACTCATATCCCCGCCACCCTCATCGACAGCCAATCACCGAACCTGCCCATTGCCGCCCATTACCAGGTCGTCACGGCGCACCGCGTGTCCGGCCGGACACCCGCTCGCGCAGCCCGGCGACCGCCGCTGGGTGGGTCTACGCCCACTTGAACACGTCCGGATCGTGGCTCTGCGGCCCGTTCAGGTCAGCTCTGTATGAAAGATGCGCCGTCCAGTGCGGCACACGCTCAGCTCAGGTCACGCGGGCGGACCCTCCGGCTCGCCCGCGTGACCTCACCGGGTCGCTGCCCGCCGTCATGTGGTAGTGGCGTGCTGGGATCGGAATCCGCGCAGCCGCAGGCTGTTGGACACGACGAACACCGATGACAGTGCCATGGCGGCGCCGGCGAGCATCGGGTTGAGCAGGCCGGCGGCGGCGAGGGGCAGGGCGGCGACGTTGTAGGCGAACGCCCAGAACAGGTTGCTCTTGATGGTGCGCAGGGTCCGCCTGGAGAGCCTGATGGCGTCGACGGCGGCGAGGAGGTCGCCGCGGACGAGGGTGAGGTCGGATGCCTCGATGGCGACGTCGGTGCCGGTGCCCATGGCGAGGCCGAGGTCGGCCTGGGCGAGGGCGGCAGCGTCGTTGACCCCGTCGCCGACCATCGCAACGACCTTCCCGTCGGCCTGCAGGCGCTTGACCACGTCGACCTTGCCGGCGGGTAGGACGTCGGCGATGACCTCGGTGATACCGACCTGCTCGGCGATGGTGCGGGCGACGGTGGCGTTGTCGCCGGTGAGCAGGATCGGGGTGAGGCCGAGCCTGCGCAGTTCGGTGATCGCCTGCCGGCTGGTGGATTTCACCGCGTCGGCGACGGTGAGCACGCCTCGGGCCTGGCCGTCCCAGCCGGCGAGGATCGCGGTCTGGCCGGCGTGTTCGGCAGCGGTCTGCGCGGCGCGCAGGTCGTCGGGGATGGTCAGGCCGTCGTCGAGCAGGAGCCTGGCGCGGCCGACGACGACGGTGTGCCCGTCGATGGTGCCGCGGACGCCGAGCCCTTCGGCGTTGGCGAAGCCGGTCACCGCGGGAAGGGCGCCGATCCGGTCGGTGGCTGCGCGGGTGACCGCCTGGGCGATCGGGTGCTCGGAGCCGGCTTCTAGCGCGCCGGCGAGCCGCAGCACCGCATCGGCGGCGGTGCCGGCGGCGGTGACGACGTCGTGGAGGGTCATGCGTCCGGTGGTGACGGTGCCGGTCTTGTCCAGCACGACCGTGTCGACCCGCTTGGTGGATTCCAGGGCCTCGGGGCCTTTGATGAGGATGCCGAGCTGGGCGCCGCGTCCGGTGCCGACCAGCAGCGCGGTCGGCGTTGCCAGGCCGAGTGCGCAGGGGCAGGCGATGATGAGCACGGCGACGGCGGCGGTGAACGCGGCGGTGAGGCCGGAGCCGGTGCCGATCCAGTAGCCGAGCGTGCCGGCGGCGAGGGCGATGACGATCGGGACGAACACGCCGGAGATGCGGTCGGCGAGGCGCTGGACGGCGGCCTTGCCGGTCTGGGCCTGCTCGACGAGCTTCGCCATCTGCGCGAGCTGGGTGTCGGCACCGATGCGGGTCGCGCGCACGACGAGGCGCCCGCCGGCGTTGACGGTGGCGCCGGTGACGGTGCTGCCGGGGCCGACCTCGACGGGGACGGACTCGCCGGTGAGCATGGCCTCGTCGACGGCGGAGGTGCCGTCCTGCACGACGCCGTCGGTGGCGATCTTCTCCCCGGGCCGCACGACGAACCGGTCCCCCACTGTCAGCTGCTCGACCGGGATCTGCTGCTCCACGCCGTCGCGCAGGACGGTGACGTCCTTGGCGCCGAGTTCGAGCAGGGCGCGCAGGGCGGCGCCCGCACGGCGCTTGGCACGGGCTTCGAAGTAGCGGCCGGCGAGGATGAACAGGGTGACGCCGGCGGCTGCCTCGAGGTAGATGTTGCCGGCGCCGTCGGTCCGTTCGATCGTCAGCTCGAACGGGTGGGTCATGCCGGGCATGCCGGCGGTGCCGAGGAACAGCGCCCACAGCGACCACCCGAACGCGGCGATCGTGCCGAGAGACACGAGGGTGTCCATGGTGGCGGCGCCGTGCCGCAGGTTGATCCAGGCGGCCTTGTGGAACGGCAGCCCGCCGTACACGACGACCGGCGCGGCGAGGGTCAGCGACGCCCACTGCCAGAAGTCGAACTGCCACGCCGGGACCATGGCAAGCAGGATCACCGGCACGGTCAGTACCAGCGACACCAACAGTCTCGTGCGCAGCGGTTGCAGCTCGTCGGCGGGCTCACCGGCTGTTGCACCGCTACCCGCCTGCGGTGGCGTGGGCAGGGCGGCGGTGTAGCCGGTCTGCTCGACGGTGGTAATGAGGTCGGCGGCGGTGACGTCGCCGGTGACGGTGACGGTGGCCTTCTCGGTGGCGTAGTTGACGGTGGCGGTGACGCCGTCCATGCGGTTGAGCTTCTTCTCGATCCGCGCGGCGCAGGAGGCGCAGGTCATGCCGCCGATGGCCAGTTCGAACCGCTGCGGTGCCGCGATCAGCGGGAGCTTGGTTGCCATGAAGTGTCCTCAGCTGTGCGTGTGGCCGGGATCGCCGTGCCCGGGCGCGGTCGGTGCCGGGCTCGGCGCGGTGGGGGCCGGCGCGGCGGCCGGTGCACTGCCGGCGACGGCGGTGAATTCTGCGGTGCGGACGGTGCCGCCGTGCTGGAAGTCCAGATACAGCCGGTAGGTGCCGGCGGTGGGGACCTCGGCGTAGAACGTGATCCGCGGTCCGGCTGCGGTGCGGCCGTCGCCGGGTGCGCCGTCGGGGTGGACGTGCAGGTAGGCGAGGTCGCCGTCGCGCAGCGCGACGAGGTGGCCATACGCGCCCAGGTACGGCTGCAGGTCGGTGACCGGTGCGCCGTCGCGGCTGACGGTCAGGGTCAGCTTGGAGGCGGTGCCGGGGACCAAGTCGCCGTCGACGGTGACGGTGTAGCCGTCCACGCTGCTGGTGCGCTGCGCGGCCGGGAGCGGCTGCGGCTGGTAGTCGCCGGGCGCCGGGACGTCGGCGCCGAGGGTGAGCCCGCGAGGATGGCCGGTGGGCTGGAAGTCGGCGAAGATCCGGTACTGTCCGGCTGCACTGACGGCGAGCGGGACGCTCCAGGTGCCGTCGGCGTCGCGCTGCGGGTGCACGTGCTGGAAGCCGGTCAGGTCACGGCGCACGACGATGAGGTGCAGGTCCTTGTCGTGACTGGTGGTGTAGCCGGTGACGGGCTGCTGGTCGGGGCCGAGGATCCGGAACCGGAACGGTGCCGCGGTGCCGGTGCGCAGTGCGGTGGTGAGCGGCTGGAGCCGGTAGCCGTCCTCGGTGATCTGCAGCCCGCCAGGCAGCGGCGCCGCGGTGGCGGCGTGCTCATCGTGACCGTCGGCGGCCTGGTGGGTCGGGTTGTGGTCGGTGCTGGTGTGGGCGGCCGGGGCCGTGCCGGGACCGGCCAGGTGGCCGATCCCGAACGCGGCGGTGAACACGGCCGCCAGCCCGAGCGCGTAGGCGCCGAGCCGGAGCGGTGTGCGCATGACTACCTCGCTACGTCGTAGCCGGCCTCGTCGACGGCGGCGCGGACGGCGTCGTCGTCGAAGGGCTGGTCGCTGGTGACGGTGACGGCGCCGGTGGCCAGGTCGACCTCGACGTTGCTGACGCCGCCGAGCTTGCCGATCTCGCTGCTGACGGAGCTGACGCAGTGGCCGCAGGTCATCCCGTTCACGGTGTAGGTGGTCGTCGTCATGGCGGGCTCCTTCGAAAGTTGCCGGTCTTCTTCCATGATACCTCTACCCCCTAGGGGTATCGAGCGGGCATGCGTTGAGAGGGCTCACACCCGGGCGGCGGTCTGCTGCTCGGGCTCGGCCGCGGCGGCCGGTACGGAGGGCGCCGGGCGCAGGGTGAGCGCGGCGATGACCGCGCCGGCAAGGGCGATGACGGCGGCACCGGTGAACGCGGCGGAGTACCCGTCGGTGAGGGCGGGCAGGTTGCCCAGTTGGTCGGCGCCCGCCGCGGCGGCGGCGGCGGTCATCGCGGCCAGGCCGAGCGCGGAGCCAACCTGGTAGCTGGTGTTGACGATCCCGGCCGCGAGGCCGCCCTCCTCCGGGCGGGCCGCGCCGATCGCGGTACCCAGCGACGGGATGAACGCCAGGGACATGCCCAGCGCCGCGACGAGCGAGGCGGGCAGCACGTCGGCGACGAAGCTGCCGGTTGGGCGGACGAACGCCAGCCAGCCGAGGCCTGCGGCGAGCACGGTCAGGCCGGCGACGAGCGTCGCCTTCGGGCCGAACCGGCCGATCGTCCGTGGGGCGAGCAGAATCATGCCGAGCATGATGAGGACGGTCATCGGCAGCAGTGCGGCGCCGCTGGGGAAGGCGCTGTAGCCGAGGACCTGCTGCAGGTACAGGTTGAGGTAGAACCACATCGGGATCCATGCCGCGCCGAGCAGCAGCTGCGCGACGTTGGCCGCGGCCAGGTCCGGCGCCCGGAAGATCGACAGTCGGACCAGCGGCTCCCGGCGGGCGGCCTGGATCGCCACGAACGCGCCGAGCGCGAGCACCGCGGCACCGAGCACGAGCCACGTCCGCGCGGACGACCAGCCGATCTCGGGAGCGCGGACGATCGCATACACCGCGGCGGCCAGGCCCACGGTGACGGTGAGCGCGCCGAGCAGGTCGAGGGAGCCGCGGCGGGCGCCGCCTGCCGGCATGACTGCCGGGGTGAGGGCGAGCACGAGAACGGCGATCGGCACGTTGATGTAGAACACCCAGGGCCAGCTCACATACTCGGTGATCACGCCGCCGAGGAAGACGCCGGCGGTGCCGCCGGCCGGGGCGGCCGCACCGTACAGCGCGAGGGCCTTGGTCAGCTCCTTCGGCTCGGCACCGAACAGCATCATCAGCAGGGTCAGCGCCGACGGGGCGATCAGCGCCGCACCGGCGCCCTGCACTGCGCGGGCGGCCAGCTCGACCGCGGCGCCGTCGGCGAGGCCGGCACCGAGCGAACCGGCGAGCAGGATCGCCCAGCCGGTGGCGAACACGCGCCGGGCGCCGAACAGGTCTGACAGCCGGCCGCCGAGCAGCAGCAGCCCGCCGAACGCGACGACGTAAGCGTTGAAGACCCAGGACAGGTTGCCCGGGGTGAAGCCGAGGTCGTCCCGCATGCGGGGCAGGGCGACGCCGATGATCGAGGTGTCCATGATGACCATGAACTGGGCCAGGGCGATGAGCCCGAGGGCCCACCATCGCCGGGATGCGGTTGCCATATCCATCACTCCTTCGTACCCCCAGGGGGTATCTGCGTGGGGCCATCTTTACCCCCAGGGGGTATCAGTGTCAACTCTTTCAACAGATACCCATAGGGGGTATTTTCGCCGCATGACACCCATCCTTCGCAATGCGCGTACCGGCCGGATCGTGGCCGGCTCCCTGGTCACCGGGCTTGTCGCGGCCGTCCTGCTGATCCTCGCCCCGTTCGTCGCGGTGAACGACAGCGCCGTCACCGGCGCGGTGCTGTGCGGGTTCGCCCTCGGCTGGGTCGCCCTGGCCGTCCTGTCGGCGCGGTACACCGACCGACCCCAGCGGTGGGCGACCGTGCCCGCCCTGTTCCTGGGCGTGAGTGGCCTGGTCCTGATCGGATTCGGTCCCGCCGCAGACCCGGTGCTCAACTGGCTGTGGCCACCCGCCGCACTGACCCTCGCCGTTCCAGCTCGCTCGGCGCTCCGACGACCACGCGAGTCTGGGCCGCGGCGCGGTCGTACTTGGTCTCGGCCCCGTTGCCAAGCTGCCCGAGTCCGGTAGCGGTGCTGGGTTCACCAAGGCCCGCTCCGTGCCGCCGGCGGGAGAGGCGCCGGCGTCGAGGTCGTCTTTGACACAACACTGCTCGGCACGCTGCACCAACAGTGCCAGGCGTCGGGTGTGGTCGTGGCACCGCTGCAACCGCGCTCACCTGATCCACCCCGCCCACACGGGCGCGACCTGGACGATACCCCTAGGGGGTACATACACTGGTCGCATGAGCACACCGACACGGGGCTACACCGCAACCAAGGACCAGCTCCAGGGCCGCCTGAGACGCATCGAGGGGCAGGTGCGCGGGATCGAGAAGATGGTCGACGAGGACCGCTACTGCATCGACGTGCTCACCCAGATCGGTGCGATCCAGGCCGCCCTGGACAAGGTCGCGCTGGGCCTGCTGGACGACCACGCCCGGCACTGCATGCAGCACGGCGCCGAGGAGGGCAAGGGCGAGGAGATGGCGACCGAGATGATGGCCGCCGTCGGCCGCCTGATGCGCCGCGGCTGAAGGCCCCTGCTATGCAGCCGCTGCGGCGCGGCGCAGGCCGAAGCCGGTGACGCCGCGCGGCTTGTACACCGACAGCACCGTCGCGCCGACGAGCAGCAGCAGGCCTGCACCCGCGTGGACCAGCGGCGACGGGCCGCGCAGCTGCGCCAGCGTCGACGCCGGGTCCGCCGCCCGGTCGGCGAGCAACCCGAGAGTCTGGGTGTAGAGCAGCAGCACCGCGGTGGCAACCACGTTGATGAACAGCTTGAACAGCACCCAGTAGTGCCGCACCAGACCCCATACCGTGCCCAGCGACTGCACCAGGCCGGTCAGCAGCGACGCCACGCTGATCGGCACGAGGACCGACCAGCCGAGCATGTCCATCGCCAGATACGCAGCCCGGACCACCCGCAGGTCCGGTGAGGTCAGCGCGGCGAGGGCCAGGGCGATGGACGCCGCGACCGCGCCGAGCCAGCCGACCGATGCGGCGACATGCGCGGTGAGCACCGCCTTACGCAGCGGCGGCGCCATTCTCACCGCAGCCACCCGGCGGCCCCATCCACGGCTGCCACGGGCGCCGACACGCCATGGCCGCCCATGTGCCGTCCCGGACCATGTCCGCTGAACAGCGCAGCGATCAACAGGACGACCAGCAGGATCGCCGCGACGCCGACGATCTTCACCCACCGCGGCATCCGCGCCGCGTCGTCTCCGTCCGACATCTTGTCCTCCATTTTTTCGAGACACAATGTCTAGTCCGTTTCATAGTGTCACGACAATGGCGAGACGTACAGTGGGGCGGTGCCGAAGCTGTGGAACGACACGATCACCGAGCACCGCCACGCCGTGCGCGACGCCGTCCTGGACGCCGCGGCGGCGCTCGTGCACGAGCACGGGCTGACCGGAGTGACGATGTCGCAGCTGGCCACCGCGGCCGGGATCGGCAGGGCCACGCTGTACAAATACTTCCCCGACGTGCAGGCGGTGCTGCTCGCCTGGCACGAACGGCAGGTCACCGGGCACGTCCAGCAGCTCATCGCCGCCCGCGACGAACCCGGGGAACCCCTGCATAGGCTGGCCGCGGTGCTGCGCACCTATGCGCTGATCGGCCACCGCCATCACGGCACCGACCTCGCCGCAGGCCTGCATCGCGGACCACACCTGGTCGAGGCCGAGCAGCACCTGCACGCGCTCATCCGCGATTTGATCGCCGACAGCGCGCGGGCCGGCGCCGCCCGTATCGACGTGGACGCCGCCGAACTGGCCCAGTTCTGCCGGCACGCGCTCGGCGCCGCCGCCGACCTGCCATCAGAGGCGGCGGTCGAACGCCTGGTGGCGGTCACGATCGCCGCGCTCCGCCCCGAACCGGCACCGTGAGTCCGCCGTTGACGCGCCGCTGGGCGACAGCCGGTTCGAGGCGCGCTCAGCAGACCAGTTCGGCGCCGTAGCCGGCGGCGGTGATGGCGGCGGCGACGGCAGGCTGACCGAGGTTGGCGATGTCCTTGCGGCGGGCCCCGCCGGGACAGCATCCTGCGGCCGCTCGTCGGCCGAGTACGCGGACCACGCCAGCGGCGCGGCGGCTGCGGTCGCCGTCTGGGCAGCACCGACGCCCGAACCCTGACCTGGTCCGTCAGCCAGGGGTTGCCCAGGCTGCGGGGAGCAGGACGGTGATGGTGGTGCCGGTGCCGGGGTGCGTGCAGGTGACGGGTGCGGGCCGCGGATGGTGGTGCACATGGCCGGAGCACCACCACAGGTGCCCGTCGTGTGCGGTGACGATGGCGTCGACGAGGGACAGGCCGAGACCACTGCCGGGTGTGGCGCGGGCGGCGTCGGCGCGGGCGAATCGTTCCCCGGCGTGTGGCAGGAACTCGGCCGGCATGCCGGGACCGGCGTCGTGAACGGTGAGCCTCGCATACCCGTCAGCGGTGGCGGTGCTGACGGTGACCGGTGCAGCGC
>NZ_JBEXDG010000072.1:0-49717 GCF_040605635.1 Dactylosporangium sp. NPDC005555
GGGCGGCCGCGGCGGCGAGCACACCGAGCGCGGCGGTGACGAGCTGGAGCCGGGTGGCGACGGCGGGGCCCTGCCCGGCGAGCCGGGCGGCGCGGGCGGTCGCGGTGTCGTCGCCGAGGACGACGAGCCCGGCGGCGGCGAGCGCGGCGACGACGGACGCGGGAGCACCGTCGGCGAGCCACACCTCGGTGCGGCCGGCGGCGCCGCCGGTGCCGAGCCGCTCGGCGGCGTCGAGGTCGAGCAGGATGCCGGCGGTGCCGACGGCGGGGAGCACGCCGGTGGTGCCGGCGACGCGGACCGGGACGGCGCCGCTACCGAAGACATCGACGGCAGGGTCGCCGAGCCGCCATCCCTCGGGCACCTCGCCGGCGACGACGACGGGCAGCGGCAGGCCGGTGGCGATCGGGTAGGCGACGCTGTCGCCGCGATACACCGCCGGTGCCTGTGCGAGCGTGAGCGTGCCCTGCCGGGCGACGACCGACACGGCGAGGCCCTTCGCCGGGGCCCGCCACAGCCTGGGGTCCCCGAGGGTGGCGCTGTCGAACACGGCCCGGTCCCCCTGCCGCAGCGCCTCGACGGTGAGCGCGTCGCCGGCGCCGGCCTTGACGAGGTCGAGCCGCGTGACGCGGCAGCCCGCGGCGCAGCCCTCGACGCCGGCGGTGACCTCGTGCGCCCCGGCGGGGACGGGCCCGAGCGTGACCGTGCTCAGCGACCCGTCGGCGGTGTCCTGCAGGTGCACCGCCAGCGTCACCCCACCCTCCCCGGCGCCGCGGGCGCGCAGGACGAGCGGCCCGGCGCCGACGGTCGCGGGTGCTCTGTCCCCCACGGCCGGCGCCGCGAGCGACGGCAGCGGCCCGTATTCGGTCCGCCAGCGGGCGACGGCGGCGAGCCGGCTCGCGTCGACGGCGAGGACCCGGGGCCGGGTGGTGTCGTCGACGACGACGGCCATCGCATACCGCCCGCCGGGGTCGGCCTCCCGGACCGCCCGCAGCAGCGTCGTCGGGTTGGCGACCCTCACGGTGAGGACGCGGGCGGCGCCGAGCTCCTGGCCGCTGCGGTCCGCCCGGGCGGTGTCGCCGGTGACCTGGGCGGCGGTGGCGGCGGTGAGCCCGGCGACGGCGACGGCGACGAGCGCGAACACCCGGTCGGCGCCGGGCCGCCGCGACACCTGCACCGCGGTGAGCCCGAGCCGCAGCCGCCCGCGGCGCAGCGCACCCGCCCCGGCCCGGTCGGCGGCGGCGCCCAGCAGCCGGGCGAGGGGGACGGCGAGCACGACCGCCACGAGCACGGGGACGGCGGCGGCGAAGCCGTTGCGGCCGAGCTGGAACGCGCCGACGGCCGCGAGGATCACCAGGACCGCGTCGAGCGCGCCGCGGCGCCAGCCGCGCCGCCGGCCGGGGACCTCGCGCAGCAGGACGGCGACCGGCGCCCGCAGCACCGGCACCTCGGCGCTGAGCACCGCAACCGCCGCGCCGAGCAGGGCCGCACCGGCGGCGGCAAGGCTGGTCTGGAGCACCCCACCGCGGTCCGCGGCCGGTGGCGCCCCCGCCAGCCCATACGCCAGCAGCCACCCCAGCCCGAAGCCGGCCGGTGCGGCGGCGAGCAGCGGCACGAGGTGCTGACCGGCGGCGAGCCGCAGCATCCTGCGCCGGGTGCTGCCGCGCAGCTTCAGCAGGGCCACGTCGCCGCGGCGGTCGCCGGAGGTGTGCCTGCCCGCGAGGCCGAGCGCGAACCAGCACAGGACGACCGCCTGCAGCGCGCCGGCGAGGACGCCGCGGCGGATCGCGGCCCGGTCGGCGGCGATGCGGTCGAGCAGGTCCTGGGTCGGCGCGATCAGGTAATAGCCGGCGCCGCGCAGCGTGTATTCGGCGCGGCGCAGCTGCTCGGCGAGCCCGGCCCCGGCGAGCGCCCGCTCGGGCACCGCCGTCGTGTAGTCGAAGGTGGGGTCGACGAACCGGCTGCTGGCGAACGCGTCCACGGCGAGGAAGAACGGGTCGATGTTGCCCGCCGCGTCGCGGCGGAACAGCGGGTTCGCCCAGTAGAGGCCGGCCGGGTCGACGAGCTCATAGCGCCCGACGACGCGGACCTGCTCCTGCGGGGCGCCCGGCTGCGAGCTGAGCACCACGGTGTCACCGATGTGCAGGCCGAAGGCGTCGGCGGTGTCGCCGCTGACGACCGTCTCGCCGGCCGCGCGCGGGCAGGCGCCCTCGATGCGCATGTGGTCGCAGGCACCGTCGCGATAGGCGGCGACGACGCTCGACGTGCCGCCCTTGCCGAACGTCATGGACACGGACATGCCGAGGACCGGCGCTTCGTCGCGGACGGTGAGGAGCCGCTCGACGCCGGCCCGGAAGGTGGCGAGCGCGACCGCCGCATCGCCGTCGGTGTCGGTCTGCCGCCGCACGGACAGCATGCGCTGCGCGGCGGGCGCGACGGCGACGTCGGCGGCGGTGGCCCGGCGCTCGGCGGCGGCCGCATACCAGGGGCCGGCGGTCGCGGCCGTGACGAGCAGGACCGCGAGCGTGAACACCGTCCACGCCTGCGCGGTGCGCGCCCGCAACGCGCCCAGCACCAACCGGAGCACCGTGACCTCCTCGACCAGGTGCTAGGCAATCTACGTTCCAGGTACGACAAAAACGACGGCAGGCCCCGGCTTCGTGTGCCGGGACCCGCCGTCTGTCGCGCCGCTCGCATCCGCAGTCGATAGGGCAGTACGGATGCTGAGGGCTTCCCTCATGTCGTTGCCGTGCGGATCGACATCCAAACATCACCTGAAGGTCAATCACGGGTCGTACCGTCGCGAGGATGAGGCCGAGGTCGCTGATGGACCCGATTCTGGGGATCGCCGCACTGTTCGAGGGCGACGGTGCGCGCGAGTATCTCGGCGAGCCGGTGACGCAGGCGCAGCACATGCTGCAGACCGCCGCGCTCGCCTCGGTCGCGGGCGCGCCGCCGCCGCTCGTGGCCGCCGCGCTGCTGCACGACGTCGGGCACTTCCACGGCGTCGTCACGGGCGCGCAGCTGATGGAGGGCACCGACAACCGGCACAGCGACACGGGCGCGGACTGGCTGGCCCGCTGGTTCGGCCCTGCGGTGACGGAGCCGGTGCACCTGCACGTGGCGGCGAAGCGCTACCTGTGCACGGTCGAGCCCGGCTACCACGCGCGGCTGTCCGACGCCTCCCGGTTCACGCTGTCCGTCCAGGGCGGCCCGTTCACCGCGGAGCAGGCGGCGTCGTTCCAGGAGCTGCCGTACGCCAGCGACGCGGTGGCCCTGCGCCGCTGGGACGAGCAGTCGAAGGACCCGAAGGCCCGGGTGCCGGGCTTCGACTCCTACCGCGGCATGCTGCGACTGCTGCTGCGCCCCGCTGTCGTTTCCGTACAAGACCGGCGCGGCGGCGGTTCCTAGCATCGAGGGCATGCGCGAACTGGTCTACACAGGATTCATGTCACTCGACGGCGTGCTGGACTCGCCCGGCGGACCCGGCGAAGGGCATCGCAGCGGCGGCTGGGTCGCAGGCGTCGAGTTCCTGCCCGAGGCGTTCGCCCTCAAGGGCGAGGAGCTCGCGGAGACGACCGCGCTGATGTTCGGCCGCCGCAGCTACGAGGCGTTCGCGCCGTACTGGCGCGAGTCGGACGATCACGCCGCGTACAAGGAGCTGCCCAAGTACGTGGTCTCCTCCACGCTGAGCGAGGACGCGCTCGTCGACGGCTGGGGTCCGACGACGATCCTGCGCTCGGAGAAGGAGGTCGCCGCCCTCAAGCACGAGGCCCAGCGGGGCGACGGCGGCGCGATCTTCGTCCACGGCAGCGCTGAGCTCGCCCGGCGGCTGGCCGATGCGGACCTGATCGACCGCTACCACCTGCTCGTCTTCCCGGTGCTGCTCGGTGCGGGCAAGAGCCTGTTCAGCCGGGCGGACCGGGACAAGCAGGTGCTGCGCCTGCGTGCGTCCGGGGCCTATCCCAACGGCGTCGTCAAGGTGGTGTACGACGTGGCCCGCTGAGCCAGGTCGATGGCGATCGCGCCGCCGGAGCCCTCACGCACCTGGCGGGCCGTGCGACCCACGTACCGTCGCAGCGAGCGGGCAAGGTGCGGCTCGTCGAAGTAGTCGAGCCCGGTGACGACGTCCGCGACCGGGGTGCCGGTGGCGAGGAGGGCCGCGGCGGTGCGGGCGCGTTCGATCTGGCGGACCACGCCCTGGGTGAGTCCGGTCGCGGCGCGGAAGCGGCGTTCGACGGTGCGCCCGGTGACCTCCGGGTCCTCGCCGCGGCGCACCGCGACGACGAGGGGGTCGCGGACCACGGCTCCCGCGCGGACGAGCCGGTCGACCAGGGCCTCGGCGTCGTCGGCGCCGGGCGTCCCCCACCGCGCCCCGTCGAGGCGGAACGTCCTGCGGGTCGCGTCCGGCAGCTCGATGCCGGCGTCGACGAGCGCGGGCGTCGGCACGGTCCGTAGCGACGTGCCCACCGCGAACTCGATGCCGACGAACGTCGCGCCCTCCGGCACGGGCGCGGTGCCGGTCCTGGTCTCGGGTCCGGTGACGCCCGCATACCCGTGACCGTCCCGCTCCCAGAAGACGAGGCCCCAGTTGACCGCCGCGACCGAGGTCATCGTCGTGACGTGGTCGCTGGTACAGGTCCACACGGCGTCGACCCAGGAGGAGTCAGACGCGCGCGTCTCGAACCGCAGCTGCACGGGTGAAGGATAGGCGCAGCGGCGCGGCGCCGGCGCCGGCCACGACCGCGGCGAGCACGGCGGCGGCGCCGAGCAGCTGCCCCGGCGACAGCGACTGACCCAGGACGAGCCAGCCGAGGACGGCGGCGACGACCGGGCTGAGCAGGCCGAGCAGCGTGACCCTGGCGGGCGCGAGGGCGGTGACGCCGCGGAACCACAGGAAGTAGGCGCCGGCGGTGCCGACCAGCGACAGGTAGCCGAACCCGGCGGCGTTCGTCCAGGTCAGCGCGGGCGGCAGCCCTTCGACGACCAGCGTCACCGGGGCGAGCAGCAGCCCGCCGACGCTCAGCTGCCAGCCGGTCAGCGCCAGCAGGGCGGTGCGCCGGTCGGGCAGGCCTTCAGGCGCACCCCAGCGGCGGCCGAGCACGGTGCCCAGGGACATCGACACCATGCCCGCGGCCGCGGCGGCGAGCCCGATGGGGTCGAGGGCGGCGTCGGAGCGCAGCACCAGCAGCGCCACCCCGGCCAGCCCGGCGCCGCCGGCGAGCAGCACGCGACGCCCCGGACGCTGGCTGAGCAGCGCGAACGCTAGGGCCGCCACCACGAACGGGCCGAGCGCGCCGAGGACCGCCGCGATCCCGCCGGGCAGCCGGTACGCCGCGACGAACAGCAACGCGAAGAACAGCCCGATATTCAGGAAGCCGAGCACCGCCGCACGCCACCACCAGGCCCCTTGCGGCAGCGCCCGGCGCCCGGCGAGGGCCGCGACGACGCCGACCAGCAGCAACCCGGCCGGCAGGGCACGCAGCGTCCCGGCGAGCAGCGGCCGCCCGTCGGGCAGGAGCTCGGTGGTGACGAGGTAGGTGGTGCCCCACAGCGCGGGCGCTGCGGCGGTGGCCACGGCAAGGTTCCTCATGACTAAGTAGCTTAGCACTAAGCTACTTGGTTACAAGATATGAGAGGATGGCCGACGTGGCAGACGACGTCGACCGGATCGTCGAGCAGTGGGCCCGCGAGCGCCCCGACCTCGAGACCGCCGCGATGGCCGCGTTCGGCCGCGTGTACCGGCTGGCCCGCATCGTCGGCGAGCGGCAGGAGCGGGTGTACGGGGCGCTCGGCATCAACCGCGGCGAGTTCGACGTGCTCGCGACCCTGCGCCGCGCGGGCGCACCGTTCCAGCTGTCGCCGAAGTCGCTGACCGCGTCGCTGATGCTCACCTCGGGCGGCATGACCGGGCGCCTGGACCGCCTGGAGCGGGCCGGGCTGGTCGCCCGGTCCCCCGATCCCGCCGACCGCCGCGGCCTGGTCATCACCCTCACCGACGCCGGGCGCACCCTCATCGACGAGGCCGTCACGATCGGCCTGGCCGCGCAGCGCGAGATCTTCGAGCGCCTGCCCGAGCCGGACCGCGGGCGGCTCGCCGCCCTCCTGCGTGACCTCCTCGCCGCCGCCGAGCAGCCCACCGCGGACGGCTGACCACCCGGCCGCCGCGCGTCGCTCAGTTGTCGATGGCCTGGTAGACAGACGTCCAGAGGTCGGTCCACATCGGCAGGAGCTGGTCGCCCGCGTGGGCGCGCTGCAACAGGAAGATGGCCGTCAGGTCCTCGGCGGGGTCGTTGTACCAGACGGCGCCGTAGTAGCCGGGCCAGCCGTAGCTGCCGACGGACGGGCCGAGCTGGGTGCGGCGGGTGCGGACGGACATGCCGAAGCCCCAGCCGATGTCGTCGAAGTAGTCCGGCCGGAAGCCGGACACCGCCTTCTGCGCGGGGGTCAGGTGGTCGCTCGTCATCAGCGTCACCGACGGCCGGGACAGCACCCGCTCCCCACGGTGGACGCCGCCGGCCAGCATCGCCGAGGCGAAGGCGAGGTAGTCCTCAGCGGTCGACACGAGGCCGCCGCCGCCGCTCTCGAAGGTCGGCGGGCGGCTGTACCTGCCGTCGGGGCCGTCCTCGACGACCGGCACGCCGGTGGCGTCGTTGTCCCGTTCGTATGCCGTGGCCAGCCGCTCCAGGTCTGCCGCGGCCACGCTGAAGCCGGTGTCCCGCATCCCAAGCGGCGCACAGACGCGCTCGCGCAGGGCGGCGCCGAAGGACATGCCCGTCGCTCTGGCGATGAGGACGCCCAGGATGTTGGAGCCGGTGTCATACATCCAGCGCTCGCCCGGCTGGTGCAGCAGCGGCAGCGCGCCGAGCCGGCGCAGCCACTCGTCGGGCGGCTGCTCGCCGGTCCCCGGGAGGGCGTCGGCGATCGGGACCGTGCCCGGCTCGGCGGGGACCATGCCGGTGCCCAGCGTGTACGTGAGCAGCATCCGCAACGTGATCGGCCGCTCCGCCGGGACGATGTCGTCCAGGGGTCCGCCGGGGTCGGTGAGCACGGTCATGTCCGCCAGCTCCGGCAGCAGCGCGTCGACCGGGTCGTCGAGGCGCAGCGTGCAGTCCTCGACGAGCGTCATCGCGCACGCGGCGACGATCGGCTTCGACGCCGAGCCGAGGCGGAAGATCGTGTCGCTCGCGATCGGTGCCGCCGACCCGGGACCCTCGAACGCGAGGTTGCCCGCCGCCTCGAGGCGCACCTCGCCGTGCCGGGCGAGCAGTGCCAGCGCACCGGGGACGAAGCCTGTGTCGACGTGGCGGTCGAGCTGCGCCCGGACCCGGGCCAGCCGTCTGGAGGAGAAGCCCACCTGCGCACGGTACAGCGTGCGCCGACGCTACGTGTCGCCCATCCTGTGCCGGCGCACCGTGTGCGTCCGGCGGAACTCGTCGACCGCCGCCTGCCGTCTTGGCACCCATGAAGCCTCCGCGGTGCACCGGTCACGCCGGACGCAGCGTATCCGGCCCCGCGAGGGCGGCGCGGAGGATGTGTTCGGCGGTGGCGGCGAGGCGGTCGTGGTCGAGGGTGTCGTCGAGGACGGTCTGCAGGAGCAGGCCCTGGTAGACGGCGATGAAGATCCTGACGACCGAGTCCCGAGGCCGGGTCGAAGCCGAACGTCCACGGCTCGCCCTCCCGGCGCACCGCGGCGTGCCACTCGGCCGCACCGGGGAACGTGGCGGTGCCGTCCAGGGCCGTCTCGAGGGCGCGGAACATGGCGACGTGCTCGGCGGTGCGGCTGCTCCGGTCGATCACGCCCTCAAAATCACGCCCTCAAAATAATGAACGAACACCCATTTTTGAAGGGATGCCGTACGCGGCGTCGAGCACCTGCATCGCCGCCCCCGCCGCGATGACGTCGGCACGGAGGTCGGCGAGGGTCACCGACACCGACTGCCAGTGGGAGCGGGGTATGGCTGAGCGCGTCGCGGCCTCGTACACCTCGGGGAAACGCAGAAGGTCGGCGCCGGCGAGCACGATGTGGTTGACGTCAGTGGTCTGCAGCAGGTTGACGATGCCCACCGCGAGCACCCGCGCCGCGTCCGCGACCCGGCCGTCGGCGACCGCCGTGTCGTGCAGTATCTCCAGGCACCCGTCGCGGCCGCAGACGCAGCGCGGCCCGTCGAGCTGCATGACGGTGTGCCCGAACTCGCCGGCGTTGGTGTGCGCGCCCCGGTAGGCGCCGCCGCCGAGCCACAGCCCCGCGCCGATGCCCGACTCGACCATGATGAGCGCCCCGTCGCGGAAGGCGGGCCCGCGGCGCCAGGCTTCGGCGGTGACTCCGGCGGTCACGTCCTTGTCCAGGTGTACGGGCAGCGCCAGGGCCTCCTGTGCCAGGTCCCGCAGTGGCACGTCGTGCCAGTGCCGCAACCGATGGGCGCCCCGGACGATGCCGGCCGCGTGGTCGAGCGGGCCGACCATCCCGATCCCCACCCCGACCAGGTCGGTGTCGAACGCGACGCTCCCGCGGACGGCGTCCAGCAGCTGCCCGGGCGTGAAGTCCGGCGGCAGCGGCGTGACCCGCGAGGCGAGGACCGTGCCGGCGAGGTCGGTCAGCACGGTGCGCAGCGTGGTGCGGGTGACGTGCACCCCGGCGGCGTGGCGGCTGCCCGGCACGAGCCGGTAGATGCTGGCCGGCTTGCCGACGCCCCGCCGGCGCACCCCGCAGATCTCGACCAGGCCGTGCTCGGCAAGCCGGCCGAGGACCTTCGACACCGCCTGCGGGGTCAGCCCGGTCGCCTCGGCGACGCCCGCACGGTCGAACTCGGCCCTCGTCCGGGCGAGCGCGACGACGAGCGACTCGTTGTAGTCCCGCAGGTGCTCCAGGTGGGCTCCGGGCGTGTCCATCGCCACAGTCTATTACGCAACAGCGTTGCTAAACTGCCCGCATGGACCACCTCACCGCGTCCCGGCGCTGGACGGCGCTGCTCGCCCTCGCGCTCGGCGGCTTCGCCATCGGGCTCACCGAGTTCGTCGCGATGGGGCTGCTCCCCGACATCGCCCGCAACCTCCTGCCGTCGCTCTACGAGCAGTCCAGCGCGAAGGCCGTGGCCCACGGCGGCTGGATGATCACCGTGTACGCGCTCGGCGTCGTCGTCGGCGCGCCCACGATCGCGGCGCTGACCGCCCGGCTGCCCCGCAAGCACCTCGTCGTCGGGCTCCTCGCGCTGTTCGCGGCCGGCACGGTCGCGTCCGCCCTGGCCCCGACGTTCGAGCTGGTCCTCGTCGCCCGCTTCGTGGCCGCGCTGCCGCACGGCGCCTACTTCGGCGCGGCCGGCCTGCTCGCCGCCGCCATCATGGGCCCGGGCAACCACGCGAAGGGCTTCGCGGTGGTTCTCGGCGGCCTCACCGCGGCCAACCTGGTCGGCGTGCCCGCCATCACCCGGCTCGGCCAGACGGCGAGCTGGCGCACGGCGTACATGGTGATCGCCCTCATGTTCGTGCTGACCCTCCTGGCCGTCCTCGCCACCGTCCCGGCCGTCGCCGCCGCGGTCGACGGCTCCCCGCGCGCCGAGCTCGCCGCCTTCCGCGCGCCGCAGGTGTGGCTCGTCGCGGCGGTCGCGGCCCTCGGCTTCGCCGGCTTCTTCGCCATCGACAGCTACATCGCCCCCGTCACCACCCACGTCGCGGGCCTGTCCACCGGCACCGTCCCGTGGGTCCTCGTCGCCGTCGGCCTCGGCATGACCGTCGGCAACGCCGCCGGCGGCTACTTCTCCGACCGCGACCTGCGCCGCAGCATCCTCGGCGGCTTCACCGTGTTCATCGCCGCGATGGTGGTCTTCGCGCTCGTCGCCGACTCCCCGGCCGGCCTGTTCGCCGGCGCATTCCTGATCGGCGCCGCCGGCCTCTTCCTCGGCCCGGCCATGCAGTCCCGCCTGATCAGCGTCGCCCCGACCGCCCAGCTCATGGGCGCCGCGGTCAACCAGTCCGCGATGAACGTCGCCAACAGCCTCGGCGCCGCCCTCGGCGGCCTGGTCATCGCCCGCGGCTGGGGCTACCTCGCCCCCGCCTGGGTCGGCGTGGCGCTCGGCGTGGTCGGCCTGGCCCTGGCGGCGGTCAGCTTCCTCGTCGAGGACCGCACGCGCGCCGCTCGCACCCGGGAGCCCGCGCTCACGGCACGGTGACCGCCCGGCCTTCCTGCCGAGGCGGACACACCGTCGGTCACGACCGCCATCGCATCGACGACGGCGGTCGTTGGACATGGCGCTGTCGCTGACTGCAAGGCGGGCGCTCGCCTGGATCGCCGGCGCCCACCCCACGACGGCTGCCGTCCGGGGCGGAGCGGCGGTCTCCTGCTGGAGCCGGCGGTGCTCACCCTGCTGTGGACGGCGCTGAGCTGACATGGCGACGTGCGGCGGCCGCAGGGACCAGGGAGCGCGCTAGGGCGTGAGCTGGTCGGCGACGGCGGCGAGGAGGTCGGCGCCGGTGAAGGGCTTCTCGACGAGGTGGACGCCCGGGTCGAGGATGCCGTTGCTGGTGAGGACGGGCTGGGCGTAGCCGGACATGAAGAGGACGCGGGTGTCGGGGCGGGCCTGCTGGAGGCGTTCGGCGAGGACACGGCCCAGCATGCCGGGCATGACCACGTCGCTGAGCAGCAGGTCGATCGGGCCGTCGTGGGCCGCCGCGACCTCCAGCGCGTCGGCGCCGTCCGATGCGGCGAGGACCGTGTACCCGCCGCGGCCCAGGATGCGGGTCGTCACCTCGCGCAGCGCCTCCTCGTCCTCCGCGACGAGGACGGTCTGGCCCTGGCCGGCGGGGCGGTCCGAGCAGGGGGCGTCGCCGGCGGTCAGGGGCTGGGCGTCGCTGGCCGGGAGCAGGACGGTGATCGTGGTGCCGAGGCCCGGCTCGGAGTACAGGCGGACGGTGCCGCCGGCCTGCACGACGATGCCGTAGACGGTGGCCAGGCCGAGGCCGGTGCCGGCGCCGCTGGGCTTGGTGGTGAAGAACGGCTCGAAGGCCTTGTCCTGCACGTCGCGGGGCATGCCGGTGCCGGTGTCGGACACGCGCAGCCGCACGTACGTGCCGGGCTTGAGGCCGTCGCGGGTCATGGAGTGCTCGTCGTCGACGATGACGGTGCCGGTGTCGATGGTGAGCCGGCCGCCCTCGGGCATCGCGTCGCGGGCGTTGACGGCGAGGTTGACCAGGACCTGTTCGAGCTGGCCGGGGTCGGCGACGACGGAGGGCAGCGGATCGGACAGTGCGGTGCTGAGCTCGATGTGCTCGCCGATGGAGCGGGTCAGCATCGGCTCGACCCCGGCGACGACGTGGTTGACGTCCAGCGGCACCGGGCGGACCACCTCACGGCGGGCGAAGGCGAGCAGCTGGTGGGTGAGCTCGCTGCCGCGCTGCCCGGCCCGCAGGATCTGGCGGGCGTCCTCCTCGAACGGGGTGCCGGTGCCGTCCTCGACGATGAACTCGGCGTAGTTGAGGATGACCGCCAGGAGGTTGTTGAAGTCGTGCGCGACGCCGCCGGCGAGCTGGCCGAGACTTTCGAGGCGCTGGGTGCGCTGCAGCCGGACCTCGTCCATCTGCCGGTCGGCCTCGGCGCGCAGCCGCTCCTGCTCGGCGCGGGCGAGGATCTGCTCGGTGACGTCGCGGATGCCGGCGATCGTGATGACGCCCTCGTCGGTGCGCAGGACGCTGCGGGTGATGTCGACCGGGACGAGGGTGCCGTCGCGGCGGCGGGCGGCCGGCCCGGTCCAGCCCTCGGCCTGCGCGCCATCGGGCAGCAGCCGCGCGACGGGCATGTCGAGCAGGTCGTAGCGGGGGTAGCCGAACAGCCGCTCCGCCTGCGTGTTGACCAGCGCGACCCGGGCCGACTCGTCGGCGCCGATGAGCGCGTCGGGCGCGGCGTCCAGGACAGCCTGCATCTGCGCCTCGGCCCGCTCCCGCTCGCTGATGTCGCGGGTGGTGGTGGTGACGCCGATGGTCCGGCCGTCGGCCGCGGTCAGCGGCGACACCAGCATCGACACGGTGAAGACGGTGCCGTCGGCGCGTTGGCGCAGCGTCCGGTACGGGTCGACGCGCCCCCCGGCGGCGACGATCGAGCGGATCTCGGTCTCGTCGTCGCGGCGGGACGGCGGGATGATGACGTCCTTCGACCGGCCCAGCATCTCCCCGGCGGTGTGTCCGTAGAGCCGCTCGGCGCCCGGGTTCCACGACAGGACGATCCCCTCCAGGTCGGTGGAGACGATCGCGTCGTGGGACGACTGCACGATCGAGGCGAGCAGCGACCGGGCCCGGTCCACGCCCGTCGCCCCGGAGAGGTCGTGCAGGACGGCGAAGATGTGCCCCTCGACGACCGACAGCGTGACCTCCGCGGAGAAGAGGGTGCCGTCGTGCCGGACCGCCCGCAGCGGCTGGCCCTGCCGCCGGTCGGGGTGCGTGGCGCCCAGGTACGCGCGGACCCGATCGATCATCGGCGGGTTCGCCGGCGGCACCAGCACGTTGACCGACTCGCCGACGAGGTGCTGGGTGCCGAACATAGCCCGCGCGGCCGCGTTGGCGAACGCGATCACACCGTCGCCGTCGCTCACCACGATCGCGTCCGGCGCCACCTCGAGCAGGCCGCCCGCGAGCGCCTCCGTCCACCGCACCTGACCGCCCCCGCACGTCCGCATCTACACCCAGAGTAAAGTCACATAAACGGACAGTAGTGAAGTTCCGGAAAGCGGTGTCATGAGCGAGCCCGCGAGCGAATCATGTCGCAGGTTCAGCTCAGGCTGACGCCTGGAGCGCAGCCGAAGGTGGCAGCATGAGCGAGCCATGTCGCAGCTCCGGCTCACGCTGACGCCTGGAGCGCAGCGGAAGGCGGCAGCATGAGCGTTGACCCGAACCGGCCGAGCGCCGCCCGCATCTACGACTGCCTCCTCGGCGGCACGCACAACTTCGCCGTCGACCGGGAGGTCGCCGAGCGGGCGGTCGCCCTGGTCCCGGACCTGCCGCGGGTGGCGGGCGACAACCGGGCCTTCCTGCGCCGGGCGGTGCGGCTCGCCGCCGCCCGGGGCGTGCACCAGTTCGTCGACGTCGGCTCCGGCATCCCGACCGAGGGCAACGTCCACGAGGCCGCCCGCGCCGCCGACCCCGGGGCCAGGGTCGTCTACGTCGACATCGACCCGACCGCGGTGATCCACTCGCGGCAGATCCTCGGCGCCGACCCGCTGACCGTGGTCCTGCAGGCCGACCTGCACCAGGCGGACCGCATCCTCGACGACCCGGCGGTGCGCGCGCTGGTCGACTTCGACCGGCCGGTCTGCCTATTGTTGGTCGCGATGCTGCACTTCATCCCGGACTCCGCGGACCTGCACGCGGCGCTGCGCCGCTATCGGGACGCCGCCGCGCCGGGCAGCCTCCTCGCGATCACGCACGGCACCGCCGGCTCGCGCACCGAGCAGCTCGAGGCCCTCGCCGACCTGTACGTGCGGACCGGCACGCCGCTCGTCCTGCGCGACCACGACGCGATCCTCGACCTGTTCGACGGCTGGGACCTGCTCGATCCCGGGCTCGTCCACCTGCCGCGGTGGCGCCCCGACCCGGGCGACCCGCCGGTCGGCGACCCGGCCGCCTACGCGGGCCTCGGCGCGGTCGGTGTCCGCGCGTGATCTCCGGACCCGACCTCGACGCGCACCGCACGGAGCTCACCGGGTACTGCTACCGAATGCTCGGCTCCGCGTTCGACGCCGAGGACGCCGTCCAGGAGACGATGCTGCGGGCGTGGCGGGCCGCGGACCGCTTCGACGAGCGCCGCGCGACCCTGCGGACCTGGCTCTACTCGATCGCCACCAACGTGTGCCTTGACGCGCTGCGCGCCGCAGGCCGCCGGGCCCTCGCCGTCGACCTGGCGCCCGCGGGCACGCCCGGCGGCGGCTTCGGGGCGCCGCTGCCGGAGACCGCGTTCGTCTCCCCCGTCCCCGACGCCCGTGTCCTGCCCGCCGACCCGGCCGACCTCGCCGTGCGGCGCGAGACGATCCGGCTCGCGTTCGTGGCGGCGCTGCAGGTGCTCCCGCCGAAACAGCGGGCCGTGCTGATCCTCCGCGACGTCCTCGCCTGGTCGGCGGCAGAGGTCGCGGCGTTGCTGGACGCGTCGGTGCCGTCGGTGAACAGCGCCCTGCAACGCGCCCGCGCCGCACTGCCCTCCGTGCCGGCGCAACGGCAGCCGGACCTCGACCAGGATCTCCTGGACCGCTACGTGCACGCGTTCACCAACCACGACGTCGACACGCTCGTCTCGCTGCTGCACCGGGACGCGACGATGTCGATGCCGCCGTTCTCGTGGTGGCTGTCCGGCCGCGACGCGATCGAGGCCACGCTGCGGGCCTCGGACGCGTGCCGCGGCGACGTGCTGATCCAGGTGCGGGCCAACGGCGGCCCCGCGTTCGGCCAGTACCGCGACGGCAGCCCCTTCGCGCTGCTGCTGCTCACCGGCGGCCCGCTGATCACGTCGTCGGTCGCCCACCTCGGCCGCGCCGACCTGTTCCCGCTGTTCGACCTGCCGCTGAGCCTCGTCCACGCCGGCTGAGCCGCACCCGCGGACACCGCCGCGCCGACGACCACGCGAGCTGCCACTGAGCCGCGCCCGCGGACACGCCCGCGGCGGGTTTCCGCAGGTCATGCGGGCGATCGTGGAAGGCGTCCTGGCTGCCCGCGACGAGGTGGACCGGCTCGGCCTGGACGTGCTGGTCGGCTGCAACTCCACCCCGGTCTTCGACCCCGCGCAGGACTTCTGGACCGGCCTGGGCCGGCTCGGCGGCGGGGAGTTCCGCGCCGCGCTCGGCTATGCCGGCCTGGACTTCGACTACACGCCGAAGCCGGCGTTCGAACGGTTCCGTGCGCTGATCGCCTCGCGGTGAACAGCACAACGGCCCGCGCTGTGGCGAGCGCGGGCCGTTGGCAGCGGAAGGTCAGGGGGACTCGCCGAGCGTGACGGTGAGCTGCTGCTCGGCACCGTCGCGCTTGATGGTCATCTTGAGCTGCTCGCCGGCCTTCCCCGCCTGGACGGCGTTGATCAGGTCGGTCGCGTCGTTGATCTGGGTGGTGCCGATCTTCGTCACCACGTCGCCGGTCTTCATGCCCGCCTTGTCCGCCGGGCCCGCCGCCACGACCCCGCCGATCAGAGCGCCGCCGTCGCCGTCGCCGAGCTGCACGCCGAGGTACGGGTGGCTGACCTTCCCGCCCTTCGCCAACTGGTCGGCGGCGGAGCGGGCCCGGTTCACGGAGATCGCGAAGCCGACGCCGATGTTGCCGTTGCTGTTCTCCCCCGCGGTCAGGATCGCGGTGTTGATGCCGACGACCTCACCGGCGAGGTTGACCAGCGCGCCGCCGGAGTTGCCGGGGTTGATCGCGGCGTCGGTCTGGATCGCGTCGGCGATCGACTTCGCGCCCTGCTCGCCCGAGCTGATCGTGCGGTGCAGCGCGCTGACGATGCCGGCGGTCACCGACCCCTGCAGGCCGAGCGGGCTGCCGACGGCCAGGACCGTGTCGCCGACGCGGAGGGCGTCGCTGTCGCCGAACTTCGCCGCCGTCAGGTTCGACACGTTCTGCGCCTTGATGACCGCGATGTCGCCGGCGGGGTCGGTGCCGACGACGGTGGCGCTCGCCGTCTTGCCCGTGCTGAACGTGACGGTCAGCTTCGTCGCCCCGGCGACCACGTGGTTGTTGGTGATGATGGTGCCGTCGGTGCTCATGATGACGCCGGAGCCCTCGCCCTCGCCCGTCGTGATGTCCACGACGCTGGGCAGGACCGCCTCGGCGACCGCCCCGACCGAGCCGCGTTCCAGGTTGGGCGCGGCGTTGCGGGTGATGACGGTCGTCGGCCCGCCCCCGTCCGCCGCGAAGTTCGTGGCGACGAGCCCGCCGCCGAACGCGGACACGACGGCGATGACGAGGCCCGCGATGACGAGCCCGGCGACCCTGCCGCCGCGGACCGGCTGCGCCTGCCCGTAACCCGGCTGCCCGCTCACCGGCTGGCCATATGGGGCATACCCGGGGTGACCATATGCGGTGTAGCCGTTGGCCCGCTGGCCGCTACCCGGCTGGCCCGAGATCGGGTAGCCCGAGACGGGATAGCCGGAGACCGGCTGACTGCTGTATCCGGGGTGCGTGCCGTGGCCGGGCCGGCCGCCGTACGGCTGCTGGCCGGCGCCGCCGACGGCGGGGAACGCCCCCGTGGCCGAGGCGGTCCCCGCCGCGCCGGTGGCCGGGAACGCGCCGGTGCGCGTCGCCTGCCACGTCTGTGCTGCGGGCAGCGGTGCGGTGGTGTGCTGCGGGTGCCCGGGCAGCTGCGCGGTCGACCCCCCACTCACCGGGCCCGCGCTCCCCTGAGCCCCGACCACAGGGGCGCCGGTCACCGGGGCGCCGGTCACCGAGGGCGGGAACGGGCCTGCCGGGATCTGTGCGGTCGACGCCGTGGGCTGCTCACCGCCGGCCGGCCGGGCCCAGACCGGCGCCGGACCGGCGGCGGGCGCAGCATCGGCGGCCGCGGTGGAGGCCGGGAGGTCGGAGGTGCCGGGGGAGCTGTCCGCGCCCGGCGGCTGGCCGGGGGTCGCGGGGCGTGCGGCGGTGGGCGGTGCGCTCCACTGGCGGTCCTCGTCACTCATGATGTCCACATTGCACAGCGCACCTCCGCCCAAACTGGACTTCGGCTGGGAACTCGCCGTGAGCCTGCACGGACGACCTCCGTGACCGATTTCGTCGTTCGACCGGCCGGCCGGGTCGAATCGCCCCTGTTGGACCGTGCGCAGGCCCCCGAGCAGGGCGACGAGGGCGCTCCTGACGCCTGGCCGCGCTTCACGGCGGCCGTCGGGCGGCCCTGCGCGACCTCGCCGCCCGGCACCGACGTGTTCCTGCTCACCTGGCTCGACCGCGCCGACCACGCCGACCACCCCCGCGGCGACACCGGCCGCCCGGCGACCGGCGTCTTCAGCACCCGCTCCCCCGACCGCCCCAACCCGGTCGGCCCGCACCGCGTCACGATCCTCGCCGTCGACGGCACCCGCGTGCGCGTCCGCGGCCCGGAAGCCCTCGACGGCACCCCGATCGTCGACGTCAAGCCGGTGCTCGGCCGGGTGGAGGAGCGCTGACCCTCACCCTGCGGTCGCGACCGCCGGTGCCTGGATCACGTCGCCGGGACGGCGCCGCGGACGGAGGGAGACGAACAGCAGCCCGAGGCCGCCGAAGAGCAGGGTCATGACGACCGAGCTGGCGACCGGGGAGAACCACGCGTCGGCGTGGCCGGTGAACCGCAGGTGCCCGTCGACGAGCAGCGGGGTCGCGATCGCGTTGGTCATGCTGTGCAGGACGACACCGGGCCAGATCGAGCCGGTCCGCACCCGCAGCTCGCCGTAGACCAGGGCCGCCGCGGTCAGGCCGGCGAACATCAGCGCCAGGAACCCTGGCCAGGACAGCGACGTCACCAGCCGCATGTCCGCGTCCGACGTCCACACCAGATACAGCGGCAGGTGCCAGGCGGCCCACACGACGCCGACCAGCAGGTGCGGCGTGGCCTTCCCGGGCAGGTCGAGCGCCATCGCCGTGCGGGTGCCGTACCCGCGGAAGATGAACTCCTCGACGGGATTCTTGACCACCTGGACGGCGAGGACCGCCAGGAACGCGGCGAGGAACGGCTCACCGCCCGTCAGCGACAGCGTCACCCCGCCGGCGGCGAGCCCGGCGCCGATCGTGATCGCGGTGAGCACCGGATACAGGACCGCCGCCGCGCCGAACCAGCGGGCCCGGTGCGGGAAGCGCAGCGTCAGCCCGAGCGGGCCCGCGCCGTCGCGGGAGACGAAATACAACACGAGCGCCGCCACCACCGGCCCGAGGATGAACAGCAGCATGCCGGGTGTGCCGCCGCTGTCACTGAACGCGGCATCGTTGACGAGCGGGGTGCCACTGGCGACGTCGGCGGCCACACCGAGCCACCCGGCGCCGACGACGGCGATGCTGAAGAGGACGAAGTTGCGCCGGGCGCGGGTCATGGCTCTCCCTGAAGCGTGTCGAGGCATTCGTCCGCCCAGGCGGCCGCCGCCCGGGCGTGGTGGATCCCCGCGAGGATGGTCATGCGGATGTACGGCCAGTCGGGCGTGTCACCCTCCGCGACGGCGAGGTGCGCCAGGAGCTGCTCGTATTCGGCGCGCTGCGCCTCGGCGGCATTCTTGGCGCCCCGCAGCAGCTCCCGGCACCGCTCCCGGCCGAGGACCCGGCCGAAGAAGAGCCGCAGCAGCAGCCCGTTTCGCGGCGGGTTCTCCTGGACGGGCTCGTTGAGCAGCTCGATCAGCCGGGCCGTCCCGGACGGGGTGATGACGAACACCGACGACCGCGCCCTGGCACCCTCCTGCCGCCGCACATGGCCCTCATCCTCGAGGGCCTGCAGCGTCGGGTAGATCTGCCCGAAGCTCTCGCTCCAGAAGTGTCCGAGCACGTCCCGGATCGCCTCCCGCAGCGCATATGCCGTCATCGGCTCGACGGTGAGCGCACCGAGGACCGCCACCTGCGTCTGACTGGATCTGCTCATGCACCCATCCCCATGTATCTGCCAGATATTTCTAACAGATACATGGCATCGAAAACAAGCGGCACGCCTCCCGCGGGAGGCGTGCCGCCGGCGTTGCCTGTGGTTACGCGGTCCAGTCCGGTCGCAGCGGGAACGAGGAGTCGCCCAGGCGGGTCGTCTTCGTGGCGAGGATCTGGTGCAGCTGGATCTGGTTGCGCTCGAAGGCGAAGCGGGAGCCCGCCATGTACAGGCCCCAGACCCTGGCGGTGCCGACGCCCACCTCGTCGACGCAGGCGTCCCAGTGCTCCACCAGGTTCCGGTTCCACCCGGCGAGCGTGTGGCTGTAGTGCATCCGCAGGTTTTCCTCGTGCTGCACCTCGAACGCCATGTCGTGGACCGCGCTGACGAGCTTGCCGGGGCTGGCGAGCTCGCCGTCGGGGAAGACGTAACGGTCGATGAAGGCGCCGGTGCGGTGCGAGGTGCGGTTGTCCGCACGGGTGATGCAGTGGTTGAGCAGGCGGCCGCCGGGCTTGAGCCGGTCGCGCAGGGTCTTGAAGTACCGGGGGTAGTTGCGCAGCCCGACGTGCTCGGTGAGGCCGATGGAGCTGATCGCGTCGAAGTGCTCCAGGGGCGCGTCGCGGTAGTCCAGGTGGCGGACCTCGGCGAGGTGGCCCAGGCCCTCGCGCTCGATCGCCGCCTGCGCCCACGCGGCCTGCTCGCGGGACAGGGTGACGCCCAGGGCCTTGACGCCGTACTCGCGGGCCGCGTGCCGGACCATGCCGCCCCAGCCGCAGCCGACGTCGAGCAGCCGCATGCCGGGCTTCAGGGCGAGCTTGCCGGCGACCAGGTCGTACTTGTTGGACTGGGCCTGCTCGAGGGTGTCGCTCGGCGAGCGGTACACCGCGCAGGTGTAGGTCATCGAGGGGCCGAGGACCTTCTCGTAGAAGGCGTTGGAGACGTCGTAGTGGTGGTGGATGGCCTCGGCGTCGCGGCCCCGGCCGTGGCGCAGGCCGTTGATCGTGCGCTTCCAGTTGGGCAGGTGCTCCTGCGGCGGGGGCGGGGGCGGGCGCAGCCGCTCCCAGCCGAGGCCGCGCACCAGCCGCAGCGCGTCGGCGGGTGACGGCATCCGCAGCCGCAGCCCGCCGTCGAGCGCCTTGAGCGCCTCGTACGGGTCGCCGGGGTGCACGCCGCGCAGCTCCAGGTCACCCGTCACGTAGGCGCGCGCCATGCCGAGGTCACCGGGGGCGGTGAGCAGGTAGGACAGCCCGCGTTCGGAGGCGACGTGCAGGGTGGTCGCCGCCGTGCCGGGCCCGACGGAGCTGTCGTCGTACGCGGTGATGCGCACGGCGGGCTCGCCGTCGGTGACTGCGCGGACGATGTCCGCGACGGTGGGCATCGGCGGACGCTGCCGCGGCGCCGAGAAACGCTTGTTGGTGATGGTCATCGTCGCCCCACTACCTTGTCGTAGAGGTCGGTCAGTCTGTGGCCGGGGTCGTAGCGGTCCTTCGCGGCGCGGTACGCCTCGGCTCCGTAGAGCCGGTCGAAGGTCTCGCGGTCGTAGTACGCGTCGGAGTACAGCGACTTGTGGCCGCCGAGCTCCGACACCTTCTCCTCGATGGCCCGGTTGACGTCGCCGTCGGTGGTGCCGGGCACGATCGGGACGGTGCCCCAGAAGCCGACGTTCACGTAGGGCTCGCCCGCGTGCATCGGATAGAGGGGCCAGGCCGTGCCGGAGCGCAGGCGCAGCGGGCACAGCCAGATCGGGGCCATCGGCACGTTGGACGTGAACCATTCCAGGAACTCGCCGGTGTGCGCGAGGGGAAGCTCGACGTCCTGGACGACCCGCTCGCGGTCCGGGTTGCCCCGCAGCCGGTCGATCCTGGCGGCGACGCCGAACCGGTTCTCCAGCCGCACGATGCGGTGGTAGACGTCGCTGCGGCGCAGCCGGGCCGGCCACAGCCGCCGGACGAGCGGCTGCTGCGCACCGAAGGCGGCCGAGCACCAGAACCAGTCGGTGTCCCACCGCCACAGGTAGTCGTAGGCGGTGAGGCGGTCCGTCGCCTTGGAGCGCAGCGACTGGTAGTAGATCGACTGGCCGGTGTAGTCACCGGCCGGTCCGGTGCCGCCGGCGAACTCGCCGAGCACCAGGTAGGACTCCTCGGGCCGGAAGACGACGCCGTCCATGACGTCGACGTCCGTGCCGTCCCAGCGGCCGGTCCGCATCACCTCCGCGACGGCCTCGAGGAGGTCCTCGACGCCGTCGAAGCGGATGTTGCGGAGGGTGACCTGCGGGGTGATGGGCTGCAGCTCGATGCGCAGCCGGGTGGCGTACCCCAGACTGCCCAGCGAGTTGGGGAACGCCGCGAACAACGCCGCGTGCTCGTTGTCGGGGCGGGCGGTGACGATCTCACCGGCGCCGGTGAGGACGTCGAGCTCGATCACCGACTCGTGCGGCAGGCCGTGCCGCCAGGAGGTGGCCTCGATGCCCAGGCCGGTGACGGCGCCGCCGAGCGTGATGGTGCGCAGCTGCGGCACGACCAGCGGCATCAGTCCGTGCGGCAGGGTGGCGTCGACGAGGTCCTCGTAGGTGCACATGCCCTGCACGTCCGCGGTGCGGGCGAGCGGGTCGATCTCGATGACGCCGTCGAGACCGCTGACGTCGAGTCCGGCGGGCCCTGCCGCCGATCTCGGGCGGAACAGGTTGGATGTCTTCTTGGCCAGGCGGACCGGGCTGCCGTCCGGCACCGCGGCGTACGAAGCGCGCAGCGTGGCCACGGCCCGCTCGTGCTCCGGCCGCCCCTTCGGGTTGATCCGTCTCACTCGATCACCTCCTTTCCTGTGAAGGTCCCCGTGACCTTGCACATTCCAGGTGTTCAAGAGTTGAAACTTGCACATTAGGCAAGATCATCCAACGACAGGAGATAAACCTCACTGCACGCGTGGGTAACTTGACTCAGCGGATTTTCCTGGGAGGCGGCGCTTCCAGCGGCACCTGATGACTTCACCCTCCAGGATCGGGCAGGTCGCGGCCAACTTATTTCTCCCGCCACGCCAGGGGCAGACCGGCCGCGGCACCGACGAGGTGACCGCCGACGCCGCCGGCGAGCAGCGTGTAGGGCTGCGGGCCGGTCAGCGGCGTCCAACCCAGCGGCGCGCGGACCGGCGGCCGGGTGACGATCCGCCCGTCGCCGTCGACGCCGAAGAGCAGCCCGCTGGCGCCCGTCACGGCGCGCACCCCGCCGGCCGGCCCGATCGCGGTCCAGGTGGTGTCACCGGCGGCGAGTGCGGCGAGCGTGAGGCACCACAGGCAGCCGTCGCCGTCGACCGCGAAGAGGGTGCCGTCTCCGGCGGCGATGGCGTCGGTACGAGCGGGGGCGGCGCCGACCTCGACCCAACCGGCGGCGTCGACGATCGGCTCCCGGTAGACGAGCCGCCCGGCCCGGGTGACGCCGTAGAGGCCGACCGCGAGCCCCGACACCGCCTCGCGCGGCGCGGTGAGGCAGACGGGCGGGTCACCGGCGGCGCTGCCGGGGATGCGGCGCCAGGCGAGGTTCTGCCCCGACAACTCACGGTGCACGAGGTCGCCGCCGGTGGTGAGGCCGAAGAGCCGGTGCTCGGCGGCGGCGAGCGCGATCATGTCCGGTGCGGGCCCGATCACCTCCCAGCCGCCGGCGTCGGTCGAGGACAGCCGGTCGAGGACGTTGCGGGTGATGCGGTCGACGGCCGCCTGGCCCAGGGCGCTGCCCCAGTTGACGGTCGCCGCGTTGAAGACGGTCCCGGCGCCGAGCCGGAACACCCCCATGGTCGCGTGGCCGCCCTGCCCGAAGTGCCGCCAGTGCCGCAGGTCCGCGGTCGCCAGGATCACGAACGACGCCGGGGTGCCGTCCCGGCCGGTGATCCTCGGAACGCCGTCGACCTCCTCGAAGAGGGCGGCGTCGGTCTCGTACCCGACGGCGCCGAGCGCGAACCGGTCGCCGTCGGCGAGGCCGGTGCCGGCGAACACCCAGTGCCCGGCGAACCTGACCGTGTACTCGGCCTCCTTCATGACGTCCATGAAGTCGCCCCAGGCGCCTGCGCCGTGCCGGTAGCTGACGCCTGTCATCGTGTTCTCCGGCCGGTGCACCGGCGCGCTGGACCACTCCACGGTGACGCGGGCCGGGTCGGTCGCGGCGAGGGGGTCGCGGACCGCGTCGCGGTAGCAGGTCATGCTCCGCCCGCCGTCGTCGAAGCGGGCCTGCCAGAAGGCGGTGTTCCCGGCGAAGTAGGCGACGTTGCCGCCGGCGAGCGTGAACGCCTCGACGGCGTCGCGCATCTCCTTCGACCAGTACTCGTCGTGGCCGTTGACGACGAACAGCCGGTAGCCGCGCAGCAGCGCGCCGCCGAGCCGGTGCAGGTCGAGGTTGGAGCAGTAGTCCACGGCGTACCCGGCGGGCCGTAGCCAGCGCAGCAGCCCGTCCTCCCAGCGTTCCGGCGGCGGGCCACCACCGGGCCGGTCGAAGGTGACGGTCGTGGCGCGGGTCGCCTCCTCGGCGAAGTACAGCCCCTCCCCCGGCTCGCCCGAGCGGTTGTACGCCTGCCACGTCGCGAACGGCACCGACACCAGGATCCGCCGCCGCTGGGCGGCCGGGCGGACCACGAACCACACCTCCTCGGTGCCCTCGGTGCCGCTGAACACGGCCCGGCACAGCGTGCTGCGCCAGCCGTCCGGCACCGTCAGCGTCCACAGCGGACCCATCGCGGTCGCGGTCAGCAGCAGCTCGTCGTCGGTGGCGTCGTGCACGTCGACGCGCACCGGGCCGGTGGCGTCCAGGAGGGTGAAGCGCAGGGTCCCGCCGGGCGGGCACGAGGTGGCGTCCGCGTAGGCGCGCACGTCACGCCGCGACCGCGGCCTCTGCAGCGGCCCGCAGCAGCAGCCTCTCGATGCCGCGGAGGTGCTCCTCGACGGCGGCGGCGGGCAGCACCGCCGTGTCGGCGAACAACGTCAGGTCGAGGCTGCCGGGGACGGCGTTGACGTGCAGGAAGTAACGGGCGCCGTAGTGCTCGATCCGCTCCCAGCGCAGGGTCGTCGCGGGGCGCAGCGCCTCGATCGCCGCCGGCGTCACCGTTTCGCCCGCGGCGACCGGGGTCTGCGAGTCGAACCGGCGGTCGTTGAACGACACCGACAGGTCCACCTCGCCGCCGCGCGCCGCACCGACCTCGGCGAGGAGGTCGTCCAGCGCCGCCGGGTCGTACTGGGCATGCAGGTACGCCTGCAGCGACGCCCGCATCGTCCGGCCGATGACCCGCAGGAGGTCGTCGTGTGCTTCAGGAGGGCCGACCTCGATGACGCACAGGCCGTCCTGCGACGCCGGTCCGACCGCGCCGGCGAGCCCGGGGCGGAAGCGGTTGCTGACGATCACCTGCGCGACCGTCTCGCGGGCGCCGGTCTGCCGGGCGAGCTGCACGGCCGCGGCGGCGAGGATGACGGCCGACGTGCTGACCCGCTCCCGTCCGGCGAGCAGCGTGACGGCGAGGTCGCCGGCGGGCGAGCCGAGCGTGGCGGCCCAGAACGGCGGCTCGCCCGCCGGGCGGGGCGTCCCGGCCGGAAAGCGTCGCAGCGGCACGGTTTCCAGGTGCCTGGCCCAGTAGCGCAGGGCCTTCTCGCTCTGCCGGCGGCCCGCGGCGGACCGCTGGTGCAGGGCCTGGTCGTACGGCTGCCGGTCCGCGGGCTCCGCGAGGGGTTCGCCGCGCAGGCCCAGCACGACGTCGCGGACCAGCGCGGTGAGCCCGCCGCGGTCGGTGACGAGGTGGCAGATGCCGAACACGGCGTGGGTGACGACGTCGCCGACCCGCACCGCACCGGCCCGGAACGGCCAGTCGTCCGGGTAGTCGTACGCGGGGGCGGTCAGCCGCTCCTGCAGCGCCCTCGCCTCGGCGGCCGCGGTGTCCGCGGTGGCGTCGACGACGTGGACCTCGATCGTGCCGGCGGCCGCGACATCCTGCACCGGCGTGCCGTCCCCGGCCGCCCGGACCCTGGTGCGCAGCGACTCGTGCCGCTCGACGACCGTGCGGACGGTGGCGGTGATCCGCGACAGCGGCGTGCCGGTGGAGATGCCCTCGCCCTCGAGGTCGGTCACCCAGCTCATGTTGAGCGCCGCGTCGTCGGGGACCATCCGCTGGATGGCCCGCCAGATCGCGACCTGCCCCCAGCTGAGGCCGCAGACCCCGCCCCGGCTGCCGCTGAACTCGACCAGCGCCCGCTCCGTCATCGTTGGAATTCAAGCTTCACAATTCAACGACTGTCAATATATAGCCATCCCGACTATGGGGCGCGCAGTCCGTCGAAGACGAGGCGGAGCGTCCGGTCGCGCAGCCCGTCGTCCCACTGGTGGCGCTCCGCGCCCAGGCACGCCGAGCTGAGCAGGGCGAGCACCTCGGGCATCGCGAGGTCGGCGCGGATCCCGCCGGCCGCCTGCGCGCGTCCCAGCAGCGCCTCGATGGCCGCAGCGTCGCGGGCACCCCGCTCGTCTGGGTCTTCCGCACGGACGCCGGCCGGTTGGCCTCACTGCGGACGTTTCGCGCGATCCGGTCCGGATCGAGTTCAATGGACCGGTGAGCAGAGACTGGGTCGAATGGCACCAGGGCTACGACCCGCCGGGGTCACCGCTGGCGGGCCGGCTCGAGGTCGTCAGGCAGAACCTGCGCCGGGCCCTGGGCACGTCCCCCAGCGAGCCCGACGGGACGCGGCGGATCGTCAGCATCTGCGCCGGCGACGGCCGCGACGTGCTGCCCGTCGTCGCCGAGCACGACCGGCGGGTCCGTGTGCTGCTCGTGGAGCTCGACCAGACGCTCGCCCGCCGGGCCCGGGAGACCGCCGACGACCTCGACCTGCCCGCCGTCGAGGTCCGGACCGCCGACGCGGGCGACGCCGCCACCTATCTCGGCCTGCCGCCGGCGCACATCCTGCTGGCGTGCGGCGTCTTCGGCAACATCGGTCCCGGCGACGCACGGCGGACCGTCGCGGCGCTGCCCGCCCTGATCGTCGCCGGTGGCATCGTCATCTGGACCCGCGCCGGCGACGCGAGCCTGGAGGTGCGGGCGCTGTTCGCCGAGCACGGGTTCAACGAGCTGTCGTTCACCGTCCCCCCCGACGCCCGCTTCCGGGTCGGTATGCACCGCCTCGCCGGTCCGGTCCGCCCCGGCCCTCTCACCGGCCGCTTGTTCCGGTTCTAGGGTTCATCTCGTCCGGGTGGGCCTGCGTGCCGCCGCCGCGCGCGACGGTGGGCGCATGACGGTGAAGGATCTGGCCACCCTCACGCCGAGCGGCTACCCGGCGGTGTCCCTGCTGATGCCGACCCACCGCACGCCACCCGAGAACCAGCAGGACCCGATCCGGCTGCGGAACCTCCTCACGGAGACCCGCCGACGTCTCGAGGCAGACGAGTCGGTCCCCGCCGACGTCGCCGCGGCCGTGTACGACGAGATGGCCGAGGCCGCCGCGCACGTCGACCTGCGGCAGGTCGGCGAGGGACTGGCCCTGTTCGCCTCGCCCGGCCAGGTGCACGTCCGCCTCCTCGAGACCCCCGTCGCCGAACGGGTCGTCGTCGCCGACACCTACGAGATCCGCGACGTCGTCGCCGACGCGGCCCGGCGCCACCGGTACTGGGCCCTGGTCCTGTCCGAGCAGCCGACCCGGCTGTGGAGCGGCGACGGCGACCACCTCGTCGAGGTGACGACGCACGGTTTCCCGTTCACGCACGAAGGCCCCGGCGGCGCGGTCGGCCTCCCCCGTGACTACGGCCAGAACCCCAGCGCCCACCGCGACGAACGGCACCGCCAGTTCTTCCGCGACATCGTCACCGCCCTCACCCGGGTCGACGCCCTCGACACGCGACCCGTGTTCGTCCTCGGTGTCGAGCGGTACCTCGCCTTCTTCGCCGAGGAGTGGAGCGGCCAGGTCGCCGGCACCGTGCCCGGCAACTACGACCGTTCCGGCCCGCACGACCTGCACAAGGTGCTCGCCTCCCACCTCGCCGCGCACCACGCCTTCGAGCAGATCGCCGCTCTGGAGCACCTCGACGTGGCGCGAGGGGCGCGCCGTTTCGCCGCGGGTCTGCCCGAGGTGTGGCAGCTCGCCCGGCAGGGCCGCGGCGCGCACCTCCTCGTCGAGGAGAGCTTCCACACCCCCGCCTGGATCCACGACGACCACCTGCACCCTGCCGAGCAGCAGCCGACCCGCGGCCCCGCCGGCACCCTCGTCGACGACGCCGTCGACGACGTGGTCGAGCTCGTCGCCCGGCAGAGCGGCGAGGTCACCTTCGTCGGCGACGGCAGCCTCGCCACCGACGGCCGGATCGCGCTGATCCTGCGGTACTGAGCGGCATTTCCGCGGGCCGCACGGGCGGTCTCCGCACGGGCGGACGAAAGGGTCTTCGCGCGTGACACAGAGTCTTCCGCGCGGGTGGGTGACAGGGTCAGAGGCGGAGCTGGGCGACGAAGGCGGTGGCGGACTCCAGGTCGGCGCGGCGATCGGTGAAGTGGCCGATGAACGCGAGCTGGAAGCAGGCGCCCAGGAGCAGGCCGGCGATCGCCTCCAGGTCGGCGTCCGCGGCGACCCGGCCGAGGCGCTGTTCGGCGCGCAGGTAGTCGGCGAGCCCGTCGTTGGCGCGGTGCGGGCGACCGGCGTCCGCCGCATCGTCTCGGTCGACGCCGCCGGCCGCGTCTCGGACCCCGGCGACGGCCTCCTCATGCGCACGGTCGCGAAACCCCTCGTGCGACGGATCCTCAGGGCCAACTTCGACGACCTCGCCGAGGCGGAGCGGGTCCTGCGCGCCAGCGACCTCGACTGGACCCTGATCAGCCCGCCCCGCCTCACCGACAACGGTCACCGTCCATACCGGACGGTCCTCGACCACGGCATCCGCGCCGGCCGCACCCTCTCCCGCGCCGACGTGGCCGACGCCATGCTGAACTCCGTCACCACCCCGGCCCACATCCACCACCGCGTCAGCGTCGCCTACTGACCCGGCCCGGTGGATCGCTGTGGTCATGGCGGCAGCCGGCCACCGGGTGGTCGGCGGCGGCCGGGAGTGCCGGGGCGCGGACAGCACCGCGGCCCGGGTCCGGCGCGCACCGGATCCGGGCCGGACACCCGCGACCGCCAAAGAAGGCAAGACGGCCGCGGAGGTCACCGCATACCCGGGAAGTCCCTCGTCGACCCGGGCACGGAGGTCATGCCTCCCGGATCCGGCGGGCACCGGATCCGGGCCGGACGCCCACGGCCGCCCCAAGGAGGCAAGGCAAGCCGCAGGTGACACCACATGCCCGGGAAGTCCCTCGTCAAACCCGGGCATGCGCGCTTGCGATCAGCTGACCCCGAGGCTGCCGAAGTCGAGCATGCCGTAGTACTGGCTGATGTAGACGTTGGTGAGGCGGGGGTTGCGGTAGTTGAGGGCCTTGTCGTAGGTGAAGGGGACCAGGACCGCTTCGTCCATGACGACCTTGTTGATCTGGCTCCAGATCTCGGCGGCCTTCTTCTGGTCCGGCTCGGCCCTGGCCTGGTCGATGAGCTTGTTGACCTCGGCGTTGTCGAGCTCGGAGTAGTTGTTGTTGCCGCTGGGCAGGATCTGCCGGCCGTCGACGAGCACGGCCAGGAAGCCCGACGCCGTCGGGAAGTCGGCGCCCCAGCCGGCCATCATCAGGCCGTAACCCTTGGAGTGCGTGTTCGACGGCGCGCCGATGGTGGAGCGGAAGTACAGCGAGGCGTCGGTCGGGTCGAGGCGGGCGTTGATGCCGACGTTCTTCAGCGCGGCCTGCAGCGCCTCGGCGGTCTTCGGCTCCTTGCCGGCGTTGCGGGTCGCGAGGACCGTGTCGAAGCCGTTGGGCTTGCCGCACGCGGCGAGCTCTTCCTTGGCCTTGTCGACCTGGGGCTTGCCCGACTTCGTGTTGAACGGGTCGAGGTTCGGGTCGTGGCCGGCGATGTTCGGCGGCAGCATGTTGGTGGCGATGTCGCCGCCGGCCTCGGGGCCGCCGCGGGCGGTCTGCATGGCGATCTTGTCGGTGGCGTACTGCACGGCCTTGCGGCAGTGGATGTTGTCGAAGGGGGCGACCTTCGTGTTGATGGCGAAGTAGCGGATGAAGCCGGTGGTCGGGGCGTCCGCGTACTTCTTCACGTCGGGGTTGAGCAGGATCTTCGGCTGCGAGCCCTGCTGGACGCCGGTCTGCGCGAGGTCGAGGTCGACGTCACCGGCGATGAGCTGGTTGTCGATCTCCTCGTTGGCGATCCCGAAGGTGACCTCGATGCGGTCCGGGAGCGCCTTGCGGACCGGGTCGGTCTTCTGGTCCCACTGGTCGTTGCGGACGAGCACGGCCTTCTTGCCCTGGTCGTACGACTCGAACTTGTACGGGCCGGAGGACACCGGGTGGTTCGCGTACTGCTCGCCGTTGTCCTTCGCCTTCGGCACGGGGCCGGCGCCCGGCATCGCGAGCAGGTACTGGAAGTCGCTCAGCGGCTCCTTGAGCGTGAACACGATGGTCTTGTCGTCGGGGGTCTGCACCGACTTGAGGCCCAGCTTGTCGGGGTCGGTGTCCTCGTACACGCCGGGGTACTTCTGGCCCTGGTCGAGCACGTCGACGAGGTAGCTCGGGCCGCCGGACAGCACCTTGGAGGCGAAGACGCGCTCCACGCCGTACTTGACGTCCTTCGACGTGATCGGGGTGCCGTCCTCGAACTTCAGCCCGTCGCGCAGGGTGAACGTGTACTTCTTGCCGCCGTCCTCGACCTTCGGCAGGTCCGTGGCCAGGTCGGGGGTGAGGACGAGGCCGTCCGCGCCGGGCTTGGCCTGGTTGGTCAGCAGGGTCCGGACGTAGTACCCCTTCATGAAGTTCCAGATGTTCGCGTAGTACGCCCGCACCGGGTCGTACGAGTCGGGGTTGTCGTGGTTGGTGAGCTTGAGCGTGCCGCCCTTCTTCTCCGACGGGTTGACCACCCCGGTGAGGGCGGCGTTGAAGCCCGAGGCACCTTTCTGACCTGCGTCCTTGCTGGTATTGTCGCTGGACGGACCGCCTCCGCAGGCGGACAGCACGAGCGACGCGGTGACCGCTCCGGCCACCAGCGCACCTGTTCTGATATTCACGTGTGTTGGACCTTCCCGGATGCCACGACTGTGCGGTCGTGGAGGGTGTTTCGGCACACGGGCAGCACGCATCGCCAGGCGTCCACGATGGACCGTCCACTATGGACGGGCGCGGGCATGCACCGCGCCCACCGTGTGGGTCGTCGTGTCGTCTGTGCCGGGGCTACGAAGCTGCTCGCGTAACGGCGATGTGCGTCGCCGTTCATTGAGCAAAGACCTCGGGCTCCGCGAGGCGGTTGCTGAGGTTCAGGTCACGCTTTGGTCAAGCGGCGTCATACGCCGCCGCGGCGACGTCGAAAGCGCCGCCACGACGGCGTCGTGCGACGCCGGTGTCGCTCATTCGAGGAGCGCGATGTTCGCGGACTCCTCCGGGTCGGGGTCCTCGACGGCGAGAAACGCGGCGAGGACCTCGACCGCGACGTCGGGCGCGAGGCGCTTGAGGCTCATCGCCAGGACGTTGGCGTCGTTCCAGAGCCGGGCGCCGCGGGCGATCCACGGGTCCCAGGCGAGGGCGGCGCGCACGCCTGGCACCTTGTTGGCGGCGATCGCCGTGCCGGTGCCGGTCCAGCACATGACGACGCCGAGGTCGGCGCGGCCCTCGGCGACGGCGCGGCCGACGGCGGTGCCGAGGTCCGGCCAGGGCGCGCCGGGCACGGCGACGTCCAGCACCTCGTGCTGCTCGGTGAGGTGCCGGACGACGGCCGCGGTGGTCTCGTTGGAGTCGTCAGCGGCGAACGCGATACGCACGCCGCAAATCTACTGGGTCAGTCGCCCAGGTCGCCGCCCGACGACGTCTCCTCCAGCGACGACATCATCGACCTGGCCATGGTGAGGAAGTCGGCGCGGACCTTGTCCGGGGTGAGGGTGGTGCCGGCCGGCGCGGTGATGTTCAGGCTGATGTAGAGGTTGCCGTGGTACAGGTCGAGCTCGTACAGCAGGGCCTTGTCCGCGGTGGTGTACATGGCGAACGCCTTGGTGCCGATGCCGGACACGTCCGCGACGGTCGCGCCCGCCGCGACGCTGGCGTCGGCGGCCTTCTTGATCGAGTCGTAGTGGACGCGCACGTCCGACTCCGACGAGGTCACGTCGATCATGACGGTCAGGGTGCCGGCCGTCTCGAACGTGACGACGCAGCCCGGATACGTGCGGCCGAACGCGTTGGTGCTCTTGGGTTGCTGGTCCTTGACGGCGCCGAACGGGGCGATGCCCTGGGCGCCGGTCACGGTGGCGCAGGCGTCGGACGGCTTGGCGTAGGTGGTGGTGTCGGCAAAGTAGTACAGGGCCACGCCGCCGCCGCAACAGAGCAGCAGCAGCGCGCCCGCGATGATTCCGAGGATGAGGAAGACTTTCTTCACGCGGTGATGCTGGTGTACGGCTCAGCGAAGATCAGTCGCGTAGTGGCCAATGTCGTCAATCGGCCTGGCCGGCGTGACGGTGCGCAGCCGCTGGGTGAGCGCGACGCACGCCAGTACAGCGAGCGCGGCGACGATCGCGGCGGCCGGCACCGACTCGTGCAGCAGCAGCGCCGACCAGGCGAGGGTGAGCACCGGCTGCGACAGCTGCAGCTGGCCGATCTTCGCGACCCCGCCGCGGGCCAGCCCCGAGTACCAGGCGAAGAACCCCAGGAACATGGAGATCACGGTGACGTAGGCGAACCCGGTCCAGGCGGCCGTCGACGCGTGCGGCGGCCGCACCGCGACGGAGACCACGGTCACGGCGGTGGTGACGGGCAGCGACAGGACCAGGGCCCAGCAGATGGTGCGGGCGCCGCCGAGGTCGCGGGCCAGGGCGCCGCCCTCCGCGTAGCCCAGGCCGCACAGCGCGACGGCGGCGAGCAGGAACAGGTCGGCGAAACCGACGGAGCCGCGGACCGCGCCGCTGGCCACGAGGAATACCAGCACCGCGACGAGACCGGCGCCGCCCGCGAGCCAGAACGCCGGGGTGGGACGCTCGCCGCTGCGCAGGACCGCGAACCCGGCGGTGATGGCGGGCAGCAGCGCGATGACGACCGCGCCGTGCGAGGCGGTGCTGGTCACCAGGGCGAGCGACGTGAAGAGCGGGAAGCCGACGACGACGCCGAGTGCCACGACCGCGAGCCGCCGCCACTGGCCCGGGGTGGGGCGCGGCGCGCGGGTGACGGCGAGATACCCGAGGGCGAGCAGCCCGGCGCCGACTGCCCGGCCGAACGCGACGAACCACGGGTCGAGGTCGCCGACGGCGACCCTGGTGGCAGGCAGCGAGAAGCTGAACGACAGGACGCCGAGCAGCCCCAGCACGATGCCCGTTACCGTACCGGCGGGAGTAACGCTATTCTTGTCCTTCATGAATGACGATAACGCAGCCGCCCGCGTTATCCAAGATCTCCGGGCCCTCGCCACCACGGGCACGCCGGGGTCGAGGCTGCCGACGGTGCGGGAGCTCAGCGCCCGCCACCAGGCGTCGCCGGTGACCGTGACCCGGGCGATCCGCGCGCTGGCCGCCGAGGGCGTGCTGGACGCCCAGCCGGGCCGCGGCACCTTCGTCCTGCGCGGACCGGGGGCCCCGCAGCGGCAGGACCTGGGCTGGCAGTCGATCGCGCTCGGCGCCCGGCCGCCCGGCGAGGACGCGATGCAGGCGCTCCTGGCGGTGCCGCGGCCCGGCATGATCCCGCTGTCCAGCGGCTACCTCGACGAGGCCCTGCAGCCGGCGGCGGCGCTCGGCGCGGCCCTCGCGCGGGCGGCCCGGCACCCGGCGGCGTGGCAGCGCGGTCCCGTGGAAGGGCGCGAGGACCTGCGCGCCTGGTTCGCCCGCACGTCCGGCGGCGCGCTGCGGGCCGAGGACGTGATCATCTGCCCCGGCGGGCAGTCGGCGCTGTCCACCGCGTTCCGGGCGCTGTGCGCGCCCGGTGACCCGATCCTCGTGGAGGCACCGACCTACCTCGGCGCGCTCGCCGCCGCGCGGGCCGCCGGGCTGCGGGTCGTGCCGGTGCCCACCGACACCGAGGGCGTGCGCCCGGACCTGCTCGAGGCGGCCTTCCGGCGCACCGGCGCGCGACTGTTCTACTGCCAGCCGCTGTATGCCAACCCGCACGGCGCGACGCTGTCCGCGGCCCGCCGGCCGGACGTGATGGCGGCGGTGGAGACGGCGGGCGCGTTCCTCCTCGAGGACGACTACGCGCGGGACCTGGCGATCGACGACGACCCGCCGCGACCGCTCGTCGCCGACGACCCGCACGGGCACGTGGTGTATCTGCGGTCGCTGACGAAGTCCGCGGCGCCCGGGCTGCGGGTCGCGGCGATCGGGGCGCGCGGGGCGGCCGGCGCGCGGCTGCGGGCGGCCCGGGTCCTCGACGACTTCTTCGTCTCGGGGCCGTTGCAGCAGGCGGCGCTCGATCTGGTGACGTCGCCGGCGTGGTCAAGGCACCTCAAGGCGTTGCGCGCCCAGCTGCGTATCCGTCGTGCGGTGCTCCTCGAGGAGCTGGCTTTACGGGTACCGACGCTGCGAACGGAAACCGTCCCGGCCGGTGGGCTGCATGTCTGGGCCCGGCTCCCGCAGGGCGCGGACGACGTCGAGGTCACCAACGCGGCCGCGGCGCAGCAGGTGGTGGTGTTTCCCGGACGGCCGTGGTTCGCGGCCGAGCCGGACGGCGCGTATCTGCGGCTGACGTTCGCCGCCGCCGCACCGGACCAGCTCCGCGAAGGGGTCCGCCGCCTGGCCCGGGCGATGTGAAGGGGCCGCCGGCTCTCGCCGACGGCCCCTTTTCCAGCGGGTGTTACGGGTTGACGGTGATGACGAGCAGGGTCGGGTTCAGGTTCCTGATGTTGATGTAGTTGTTCGTCAGCGTCAGGTTGTTGAACGTGACCGCGCCCCGGGCGGGACCCTGGCCGGTTTCCGGCAGCTCGTTCGCCCAGATCGCGTAGCCGGACTTCGCGTCGAACGCGTCACCGGAGCGCTGGGCGCCGGAGATCGACACGTTCGTGAAGATGGTGTCCGTGATCGGGTTCTGCGGGGAGCTGCCGACGTAGTTCGTCTGGAACATGATACCGGAGTAGGTCGGGTCGATGATGTCCACGTCGTTGACCCGGATGCCCTGGAACACCTTGGATGCGGAGAACACCCAGATGGCTCCGAAGACCTGGCTGCCCCAGAAGTGGCCGCCGGCGCGGACGACGGAGATGTTCGAGAACTGGGTGGGCGGGCTCGCGCCGAAACCGTTCATCGGGTAGCCGAAGTCGAGCGAGCTGATGGTGATGCCGCTGTAGACCAGGGTGTCCGCGATGTAGATGTTCCGGAACGTGTTCGCGTACCCGCCGTAGACCGCGAGCCCGGCGGCACGCCAGGTCAGGGTCGTGGACAGGTTCTCGTAGATGTTGTCCTTCTCGTCGGAGCCACCGGCGTCGATCGCCGAGAACAACGCGAACGCGTCGTCACCGGTCGAGCGGGCGTCGTTGTTGGTCACCAGGTTGTTGGTGCTGCCGTTGGTCATGTTGATGCCGTCGGCGAAGGTGTCCCGGATCCGCGAGTTCTTGATCGTCACGAAGTCCGTGTTGGCGCCCCAGTACATGCAGACCATGTGCTCGGTCCAGATGTTGTCGATCGTCATGTTGGCCACGTTGGACCAGTCGAAGACCTTGCCGGGACCGTCGTTGCGGATGATGTAGTTACCGAAGTACGCGAAGCCGGAGAACGTCGAACCGTTGGCGGTCGAGTCGGCCCGGAAGCCCACGTCGGTGTTGTCCTGCGTGGACGGTGCGTAGAACCGGGTGAACCACGGGCCGGCGCCGATGACCTTGAGCGCCTTGCCGTAGACCTGGAACTTGCTGGCCGTCTGGTAGTCGCCGGGCGGCAGGTAGACACCGAGCGCGGTGCTGCTCTGCCGGGCCTGGCTCAGGGCGTTGTCCACGTCCTGGTGGGTGAAGCCGGCCGGGACGATGTACTTCGCCGGGTCCGGGTTCGGGATGACCGTGGCCTGCTCGAGGTTGATGAAGTCGACCGCGATCGGGCCGGTGTTGGCGGCGTCCTTCTGCAGCTTGATCGTGGCACCGGCCGCGACCGTGGTGCCGAGCAGGACGTTCGCCTCGTCGTAGATGTGGCGCGGGCCGGTGCCGGAGTTCTGCGGCGCCGTCTCGTTGCCGTACAGCCACGCGTACTTCGACGTCAGCGGGATGTTCTTCAGGAACGTGCCGTTGACGTAGATGTTGAGCGTGGTGTTGGTGTTGTCCGGGATCGAGAACCGCACGACGAGGGTGTTCGTCTGCGCCTTGGTGGTCCACTGGACGTAGTTGCCGGTGCTGTTCAGGTTGACGGCCTTGCGGCCCGACGCCTCACCGGCGATGTCGCCGACGGTGCGGTTCGGTCCGACGACGGTCGCGCCGCCGCCGACGGTGCCGTCCTCGGCCTCGTACATGTCGTACGGCATGTTCGCGCCGCGGCCGACGAAGAACGACGTGGTGCTCGTGTTGTTCGCCTGCTTGACCGACAGCTCGTTGGTGTCCGCGGCGATCACCGTGGTCACCGTGTACTTGCCGTTGGCCGCGACCCACGTGCCCAGGTTGACCGGGGCGGTGGTGGCGCCGGCGTTGATCACGCCGGTGTAGGAGCCGGTCAGCGTCTTGACGGTCGCGCCGCTGGTGGCGTCCTTGACGGTCACCGTGATGCCGTGCGCGCCACCGGCCGAGTTCTGCGTGCCCTGGTTCTTGATGGCGACGGAGAACGTGACGGTGTTGCCCGCCGACGGGTTGCTCGGCGACCAGCCGGACGGCGACGCGAGCAGGTCGGAGGTCTGCACCGGCGCGACGGTGAACGCCGACCCGGTGAAGGTGTTGTTCGACTCGTCCTGCTCGACGACGGCGTTGCCCTCGTCGACCTTCGCGATCGGCGTGTACGAGCCGGCGTCACGGGCGCCGATGCTGGCGGTGACGTTGGCCTGCGCACCGGCCGCGAGCGCCGCGACGTTCGCGGTGCCGAGGAGCGTGGTGCCGAAGTAGAACTTGACGTTGGTCGCGCCCGACGCCGCGGTGCCCTGGTTCTTCACCGTGGCGGTGAGGCTGATCGCGTCGGTCTCGATCGGATTCGCCGGCGAGCTGCTGATGGCGGTGACGACGAGGTCCGGGTTCGGCGCCGCGACACCGAAGACCTGGAACTCGGCGATCTGCCCGCTCGGCGCACCGGTGTTGGAGTTGATCTTCAGCTGGACGTCCGCGACGCGGGCGGTCAGCGTGATGTCGACGCTGTTGCCGGTGGCCGGGTCGAAGCGGTAGTCACGGGCCGGCACCAGGCTGGTGAGGCCGGACGCGCTCTGCTCACGGCCGAGGACCTCGATGTTCTGGGTCCGGGCACCCCACGAGGAGCTGGGGTCGAGCTTCAGCGTGATCTTGCTGATGTCGGCGTTCGCACCCAGGTTGGAGGTCAGGGTGGCCGGGAAGCCACCAGCGCCCTCCCAGTAGGTGGTGACGCTGTTGTCGACGGCGTTGGCCGGGACGAACGTGAAGATCGAGCCGCTGGCCGTGACCGGCTTGTTCACCGAGAGGTTGGTGCCGGTCGGCGGGTTGCCGGTGCCGGTGCGGGTGACGGTGTTGCTGGCCGCCGAGTTGTTACCGGCGCCGTCGACCGCCTTCACCTGGTAGGCCACCGTCGCCGTGTCGGGCTGGTTGTCGGTGTACGTGAGCACCGTGCCGGCCACGTTGGCCCGGTAGGAGCCGTTGGCGTAGATGTCGTAGCGCGCGATCGAGCCGCTGTTGTCCGTGGACGCGCCCCAGGTCAGCTTGATCTGGCCGCTCGCCGGCTGGGTGTAGGCCAGGTTCGACGGGGCGGTCGGCGCCTGCGTGTCCACGACGGTGCCGGTGCGGGTGACGGTGTTGCTCTGCGCCGACTGGTTGCCGGCCGCGTCGCGGGCCTTCACGAAGTACTGCACCGTGGCGGTGTCGGGCTGCGAGTCGGTGTAGGTCAGCACGCCGCCCGCGACGCTGGTGCGCAGCGCACCGTTGGCGTAGACGTCGTAACCCGCGATCGAGCCGCTGTTGTCCGTCGAGGCGGTCCAGGTCAGCTTGATCTGGCCGCTCGCCGGCTGGGTGTAGGCCAGGTTCGACGGGGCGGTCGGCGCCTGCGTGTCACCGGTCGACGGGCCGTAGACCTCGAGCTCGGACAACTGCGCGGCGGTCCAGCCCGTGTTCGCCGAGACGCTCACCCGGATGTAGCGGGTGGTCAGCTGGGTGAACGGGATGGTGACCGTGTTGCCGGTGCCCTGGTTGAACTCGTAGGACGCGGAGCCCAGGATGTTGGTGAACGTGGTGCCGGTGGTGCTGCCCTGCAGGGTCAGCGTCTGGCTGCGGGTGCCCCAGTTGGTGGGCAGCTTCAGCACGACGGAGCTGACCGGCACGGCCGAGCCCAGGTCGACCTGCAGCCACTGCGGCAGCGCGCCGCTGCTCTCCCAGTAGGAGGCCTGGTTGCCGTCGCCGGCGTTCGCGGCCGTGTAGGAGGCGTTGGTGCTGCTGGAGGAGAACGTCTTGCCCGCGGCGAGGTTGGTGCTCGACGACGCGACACCGTAGATCTCGAACTCGGAGATCTGCGCGGCCGGCCAGCCGGTGTTGGCGGTGACGTTGATCCGCACGTACCGGGTGTTCGACGCCTGGAAGTCGATGGTGACGGTGTTCTGCTGGGCCGGGTTGAAGCTGTACCCCAGCGAACCGGCGATCGTGCTGAACGAGGTGCCGTCCTGGCTGCCGGTCACCGACAGGGTCTGCGTCCGCGTCGCCCAGGCGGTGTCGTTGGGCAGCTTCAGCTTGATCTGGTCGATGTTCTTCGCGCTGCCCAGGTCGATCTGCGCCCATTGCGGGAAGGCGTTGTTGGCGCTCTCCCAGTAGGTGGCCTGGTTGCCGTCGTTGATGTTGCCGATGCCGTTGGCGCCGTTCGTGCTGCTCGACGTGGCGGGTCGGCCGCTGGCCAGGTTGGGGCCACCGGCGGCTTGCGCCGGCAGCGTGTGCGCCGTAACCGCGACCAGGGCTGCCACGGCGAACGCCGAGAGCACCCTTCGCGTCACGTGCCTCTTACTCATCGCGATCCTTTTGTCAGGCGGGGGGGTGTGCGCGGTGCGGGGAGTTGGCGGCTCCACTGAGGGACCAGGTGCTGCACAGTTCGGTGTGGCAGGGATGGGCGGCGCACGGACGGGCACGGCGGGCCTCTCCGCGTGACCTGTTGGCGGACCGGTCACGCTGCGAGTTGCGGAGAGTGGCTTCACTCTGACGAAAGCTTGTTGGAATCTTGCACAGCGTTGGCCCAAATGTTGCAGACATGCTACCGAGAAGTCAACGGGTGTCACTGGAAACGGCCCCGCGCGGTTGTGTGCAGTCGCGTGGGGTTCGCGCGTTGGATCGTGGGCACCTCGACACGGCAGCTGAAACGAGTTTCGAAACGTTCTGGATTCGTTGCCCGCAGGTCTGGTGTTGCCGGGATGTTTCGTGGTTGATTCGTCGGACTGACAGACGAATGAGCTGCGTCGATGCTCTTCAGATGGGGGTCGTTCGATGGCTAGCAAGGAGCGGGCCGGCGCCGGTTCCGTCGACGAGCCCACCGATCAGCTCGCCCTGCGCCGGGCCAACCTGAGCCGGACCCTGCGGCACATCCGCACCAACGGGCCCCGGTCCCGGGCCGCGATCGCCGCCGCAACCGGCTTGCACAAGGCGACCGTGTCGAGCCTCGTCGACGAGCTGCTGAGCCGCCGCCTCGTGCGCGAGATCGGCACCGAGCACTCCGGCAGCGCCGGACGCCCCGGCCGAGGCATCGCCCTGTCCCCCGACGTCGGCGCCGTCGGCATCGAGATCAACGTCGACTACCTCGCGGTGCACGGCAGCGACCTCACCGGACGCACCGTGATCGAGAAGCGGGTCAGCTTCGACGCCAAGGGCCGCGACGTGGAGCGCTGCCTCGACGACCTCACCCAGGCCGCCCAGCGCACCCTCGCCGAGCTCGTCCGCCGCGGCGTGACGCCGGTCGGGCTGACCGTCGCCGTGCCGGGCCTCGTCGACGTGGCCCGCGGCGTCGTCGTGCTCGCCCCCAACCTCGGCTGGCGCGACGTCCCGGTCGCCACCCGGCTCGCCCACGGCCTCGACCCCGACCTGTGGATCGGCGTGGACAACGACGCCAACCTCGCCGCGCTCGCCGAATACACGTGGGGGGTCGCCGCCGGCACCGACGACCTCGTCTATCTCACGGGTGAGGTCGGCGTCGGCGGGGGCGTCATCGTCAACGGCCGGCTCCTGCGCGGCGCCGACGGCTTCTCCGGCGAGGTCGGCCACCTGCCCCTGGACCCGGGCGGCGACCTGTGCGGGTGCGGGCGCGTCGGCTGCTGGGAGACCAAGGTCGGCCTCGCCGAGCTGGTCCGCCGCGCCACCCCCGACGTCGCCTACGGGCTGGAGCAGGGCCCCATCCCCGACCCCGAGGAGCGGGTGGCCGAGGTGCTGCGCCGGCTCGGCCGCGGCGACAAGGCGGTGGCGACGGCCGTCGCGGAGGTCGGGCGGTGGCTCGGGCACGGCGGCGCGATCCTGGTCAACCTCTTCAACCCGCGGGTGATCGTGCTCGGCGGCTACTTCGCCGAGCTCGCCGACCATCTCATCCCGTCCGCGCAGGCGAATCTGGCGCGGATGGCGGTCGCGAGCACCGCGGCCCGCTGCCACTTCGTCGCGTCGCACCTGGGCTTCACCGCCGCCGCGCGCGGCGGGGCCGGCGTCGTGGTCGAGCGGATGATCGAGGACCCGACGGCCGTGTCGCTGGCGCCGGCGCCGTCGTCTAGCCTTGCGGTCGCACGGTGATCACGAAGTCCCGGAGCTCATAGCTGGAAATATCCGGTTTCAGCGTGACGCGCGGTGGTTTGACCATCATAAGGTTGTTCATGGCGAAGAGCTTGCTGAGGAAGATGTCGGCCTCCTGGATCGCCACGTAGGCGCCGGGGCACTTGTGCGGGCCGTCGCCGAACGACAGGCCCGGGCCGTCGACCGTCTCCTCCAGGTTTGCGGTGCTGACGTCGATGTCGATCAGGGCGCCCTCGGGGATGTTCTGGATCCCTGCGGTCGATCGCCGTTTCAGGTTGCCGACGACGGGTTCGAGGCGGAGCAGGTCGTGCAGCAGCGCCACTCTCGTGTTCCCGTCGCCGCTGGTGTACCGGTCGCGCAGGGCATCGTCGGTGAAGAAGTGCCACGCGCACATGTTGACGAACTCCCGGGTGGTGACCATGCCGGCCGCGGCGAAGGTCAGGCACTCGCCCAGGATCTCGCCGTCGCGGCAGCCCTCGTCGATCAGGTGCGAGATGAGGTCGTCGCGTCGCTGCCTGCGCCTGACCTTGACGGCGGGACGCACATCGGCGAGGTAGATGCCGAGGAACTGGACGTTCTGCTTCAGCACCCAGTAGACGCCGTCGATGCTGGTGAACCCCGGCTTGCCGAACTTCTCCGGGAAGAACCTGTCCAGACGCCTGTCCAGCCCCGGGCGGCTCTCGGTCAGGCCGATCACCGCGCACACGACCTCGATCGCCATCTTGAAGCTGAGCTTCGCGAGGTCCGCGGTCTGCGCCGCCTTCAGGGTCTCGAGCTGCTGGTCCGCCGCCCGCTCCATCAGCTCGCGGTAGCGCTCGTCGACCCGCCTCGGGGTGAAGTACTTCGCGGTCCGCCTGCGGTGCTCGCGGTGCTCCTCGCCGTCGCGGTACAGCACCGGGCGGCGGATGCTCGGGGGCAGCTTCTCCACCGTCTCCACGCCGAGGCCCGCCTGGACCGTGTCCGTGCTGCGCAGCACCGCCCGCGCCTGCGCGCATCCCGTCACCCGCACGGCGTCCGCGTCGAGATCGTAGGTGCGGTCGATCTTCCGGCTACTCATGGTGACCCATACGATACGGCCTTGAGAGTTGGGCGCGTTGATCGTACGTTTGTTCGAAGGCGGGTGTAAACTCGGTCGCATGATGGAGCTCGCGTACCAGCCCTCGATGCTGGACACGGTCATGCCCGCGGTGGGGCCGCTCACCGGCGGGATGGTGCGCCACGAGCTCAGCCGCGGCGCCTGGGTCGACCATCTGCCCGGCTGGGTGCTCGGCTCCGACCCGGTCCTCTCCGTGCTGCTCAGCGATGTGGACTGGCGCGCCGAGCGCCGCAAGATGTATGACGGCGTCGTCGACGTCCCCCGCCTCCTGCGGTGGTATGGCGAGCGCGACGAGCTCCCGCACCCCCTGCTCACCGAGGCCCGCCGCGACCTGACCCGGCACTACGTCGAGGAGCTCGGCGAGCCCTTCGTCACCGCCGGCATGTGCCTGTATCGCGACGGCCGCGACAGCGTCGCCTGGCACGGCGACACCATCGGCCGGGGCGCCCGCTTCGACACGATGGTCGCGATCGTCTCCTTCGGCTCCCCCCGCACACTCCTGCTGCGCCCGCGCGGCGGCGGCGACAGCATCCGCTTCCCCCTCGGCCACGGCGACCTCGTCGTCATGGGCGGCTCCTGCCAGCGCACCTGGGAGCACGCCATCCCCAAGACCGCCCGCCCCGTCGGCCCCCGCGTCAGCGTCCAGTTCCGCCCCACCGGCGTGGCCTGACCAGATCCGCGGCACGATCGATCTTTCGATGGATGCGGGACCGGCTCGCAACCCGTATCATGAGACCGGCTCTGATTGCGAGAAGGTGAGCCAGATGAACCAGGTCGATCGTTTCGCCGTATTCCCGGAACTGCACATCACGGTCGACCCCTTGCCCAACCAGGCGATCAGGGTCAGGGTGGCGGGCGAGGTGACCCTCGAAAACGTCGCCCAGCTCCGCACCATCCTGCACCGCGCCATCGACGACGTCCGCGCCACCGCGGTCGAGGTCGACCTGGGCCTCGTGGCCTTCATCGACTCGACCGGCATCGGCAAGCTGGTCGGCGCCAGGGCCCACGCCCGCAGCAGCAACAGCGACCTGTATATCGTCAACCCCAGCCCGGGCGTGCGCCGCGTGCTGAGCATGCTCGGCCTCCTCGAGGTCCTGAGCGCCCCCGACAACACCACGGGCACCGCCGCCTGACACTGCCCGCCGGCGTCAGTTGGCTGGGGGTTCTTGATGATCCGGAAGAGTTTGTGCTGCTCTGGCGACATAAAGTCTTCCGGATCATGGGAAAGAGGTGGGATGGAGGCCGGGCAGCGGTGCATGGTCGTGGGTCCCGGTGTCGATCCGGGCACACCGCCGTTATGAGCGGCGGCCGGGCAGCCAGCGCCCGTACCCACGTAGCGAAAACGGCCACAGCGGATGGCATGGAGAGCGATCGCCGGGAGTTGAACCCGGACCACCAGGGCCACGACCTGGTGTGCACAGCCGGTACACCACGAACGCCATGGAGCATTGTCGGTGCGTACCTGCGGAGGGATTTGAACCCCCGACAATCTGCTTGTAGGGCAGGTGCTCTTCCGTTGAGCTACACAGGCATGGATGAAACCGTCGGGCTGGCGGGATTCGAACCCACGACCTCGCGCACCCGAAGCGCGCGCGCTACCAAGCTGCGCCACAGCCCGTCGACCGGAAAACTGCATGAAAACCGCGTGGATCGACTCGGGATCGAACCGAGCAGGCGATGCTTGCAAAGCGACGCTGCACACCAGTGCTCAACCCGTGGTTGAAACCAGCGCCCCGTACCGGATTTGAACCGGCGATCTCCGCCTTGACAGAGCGGCGTCCACTCCTGACTGGACCGACAGGGCTTGCGTACCCGGCCAGGGATTCGAACCCTGAACCTCCGCGATCTGAGCGCGACGCCTCTTCCGTTGGGCTACCCGGGCATGGGTGAAGCTGGGGGCGGAGGACTCGAACCCCCACAGCGAGGACCAAAACCTCGTGGCCTGCCGTTAGCCGAGCCCCCAAGGTCAGCAGCAACACGACGAACGTGGAGAGGCGGGGACTCGAACCCCGGGCCTTCGGTCTGCCGGACCGACGCTCTACCGACTGAGCTACAACCCCATGGAACACGTCGGGAACCGGGGAATCGAACCCCGCGCATCCTGGCCCCAAACCAGGTCCGGTCACCAAGCCGGTCGTTCCCGAAAAATGCCATCCGCTGTGGAGTTTTCAATGAACACAATGGCGCGCAGGGGCGACAGGATTCGAACCTGCAGCCTTCGGTTTTGGAGACCGACGCTCAACCAGTTGAGCTACGCCCCTATGGGGAAAGAAAAACCGCCCGGTCCCTGGGAAGGGGCGGGCGGCGGGGAGGCTGAAGAATCTAGCCTCTGCACCGTCCCGCGATGTGCGGCATCGGCATGGCATCCCAATGGGCGACGGGGGCCATGGGCAGCGCGGCAGCGAGCGCCGGCAGCTGCCGGGCTTGCGGTGCCGGTGCGGTCCAGGTCCTCATCGTGACTCCCCTTGAAAGTGTCTTTGTCGCGTTGACATGTTCAACGATAAGCCCGGCCCACCAGAAAGCCAACCAATTAAAATGCGTTATCGGACCGTGTGCAGGGCGCGGTGGACGACGCCGCCGGCGGCGCGCAGGGCGCGGCGGGCCTCGGTGACGTCGGCGCGGGTGAGCAGCGTCAGCAGCGCCACCTTCGCCTCGTCGCCGGCGGCGGTGAGGGCGGCCTGGCAGGTGTCGGCGGGCAGGCCGGTCGCCTGGACCAGCATGCGGACCTGGCGCACGCGGAGCTTGGCGTTGCTGGCGACCATGTCGGTCATCAGGTTGGAGTACGTGCGGCCCAGCCGGACCATCACCGCGGTCGACAACGCGTTGAGCACGAGCTTCTGCGCGGTGCCCGCCTTCATCCGGGTCGAACCGGTGACCACCTCGGGACCGGTGTCGACGGCGAGGTGGATGTCGGCGTAGGGGGCGAGCGCCGCGTTCGGGTTGGCGGACAGCAGGACGGTGCGCGCGCCGCGGTCGCGGGCGGCCCGCAGCGCGCCGCCGACGAAGGGGGTGCCGCCGCTGGCGGTGATGCCGACCGCGACGTCGCCGGCGGTGAGGACCTCGACGGCGGTCGCGAAACCGGTCTCGGCGTCGTCCTCGGCGGCCTCGACGGCGTCGGTGAGGGCGCGGGTCCCACCGGCGAGGTGCGCGACGACATGGCCGGGCTCCACACCGTACGTGGGGCGCAGCTCCGTGGCGTCGAGCACCGCCATCCGGCCGGACGTGCCGGCACCGAAGTAGTGCAGCCGATGGCCGGAGCGCAGCGCGTCCACACAGCCGTCGACGGCCGACGCGAGGTCGGGAAGCACCGCGGCGACGGCGGCCGCGACGGTCGCGTCCTCGGCGTTGATCAGTTCGAGGAGCTGCAGCGTGGGCAGCTGGTCGATCTGATGGGTCCGCGCGTTGCGTTCCTCCGTCGGGGCGATCGGGGGCGAAACGGTCACCAGGGTCCTCGTTCCGGTCGCACCCGCCGGCTGCGGACCGCCTCGCGGGTCTTCTCCACGGCCGCTTTCGTCTGTGCGTACGTCTTCTGGGCGACACCCACGAAGACGCAGTCGACGACGGTGAGCTGCGCCAGCCGGCTGGCCATCGCCCCGGAGCGGAACGTGGTCTCGCGGGCTGCGGTGGTGAGGGTCAGGTCGGCGATGCGGGTGATCGGCGACTTGGGGAAGTTGGTGAGCGCGACGGTCGTGGCGCCGCGCCTGCCGGCCTCACCGAACGCCTCGATCGTGTCGACGGTCGTGCCGGTGTGGGAGATGCCGATGGCGACGTCGCGCTCGTCGAGCAGCGCCGCGCTGGTGAGCGCCAGGTGCAGGTCCGACCAGGTGTAGGCGACGAGGCCGACGCGGTGCAGCTTCATCTGGAAGTCGCGGGCGACGAACGCGCTGGCGCCGACACCGTAGATGTCGACCCGGCGCGCGGCGGCGACGGCGTCGATCACCTGCTGCAGGATCTCCAGGTCGAGCTGGGCGGCGGTGTCCTCGACGGCCCTGGCGTCGGCGAACGCGATCGTCTTGACGACGGTCGCGAGGTCGTCGGTCTGGCTGATGTCGCTGCCGGGTGCCTCGCCGGGGCCGCCTTCGTCCTGTGCCCGTCCTGCCTCGGCGGCCAGTCTGAGCCGCAACTCCGGATAGCCGGAGAAGCCGATGGCGCGGCAGAATCGGATGACGGTCGTCTCCGACGTCTCGGCGCGCTTCGACAGCTCCGTGATCGTCAGCTGGGCCGCTGTGGCGGACTCCTCGGCGACGATCCGTCCGACGCGTTGCTCCGCCGGGGAGAGCGAGGGCAGCAGCCCTCGGATCTTCACCGCGGTGGACGTGGCGCCGCCCTCGGCGGACTGCCGGCTCACCTTCATGTGGGAAAGTTTCCGTTCTCCCGACCTTTTCGTCAATGCAGTACGGTGTTCCGGTGCACGCACCTTTGGTTGCCGGCATCGACGCGGGCGCCACCAGCACCCGTTGCGTAGTGGCGACCGCCGATGGCGTGGTGCTGGGGCGTGGCCGCTCGTCCGGGGCGAATCAGAACTCCAGCGGCGGCCGCCCGGCGCAGGCCCTGGAGCAGGCGCTCCGTGAGGCCCTGCGAGGCATCGACCCCGCTTCGGTGGCGGCGGGGGTGGTCGGCGCGGCTGGTGCCGCTTCGGCGGGACGGGCCGAGGCCCGCGCGGCGGCCGAGGAGGCGTGGCACGCCGCCGGGCTGTCCGGTGCGCCGCGCAGCGTCACCGACCTGGAGGTCGCCTTCGCCGCGGGCACCCCGCGAAAGGACGGCCTGCTGCTGCTGTCGGGCACCGGAGCCGCGGCCGTGGCGTTCCGCGACCGCGTGCCGCACCGACGCTGCGACGGCTATGGATGGCTGCTCGGCGACGAGGGCTCAGCGGTGTGGCAGGGCCGCGAGGCGTTGCGCGCGGTGCTGCGGGCGCTGGACGGACGCGGCCCCGCGACCGGCCTGACCGAGCCCGCGATCGCGATGCTGCGGACACCGGCGAGCACCGAACCCGCGACCGCGATGCCAGGGTCGCCGGCGGGCACCGAACCCGCGATCGCGATGCTGCGGACACCGGCGGGCACGGACCCGCAGGAGCGGGCCCAGGCGCTCGTCCGGGTCGCCTACCGACGCCCGCCGGCCGAGCTCGGCCTCCTCGCACCCCTGGTCGGGCAGGCGGCGCTCGACGGCGACGCGGTGGCCCGGGCCATCGTGGAGGAGGCGGCCGCGCACCTGCTGCATTCCCTCGGCACCGTCGCCGGGGGCGGCGCGGAGACGGTCGTGCTCGCCGGGTCGGTACTGCTCACCGCCGGGCCCGTCGCGGATCTGGTCCGCGCCGGGGTGAGCCGGCGGTTCCGGGTCGAGCCCGCCGAGGCGCGCGACGGCGCAGCCGGCGCGGTCGTCCTCGCGATCGCCGCGCTCACCGGGGTGCCGGTCAGCAACGCCGTACACACGCGGCTGACGGCATGAGGGGCAACATTTCATCAATATTTGGCCTGATCATGGTGGCAGGAACCTTCCTACTCTTGAAAGTTCCGTTGGAAACCTTCATCCTCGGTGGCAACGAGCGCCCCCTCGACCCCCAACGAAGGAGCACGAAGGATGAACACGCTGACCCGCAGGGGCGTCCTGCAGACGACGGCCACCGCCGCGCTGCTGGCCACCGCCCCGGCCGCGTTGAGCGCCTGTGCCACGGGCGGCGGCGGCGGGGACACCAAGTCCGCCGAGGGTGACAAGACCAACGTCAACCCGCTCGGCGTCAAGGACGACGCCCCGCTCGAGGTCGTCATCTTCAACGGTGGCTTCGGCGAGGACTACGCCAAGGCGCACGAGGCCATGTACAAGGAGAAATACCCGAAGGCGGAGATCAAGCACTCCGCCACCCAGGAGATCGGCAAGACGCTGCAGCCGCGGTTCGTCGACGGCAGCCCGCCCGACATGGTCAACAACTCCGGCGCGTCGCAGATCGACTTCAACGGGCTCGTCTCGCAGAACGCGCTCGCCGACCTCTCGCCGCTGCTCGACGCGCCGAGCCTCGACATCGCGGGCAAGAAGGTCCGTGACACCCTGCTGCCGGGGTCCCTGCTGCCCGGCACCTACAACGGCAAGGTGTTCGCGCTCAACTACGCCTACACCGCCTACGGCATCTGGTTCGACGAGAAGCTCCTCGCCGACAAGGGCTGGCAGTATCCGAAGACCTGGGACGAGATGATCGCCCTCTGCAGGACCATCAAGGCGGCCGGCATCGCGCCGTGGACGTACCAGGGCAAACACCCGCGCTACATGAGCTGGCCGATCCTGTCCGCGGCGGCGAAGATGGCGGGACCCGAGGTCCTGCTCGCCATCGACAACCTCGAGCCCAACGCGTGGAAGCACGAGGCGATCAAGGCCGCCGCCGACGCGTACTCGCAGCTCGCCGTCGACGGGTTCATCCTGCCGGGCTCCGAGGGCCTGGACCACATCCAGTCGCAGACCGAGTGGTCGAAGGGCAACGCCGTCTTCCTCTCCTGCGGCTCGTGGCTGGAGAGCGAGCAGAAGAAGGTCACGCCGCCCGCGTTCAAGATGGCGATCGCGCCGACGCCCAGCCTGAGCTCGTCGGACAAGCTGCCGTTCGAGGCGCTGCGGGGGACGGCCGGTGAGCCGTACATCGTGCCGGCCAAGGCCAAGAACGCCAACGGCGGCATGGAGCTCATGCGCATCATGCTGTCGAAGAAGGGCGCCGCGGACTTCACGAAGAAGACGTCCAGCCTGACCTGCGTCGCGGGCGCCGAGGAAGGCGTCGAGCTGCCGCCCGGCCTCACCAGCGTCACCAAGGCGCTCAAGGCGTCCGGCGACAAGGGCTTCAACTGGGTGTACAACTCCTTCTACCGCAAGCTGGAGCGCAACCTCGTCGACGCGGCCTGCGGCGACCTCTTCACCAAGCGGATCAACGCCCAGCAGTTCGTCGAGGCGTGCCAGAAGGGCGCCGACGAGATCGCCAAGGACACCTCGATCACGAAGTACAAGCGGAGCTGACCCCATGCGGCACGGCCGGCGCCTGTTCCTGTTCACATTTCTCGTACCGCCGCTGGCGCTGTACGCCGTGTTCGTCATCTCGCCGTACCTGCAGGCGTTCCAGATCTCGCTGACCGACTGGCGGGGACTGTCGCCGACCTACCGGTACGTGGGACCGGAGAACTTCAGCCGGCTCCTGCAGGACCACTACGTGTGGAACGCGCTGAAGAACAACGCCATCATCCTCGTGGCACTGCCGATCGTCACGATCGTGCTGGCGTTGTTCTTCGCCTCGATGCTCAGCGTCGGCGGCCGCTCCGGCAAGGCCGGCGTGCGCGGGGTCCGCGGCGCCGCCTTCTACCGCGTCGTCTACTTCTTCCCGCAGGTGCTGTCGGTGGCGATCATCGGCGTGCTGTGGAAGGAGGTGTACGCCCCCCGCAGCGGCATCCTCAACGGGTTCCTGCGCGCGATCGGCCTCGACGGCCTGGCGAAACCCTGGCTCGGCGTCCCGGACCTCGCCTTCTGGTGCGTCCTGGCCGTCATGGTGTGGAGCAACGTCGGCTTCTACGTCGTGCTCTTCAACGCCGCCATGCAGTCGATCCCGAGGGAGATCTACGAGGCGGCGATGCTCGACGGCGCCGAACGCGGCGAGACCCTGCGCAAGATCACGGTGCCGCTGCTGTGGGACACGATCCAGGTGGCATGGGTGTACCTGGCGATCCTCGCCATCGACGGGTTCGCGGTCGTGCAGATCATCACGCTGGGCGGCCCGGGCAACAGCTCCGACGTCATCGGTCTGCGGCTGTACGACACCGCGATGGGCGAGTACAAGTTCGGCTACGCCTCCGCGATCGGGGTCACGATGTTCTTCCTGACGTTGTCCATCGCCGTCGTCGCGCTGCGCCTCTCCCGGCGGGATCGGATCGAACTGTGACGACGCTGCTCGAGAAGCCCCCCGCTCGGCCCGCTCCGCCGGCCCCGCCCGCCAGACGGCGCTTCGGTGTCGTCAACGCCTTCTCGCACACGTTCCTCGTCGGCTGGGCCGTGCTGACCACGTTCCCGCTGATCTGGGCGATCCTCAGCGCGTTCAAGGACGACAACGAGATCCTCACCAGCGCGTGGAGCCTGCCGTCGAAGCTGCGCTTCGACAACTGGAGCCGGGCCTGGACCGAGGCCAGCATCGGCCGCTACTTCCTCAACACCGCGATCGTCGTCGCCGGCGCCCTGGTCGTCACCATGCTCCTTGGTGCGATGGCCGCCTATGTACTGGCCAGGTACACCTTCCGCGGCAGCCGCCTGGTGTACTTCCTGTTCGTCGGCGGGATGATGTTCCCGGTCTTCCTGTCGCTCGTGCCGCTGTTCTTCGTGGTGAAGAACCTCGGCCTGCTCTCCACCCACCTCGGCCTGATCCTGGTCTACAGCGCCTACTCGCTGCCCTTCACCGTCTTCTTCCTCACCGCGTTCTTCCGGACCCTGCCGAGCTCGGTCGCCGAGGCCGCGATGGTCGACGGCTGCTCCCACTTCGGCCTGTTCTTCCGCATCATGCTGCCGATGGCCCGCCCGGGCCTGATCAGTGTCGGCATCTTCAACCTGCTCGGCCACTGGAACCAGTACGTGCTGCCGATCGTCCTCATGCAGGGCGAGGGCGCGGAGAAGCAGTGGGTGCTGACGCAGGGACTCACCGCGCTCGCCATCAACCAGGGGTATGCCGGCGACTACAGCGCACTGTTCGCCGGTATGGCGATCGCGATGCTGCCGGTGCTCATCCTGTACCTCGTGTTCCAGCGACAGGTGCAGTCCGGCCTGACCGCCGGTCAGCTGAAGTGAGCCGCCGGCACTGACGGCGTCGTCGCCGCTGTCCGGCCTGCCGCTGTCCGGCCTGCCGCTGTCCGGCCTGCCGCTGTCCGGCCTGCCCGGCGTCCTGTGCCTGCCGGGACGGACGGGCGGGCCCGCGGCCTTTACGATCACCGGATGACGTCGCAAGCGCGGACCGTGCCGGACGTAGTGCGTCGCCGGCTGTCCCGGCCGGATCCCGCCACGCCAGGCTTCTGGCTGGCGGCGCTGCTGGTCACCGGCATCGCGCTGCTGCTGCGGATGGTGAACCTGTCCCATCCGAGAGAGCTGGTGTTCGACGAGGTCTACTACGCGAACGAGGCGTGGGACCTGCTGCAGCACGGGGTCGAGTGGAACCCGGAGGACAACACCCCGCAATACGTGG